>DATNFI010000214.1:0-30834 GCA_035606475.1 Mycobacterium sp. | reverse complement strand
AAGCCGGTAGGCCGGGGTCGGGAGGACTTCGCTGACCGACTGCTCAAGGGGTCGGTGAAGAAGTCCTACGCGCCGGTCGTCGACATCGACTGGGACGCACCCCTGGACCCGGACAAGTTCTTCCTGCCGCCCCAGATCGTGTCCTTATACGGAACACCGATGTGGGACAACATGACTCGCGCTCAACAGATCGAGTTGTCCCGCCAGGAACTGGTGAACACGCTGTCGGCCGGCATCTGGTTCGAGAACATCCTGAACCAGGCGCTGCTGCGCAAGATCATGCACAAGGACCCCACCAGCCGGTCCACCCACTACGCGCTGACCGAGCTCGGCGACGAAACCCGCCACATGGTGATGTTCGGCAAGGCCATCGAGCGGGTCGGCGCCAAGCCGGTGCGCCCGCGGCTGTATCACCGGATGATCATCAATACGCTGCCCTTCTTCTTCCAGGGCTCGGTGCTCTGGGTGGCCGCGCTGATCGGCGAGGAGATCTTCGACTCGCTGCAACGGCAGATGATGGACGATCCCGAGTTGCAGCCGATCGTGCAGCGGCTCATGCGAATTCACGTCACAGAAGAGGCCCGCCACATCCAGTTCGCGCGCGACGGGCTGCGCAACCGGGCGCCGCAGATGCGCCGGCCGGAGCGGTGGTTCGTCGGCAACGTCAACGGGTTGGGCGGCTGGTTCTTCCGCTATCTGTTCACCAACAAGGTCCAGTACGCGCGGGCGGGCATGAACGCCCGCGAGGCCCGCCGGATCGCCCGCACCAGCCCGCACCGCCGTGAAATTCAGGTGGCGGGTTTCGCTCCGCTGGCCGCATTTCTGTCCGAGGTCGGGTTGATGGGCCCGCTGGCGCGCCGCGGTTGGACGCGTACCCGATTCCTGTGACCGACCGCGTCCACGGCGTCGTGCTGATCGGCGACGGCGACGCCGCCACCGAGTTGCTGGCGGCCGGCATCCACGACTTCTTCATTTTCGACCGCGAGGTGGTCAGCTCGGTGTTCGACGACGACACCGACATCTGGACCCTGGCCACCGAAGACGGCGAGGTCTGCCGCGGCCGTGTCGTGGTCGCCTGCGAGTCGCCATTCGTCCCGATGGTCCCTGACCTGGTGGGCCGCAGGGACTTTCGCGGCACCGCCATGCACGCGGCGATGCCCTCCAACTTCTTCGACCCGGCCGGAAAGCGGGTCGCGGTCATCGGCGCCGACTCCAGCGCCGGCGAGCTGATCGACCAGATGGCCGGCGCGGGCGCAAGTATCGAGGTTTTCCCGCTGGCGCCTCGGCGCGAGGTGCAAAGGCCGCGCCGCTTCCCGCGGGTTGCGCGGCGGCGGCGCGTCGAGGTGATCACGTCGCCGATCGAGGAGGTGACTGCGGTCGGCGTGCGCACTGTCGACGGCGTCCACCACGACGCCGACGCGATCGTCTACGGCACCGGGTTCGCCGTACGGGCCGGGCTGGCGGACGACACGCTGCTCGGCAGCCACGGCATCAGCATCCAGCAGGCCTGGGTCGACGGCGCAGAGCCCTACCTCGGCGTGGCGGTGCACGGCTTCCCGAACTACTTCGCGGTCGGCGGGCCGCAGTTCGCGGCGGCGATGCGCTACGTCGTCGAATGCCTGCGCCTGCTCGGCAAGAACACCCGCATCGAGGTTCGCCGTAGTGCGCAGGGCCTTTTCAACGAGCGGGTCCACCTCCATCAACCGAGGCGGCGCATCGAAGCCTCTGCATTCGATCTATCGTCGTCCGGCGGGGGCGACGATAGCTACCAAGGCCCGGCGACCCTGACCGTCGGCGACAGCTCCTGGCAGGTACGCGTTCAGCTGGCCGGCCATGTCGAACCGGTCGACGGTCAATACCATTGGCAGGGAACTGTTTTCGGGGATATTTCGGACGAAGTCAGGCACGCCCGGTCGGTGACTGTGACGGTCGGCGACCGCAGCGCAAAAGCTCGCATCACCGAGCGGACGCCGCAAGGGGCGCACTCGATCTCGGGGGTCGGAGCGCCACCGTTTCCCCTAGCGGACCTGCTACTGACCTAGGCGTAACGGGATTGCCTGGGCCCTCATCGGTCCCGAGAACCGGCTTTGACGGCGGGTACCGTTCATTTCGCGACGTGTCGTCGCCGAACAGGATGAAATGGACACCCAAGCGGATCAAGGTGAGGAGACGGTGTGCGGTTCAGCTATGCGGAGGCGATGACAGATCCGACGTTCTACATCCCGCTGGCAAAGGCCGCCGAAGCGGCGGGCTACGCCAGCATGACCATTGCGGACAGCGTTGCCTATCCGTTCGAGTCGGACTCCAAATATCCCTACACGCCCGATGGCAACCGCGAATTCCTGGACGGCAAGGCCTTCATCGAGACATTCGTGCTGACCGCCGCCTTGGGCGCGGTGACGTCGACGCTGCGGTTCAACTTCTTCGTTCTCAAGCTCCCCATCCGCCCGCCTGCGCTGGTGGCGAAGCAGGCCGGCTCGCTGGCCGCGCTGATCGGCAACCGGGTCGGCCTCGGCGTCGGAACCAGCCCGTGGCCGGAAGACTACGAGCTGATGGGTGTCCCATTTGCCAAGCGCGGCAAGCGTATTGACGAATGTATCGAGATCATCCGCGGTCTGACCACCGGCGACTACTTCGAATTCCATGGCGAGTTCTACGACATTCCCAAGACGAAGATGACGCCCGCTCCGACGCAACCGATTCCGATCCTGATCGGCGGCCACGCCGACGCCGCCCTGCGACGGGCGGCGCGTGCCGACGGCTGGATGCACGGCGGCGGCGACCCGGACGAGCTCGACCGACTCATCAAGCGGGTCAAGCAACTTCGCGACGAGGAAGGCAAGACCGGCCCGTTCGAGATCCACGCGATCTCGGTGGACGGCTTCACCCTCGACGGCGTCAAGCGGCTCGAAGACAAGGGTGTCACCGACGTGATCGTCGGTTTCCGGATCCCCTACATCATGGGACAGGACACCGAACCGCTGGACACCAAGATCCGCAACCTGGAGCGGTTCGCCGAGAAAGTGATCGCGAAAGTCTAACGTCGGCGGTCGCTACATCGGATCCCACACCGGCGGGCGCTTCTCCATGTGCGCCCTGGCCGCTTCGATTGGGTTGTTGGTGAACCCGGTCAAAATCTGGGTGCGGTTCTCGATCTCGATCGCGTGCCGAAGGCTGGGCGCATCCAGCGCGGCGTTGAGTCCGATCTTGGTCTGCCACACACCGAAAGCATTGTTCTCGACGATCGAGCGGGCCATCTTCAACGCGGCCGCCATCAGCTCGTCGGCCGGTACAACCTGGTGCACCAACTTGATTCGGTAGGCCTCGTCGGCGTCGATGATGCGACCGGTCAGCATCAGCTCCCGAGCGACGCCGGCCCCGACGATCTTCGGCAATAGGTAGCTGGTGCCCATGTCCATCGACGAGAACCCCGCCTTGATGAACACCGACCCGAATCGGGCGTTTTCCGACGCGATGCGGATGTCGGAGTGCAACGCGAACGCCAGCCCACCGCCGACCGCGACGCCGTTGACCGCGGCGACCACCGGGATCGGCAACTCGTAGAGCCGGGTGTACAGGCCGGCCAGCCGAACCTGGGCGTCGTAGTTGACCTTGAACGCCGGGGTGTCCGGTGCGTTCTTCGTCCACGCCTGACCGGTACCGCTCAGGTCGGCGCCCGCGCAGAAGCCACGGCCCGCGCCGGTCAGGATCGCGGCCCGGAACTCGCCGCTGCTGAGCGCATCCAACGCGCTGTCGAACTCGTCGATCAGCGAGCCGTCGATGGCGTTCAGTCGATCCGGCCTGTTCAACGTCACCCCGGCGATGTTGCCTTCCAGTGTTTCCAGCTTCACAGAACTCATTGGCGCCACTCCTCCTCATCGCTGCGCTCTGCATCGTCGTCGGCGCAACTCATCGGCCAACCGTAGGCGAACAGTTTCAGCGGGCAAAACGTGGGAATCCTGTCGCTGTTACGACGCCGTTAGATGGAGGTGCACAATGCCGAACTCGTCGATCAAGAACGAGAAGATGTACGAAGACTTGCGGAAAGAAGGCAATTCTAAGGAGAAGGCCGCGCGGATCTCCAACGCCGCCGCCGCCCGCGGCAAGAAGTCGGTGGGCCGTAAAGGCGGTAAAGCGGGCTCGTACGACGACTGGTCAGTCGCCGATCTGAAAAAGCGCGCCAAAGAGCTTGGCGTGACGGGCTACTCGGGCCTCACCAAGGACAAGTTGATCGCCAAAATCCGCCATCACTGACACCGGTCGCTAGCCGCGCTTGGCCAACCATTCGGCCTGCATCGCCAGCAGGCCCATCGGGGGCAATTGCGGCGTGTCGGGATCCAATTCGCGATAGTGCGTGTAGACGTTGATGACCACGCGTTCCGCGTCCAGCCAGTTCGCATACTCGCCGAGATCGATGGTGTCGGCCGCCTCAACGAACGACAGGCCCCGGCGGTAGGCCGCTTCGGCCTGCTCGGCGACGTGCGCGAGATAAGCTCGCACCGAACGGATTCCGTCCGGATCAGTCACCGGCCCGTGGCCCGGCACCACCGTCGGGGCATCCAACGCGATCATCGCGTCGCACGCTGTGACCCAATTGGCGATCGGCCCGGCCCACACGATCGGCGTGCAGCCGATGAACAGCAGGTCCCCGGCGAACAGCACACCGGCGTCCGGCACATGCACCACCGAGTCGGCGGCGGTATGCGCCGGGCCGAGATTCAGCAGTTCCACGATCCGGCCGCCGACCTCAATGGTCAGCCGGTCGTCGAAGGTCTGGTCGGCATTGCGCAGCGTGATGCCGCCGAAATCGAAGGGCCCGAATCGTTCTCGTAAATATGGTGTCGCGGCCGGGCCCAGGTCGGCATTCTTGGCCATCACCAGCATTTCGGGCGCCATGCCGTGCTCGATCTCCTCGGCGGTGCCCGTCGCGGCAATTATCCGCACCTGCGCGTCGAGCAGCTGGTTGCCGTGGGTGTGGTCGCCGTTGGAGTGGGTGATCAACGCATCGGTGATCGGTGCGCGATCGGTGATGGGCGCCATCGCGTCCAGCATCTCGCGGGTCAGCGGCAAGTCGAACAGCGTGTCCACCAACAGCGAGGCTCCGTCGCCGGCGACCAGACCCGCATTGCTCCAGCCGAATCCGCCGTCCGGCAACGTCCAGGCCCACACCCGTTCGGCGACCTCGTGCAGCCCGCGGGTGTAGGGGATCTTCGCCGGCGCCGGGTTGACCCGCGGCTTGGCGGGCTTGGCGTCGGGATTGGGCCGCGGCGACAGTGGTTGCGGCGCAGGGGTTTTGCGGACGGTCTGACGCGTCTCACCCAGGCCCTCCACTCGCAGGGTGACGACGTCGCCGTCGTGCAGCCAGCCCCGGAAGGTCTCGGGCGCCAACGGGTCGAGATGCTCGACCAGTGTGCAGGTGGGTACCGTGCCGGACCCGAATACGTCGCCCGGGCTGAGCATCACGCCGCGGGAGGCATAGGAGATGACTTCGGCGAAGCTCCAGTCCATCTGCCCGGTCGAGCCGGATCCGACCACCTCGTCGTTGACCAACGCGGTGACGTCCAGGTGCAGCTTGCCGTCCCGGCGATACGGCTCGAGTTCGTCGGGGGTGACCAGGTACGGCCCCAGCGTGACACCGCTGTCCTTGCCCTTGGCCTGACCAATCGCGAGCTGCCCCTCCAGTTGCTGCAGGTCGCGCGCCGACCAGTCGTTGAAGATCGTGTAGCCGACGATCGCCTGCTCGGCTTCGGCGACAGACAGGTCCTGGCCGACGGTACCGATCACCGCGGCGATCTCCAACTCGAAGTCCTGCCAGACGCTTCCGGGCGCCATCGGCGCATCGTCGTAGGGGCCGAGAACGGTTGTCGGGCAGGCGAAGTAGAATGCCGGGATTCGGTACCAGGTGTCCTTGAGGACCCGCCCGCCGCCCATGGCGGCCTGGCAGTTGCGCATGTGGTCGAGAAAACAGAGGCTGTCCCGGATCGACGGCGGGCGCGGGATCGGCGCCATCAGCGTCACCTGGTCCAGCGGCACCGTCGTGGCCGAACGCAACGCCTCCTCGGCCGCGTCGGCCAAAGTCCCGCTCGCGAGCAGGTCCAGCAGGCTCACGCCCGGCCGCAGCGGATGGATCACGTCGCCGGTCAGCACTCCGGTCCGCAGACCGGTGTCGTCTCGAAAGGTAAGCCACCGCATCGGATTACCGTAGTCGACGGTGGGCATCACCGGCGCCGAAATCGAGTCGCCGGCCCGCTCGGCATGTCGGTCCGGACCGCGACGATCGCAGCGCTTATTCTCGGCGGGTGAGCGAGGCCGCCGAGGATCCAGTGATCATCCACACCGACGGTGGATGCCGACCGAACCCGGGCCCCGGCGGCTGGGGAGCGGTGCTGCGCCAGCGCCAGCACGTCCGCGAGATGTGCGGCGGCGACCCCGGTGAGACCAGCAACAACCGAATGGAGTTGACCGCGCCGATCATGGCGCTGGAGGCGCTCACCCGACCCGTCATGGTGCACCTGTACACCGACAGCACCTATGTCCGCAACGGCATCACCAAGTGGGTGCTCGGCTGGGAGCGCAACGGATGGCAGACCGCCGCGAAGCAGCCGGTGAAGAACGTCGATCTGTGGAAGCGGCTGCAGCTGGCCTGCGCGGGCCACCGAGTCGAGTGGTTCTGGGTGAAGGGGCACTCGGGCATCGCCGACAACGAGTTGGCCGACGAGTTGGCGACGCGGGGCCTGGAAGAGGCACTCTATTCTCGGACGACGTCGTCGGGTTCCTTGTCCGGCCGCAGCCCCCTCCAGCTGGGTTGACGCAGCCGGCCGTCCGACGTCCATTCGCTGTAGCGGACCTCGCCCACCAGTGTCGGCTCCACGAACGTCACGCCCTTGGCGTCCTGCGTGGGAAGCCTTGCGTCGAACGGTGATTCGTCGGTGTGCAACGGCTGCAGCGTCTTCTTCAGGCTGGCCAGGTCGCGTTCGGTGAAGCCGGTGCCGACCCGCCCGGCGAAATGCAGGCCACCGGTACCGGGGATGCCCATCAGCAGTGAGCCGATGCCGCTGCTGCGTCCACCCTCGCCGGCCCGCCAGCCGCCGATCACCACTTCCTGGGTGTTCCAGTACTTGTCCTTGACCCAGGACGCCGAGCGGCGGCCCGGCTGATACGTCGAGTCGCGCTTCTTGGCGATCACGCCCTCCCACTGCCGCTTGCGGGAGTACTCCAGCGCGTCGGCACCGTCGCCCGGCAGCAGGTCGGGAACGTTCAGGCCGCCCGCGGAAGCCAAGGTTTCCAACAGCTTTCGCCGGTCGCGGTACTTTGCCCGCAGCAGCGACCGGCCATCCAGGAACAGCAGGTCGAACGCCCGGAACTCGATACGGGTGGCGCGCGCCCGGTTCTGCATCTCGGAGAACCGGGGCACCCCGGACGAATCGAGCGCGACTACCTCGCCGTCGAGCACCGCGTGGTGGTCGCCGACATCGTCTGCCAGTGACCGTAGTTGGGGGAATTCTGCGGTGAGGTCGCGCCCGCTGCGCGACCGCAGCCGCACCTGGCCGTGGTCGGCGTCGACCAATAGCCGGTAGCCGTCCCACTTGGCCTCGAACGCCCATTGCGTTGCGGTGAGTTTCTCGACCGAGCCGTGGGTGGCCAACATCGGCGCCAGCTCGTCGAAGTCGAACACGTGCTGGTCTTTCATCCGGTGCGCGAGCCATTGATTGCCGTCGGTCTGAATCAGCGCGTAGCGACCCGAGATTCGCTGCCCGTGCAGAGTGACGATGACCTCCCCTTTCTGGCCGTCATCGCGGAACTTCTCGGTGTCGTAGGTACCGGAATCCCAGATGACGACCTTGCCGCCGCCGTACTCCCCCTTCGGGATCGTCCCCTCGAAACTGCCGTACTCCAGCGGATGATCTTCGGTGTGCACGGCAAGGTGGTTGACTGCGGTGGTCTCCGGCAGATTCTTCGGCACCGCCCACGACACCAGCACGCCGTCGCGTTCGAGACGGAAGTCGTAGTGCAACCGGCGGGCGTGATGCTCTTGGATGACGAAGGTGTTGCCTTGCCCGGCAGCCGGTTTCGCTTTCGGCACCGGCTCAGGGGTCTTGGCAGCATCACGCATGCTGCGATACTTGGTCAGGCGGTCGGGAACACGGACGCCGACATCCAGCGGCGCCAGCAGATCCCCGTCGCGTTCGACCCGCTCGAGCACCTCGTCGTAGCGCAGTTGGCGAAGCTTGTTGTCGTCGAGTTCATCCCAACTGCGCGGCGCCGCCACGGTCGGGTACTCGCGTCCCCGCAATGAATACGGCGCGATGGTGGTTTTCGAGCCGTTGTTCTGACTCCAGTCCACGAATATCCTGCCCGCCCGCACACTCTTGGTCATCGTGGCCGTGACGAGCTTGGGCATCGACGTTTCGAGTTGTTGCGCAACGCGTTTCGCCAGCACCGAAGCACCGCGGCTGCTCACCGGCTTGTCCAGCGGACAGTAGAGGTGCATTCCCTTGCTTCCGCTGGTCAGCGGGAAGGTGGTCAGCCCGATGTCGGTGAGCAGATCGCGCACCGCGCGGGCCACCTCGGCGAGCTTGGCCATCGTCACGCCCTCGCCGGGATCGAGGTCGAACACCACGCGGGTGGCCGGACCAGGCTTGAGCTCTTCGCCTTTACGCGTCCACTCGGCCTCGAAACGCCATTGCGGGACATGGACTTCAAGCGCGGCCTGCTGGGCGATCCAGGCCAAACCGTCGACGCTGTCGATGATCGGATACGTCGTCGTGCCGGATCGATGCGTGATGCTGCCGCGGGGCAACCACTCGGGCGCCGAAGCGGCCAACTGCTTTTCGAAAAACGACGACTGCTCAACACCATTGGGCCAGCGTTTGCGGGTGGCCGGGCGGCCCGCGATATGCGGCACCATCACGTCGGAAACACGGATGTAATAGTCGAAGATGTCGGCCTTGGTGGTGCCCGTGGCGGGGTACAACACCTTGTCGGCGTTCGTCAACTTGACCCGCGGCGCCATGTTTGTCAACCTACGCCGCCGGTTACCCCTCTCACCACGAGTGATGCTCATCTGCTGCAGCATTCGTGTCTCGGGCCATCGTGACATGCCCCACTAAAACGTTTAAGTAAGGGCCAGCTTTGGACACAGTGGGGGGATGCGAAAAGTAATTCCTTGGCGGCCAAGCGCCGGAGTTCCGCTCAGCAACGACACTCTCGACACCATTCCCATGCGCGCTCAGGGAATCGATATACCCACGT
Organism: Mycobacterium sp.; assembly: GCA_035606475.1. GTDB lineage: Bacteria > Actinomycetota > Actinomycetes > Mycobacteriales > Mycobacteriaceae > Mycobacterium. The sequence continues at coordinate 21,582 of DATNFI010000214.1, read as the reverse complement.
ACGACCGGTCTACCCTGCAGCGCGGCGTCGTACACATCGGCGCCGGCAACTTCCACCGCGCCCACCAAGCCGTCTATTTCGACGACCTGGCCTGTTCGGGCGTTTCCCACCAGTGGGGAGTCACCGGCGTGAGCCTGCGCTCCCGCGACGTCAAAGAGGTGCTGTCGGCCCAGGACGGGCTGTACACCGTCGTCGAACGCGGCCACGAGGGCGAGACGGCCCGAGTGGTCGGTTCGATCGGGTCGGTCCACTACGCACCCAACGACGGGGCGGCGGTGCGCGCCGCGCTGGCCGATCCCCGCACCCGCGTCGTCAGCCTGACCATCACCGGCAACGGCTACTTCCTCGATCCGGTGACCCGCGAGTTCGACGCCGGCAACCCCGACGTGCAGGCCGATCTGGTCCACTCGGGCAGCTATGTCACCGCGTGGGGCTACCTCACCGAGGCACTCGAGTTGCGCCGCCGCGCCGGCACCGCCCCCTTCACGGTGCTGTGTTGCGACAACATTCCCGACAACACCCAGGCGGCGCGCACCGCGCTGGTCTCGTTCGCCGCGCTGAAGGATCCCGATCTCGCCCGCTGGATCGACACCCACGTCGCGTTTCCGTCGACCATGGTCGACCGGATCACTCCCCAAACGTCGGAAGACGAGGTCGAGTTCGTCCGGCACACGTTCGGCATCGCCGACAAGTGGCCGGTGCTCACCGAGCCGTACAGCCAATGGGTCATCGAAGACAACTTCTGCGCCGGCCGCCCGCCGCTGGACGAGGTCGGTGCGCAGTTCGTCGCCAACGTCGGCGACCACAAGCTGGTCAAGACCCGCATGCTCAACGGGACGCACATCGCGATGTCGTGCCTGGCCAGGCTGGCCGGTTACCAGCGCACCGACGAGGCCATGCGCAACCACGCCATCTACGGGTTCGTCGAGCAACTGATGCGCGACGAGGTCCAGCCGCTGCTGCCGCCGGTGCCGGGCATGAACACCGCCGAGTATCGCAATTCGTTGCTCTCGCGCCTCAGCAATCCGCAGATGAGCGATCAGCTGCCGCGGCTGGCGCGGCGAGGGTCGGAGAAGATCGCGTCGTTCCTGCTGCCGTCGCTGCACGAGGCGATCGAGCAGAACCGTCCGCATACCCTGCTGATGCTGGCCCTGGCCGGCTGGATCCGCTGTCTGCGGGGCTACGACCTCAAGGGCTGCAAGATCCGCATCGATGACCCGCAGAAGGAGCTGCTGACCAAGCTGGCGACGATGGGCGGCAACAATCCCGAGCCGGTGCTGCGACACCAGATCTTCGCCGAACTTCGGATGATCCCTGGATTTACCGACCGTCTGCGCGCGATGATCATCGACATCGACGAGCGGGGCGTTGTTCCCACGCTGCGCCGGGCGCTGCGGGACGAGACGCGGGAGTTGGTGTCGTAAATGAGCCAGCCCCTGGAATTCGTGCGCCCGTTCGACCCGTCGTCGATCACCACGTTGCTGTTGGACGCCGACGACAACCTCTTCGGATCGGAGTCACCGGCTTTCGAGGCGTCGGCCGAGGTGACCACCCGGTTCCTGGCCAGGTTCGGCGTCGACTCGCCGCTGAACGGCGACCAGTTGCGTAAGATGGCGGTTGGCAAGAACTTTCGCAGCACCGCCACCGATCTGGCTGTGCTGAGCGGAGTTCCGTTCGACAAGACCCTGACCGATAGCCGTCCTGACGCTCAGGTGGCCTCGGACAGCGACCTCGCCATGGGTCGCGCGCTGACCGCTGACGAACTCGAGCAGTGGGTGCGCAAGGAGCGCGAGCAGGTCACCGCGCACCTCGCTGTCACATTGAAGCCCGACGCGGAAGTGCTTGGGCCACTTCATGATCTGGCACCGCGGTTCGCGATGGCCGCGGTCAGTTCCAGCGCGCTTGCGCGACTGAAGGCATCCTTCACCGCCGCCGGCCTCGATGATCTGATTCCCGAGTCGGTGCGGTTCAGCGCCGAGGACTCGCTGCCGGTCCCGACGAGCAAGCCGGACCCGGCCGTGTATCTGGAGGCCGGCCGCGTCCTTGGAGTCGACGGTCTGCAGGGGTTGGCCGTCGAAGACTCGGTGCCCGGTGTCACGTCGGCTGTCGCGGCCGGCTACTACGCCGTCGGCAACGTGATGTTTGTGTCTGCCGACGAACGTCAAAGCCGCACCAGGGAATTGATCGATGCCGGTGCGGTCGCGGTCACCGACTCGTGGCGGGCCCTCGCCGACGCCCTGATCTTGGCAGCCGTGACGAGCGGAGGTCCCGTTACCTAGTGTCCACCGCAGTGACGCTGAACAATTCAGCGCTCAAGGACTTACCGATCGACGCGCCGAAGTACGACCGCGGTGACGTCAGTGTCGGTATCGCGCACATCGGTGCCGGCCACTTTCACCGCGCCCATCAGGCCGCGTACATCGACCTGCTGCTACGGCAGGGCCTGGCCAAGGAGTGGGGCATTTGCGGGGTAGGTGTGATGCCCGCCGACTGGACCATGCGCGACGTCCTCAACGATCAGGACGGGCTCTACACGCTGATCCTGGAGCACCCCGACGGCACCCGCGGCGCACAGGTGATCGGCTCGATCATCGACTACCGCTATGCCCCCGACGATCCGGAAGCAGCGCTGGCGGTGCTTGCCGCTCCCTCTACCCGGATCATTTCGCTGACCATCACCGAGGGTGGCTACCGCGACCCGGACGGTCCGGCGTTCGCGTTGATCACCGAGGCTCTGGCGAGGCGCCGCAACCAGGGGATCCCGGCGCCCACGATCGTCTCCTGCGACAACATCGAAAACAACGGTGAGGTCGCCCAACGCACCGTGTTGGCCAGCGCCGAGCGCGTCGACCCCGAACTGGCCGAGTGGGTGGGCGAGCACGCCCGGTTCCCCAACTCGATGGTCGACCGCATCACTCCCGCAACGACTTTGGAGATGGCCGCGGAAGTGCGGCGCGACTTCGGCGTGAACGACCGGTGGCCGGTCGTCGCCGAGCCGTTCAGCGCCTGGGTGATCGAAGACGACTTCGCCGACGGCCGGCCGCCGCTGGAGCAGGCGGGCGTGCTGGTGGTCGACGACGTCCGCCCCTACGAGCTGATGAAGCTGCGAATGCTGAACGCGGGACATCAGTGCCTGTGCTACTTCGCCCACCTGTGCGGCTTCGAGTTCGTCCACGACGCCGCGCAAAATCCCTTGTTCGCCAAGTACTTACAGACCTACTTCGACACCGAGGCGATTCCGACTCTGCCGCCGGTGCCCGGCGTCGACCTACATCAGTTCGGCCACACCCTGATCGAGCGGTTCGCCAACCCCGCCGTGCGCGACACCGTCGCGCGGATCTGCGCCTACTCCTCCGACCGCATACCGAAGTGGCTGGTTCCCGTCATCTGCGACAACCTGGCCAACGACGGGCCGGTCGCGATGGCGTCGGCGGCAGTGGCCAGCTGGGCCCGCTACGCCGAGGGCGTCGACGAATGGGGCGAGCCCTACGAGGTGCTCGACCAATTGGCGGATTCGCTCGTCCCGATCGCCCGCTCGCAGCACGAGAATCCCAACGCGTTCATCGAGATCACCGCGGTCTTCGCCGACCTGTCGCACCAGCACCGGTTCGTCGAGGCGTACCGCTGGGCGCTGGATTCCATGCACAGCAAGGGAGCTCGCGCGACATTGGAGGCCCTGGTGCGATGAGCCGCGGGCTGGTGATCGGCGAAGCGCTGATCGACATCGTCCAGGACGGCCACCAAGTCGTGGCTGAGCACGTCGGCGGGAGTCCACTCAACGTTGCTGTCGGGCTGGCCCGGCTGGGCCGCGACGTCGACTTCCTGACCCACATCGGCCGCGACGCGTACGGCCGCCGCATCGCCGAGTACGTCAAAGCATCTGGGGCACAAATAGTTTCGGGTAGCTATAGCGCAGACCGAACGACCACGGCACGCGCTACCGTCGCCGCGGACGGCTCGGCAACCTACGAATTCGACCTGGACTGGCAGCTGTCCGGCACCCCACCGGTAGCGCCGCCGCTGTTTGTGCACACCGGATCGATTGCCGCGGTGCATGATCCGGGTTGTCTGGCCGTCGCGGCACTCGTCGAGGCCTACCGGGTGTCGGCCACCGTCAGTTTCGATCCCAATGTCCGGCCGTCGCTGATCGCCGATCGCGACCTGGCCCGCACCCGCATCGAGCACCTTGTCGAGCGCAGCGACATCGTCAAGGTCAGCGAGGAAGACCTGCGCTGGCTGGACCCGGGCCGCAAACCGGAAGACATCGCGCAGACCTGGCGATCGCTCGGGCCTGCCATCGTCGCGGTGACGATGGCCGACCAAGGAGCCGAGGCCGTCTGCGCGGCCGGGGTGGTGCGCGTGCCGGCGCGATCGGCACGGGTGGTCGACACCGTCGGCGCGGGCGATTCCTTCATGGTCGGCCTGCTCGACGCGCTGTGGGCGCAGGGCCTGTTGGGTGCCGACCGGCGCGCCGAGCTTGGCGGGCTCGATCTCCCGACGCTCACCGAGGCGCTCGAGGCAGGCAGCGCCGTGGCTGCGGTCACCGTCAGCCGAGCGGGCGCCGACCTGCCGGATCGGGATGCGTTGACCGCCGCGGCACAGCAGCGATAGACGCGTATCCGCCCAGCACTATGGGCATACTGGCACCATGCGTTCGATCTGGAAGGGCTCGATCTCTTTCGGGCTGGTCAACGTCCCGGTCAAGGTGTACAGCGCGACCGAGGACCACGACATCAAGTTCCACCAGGTGCATGCCAAGGACAACGGCCGCATCCGGTACAAGCGGGTGTGTGAAGTCGACGGCGAAGTCGTCGAGTACCGCGACATCGCGCGGGCCTACGAATCCGACGACGGTCAGATGGTGATCATCACCGACGACGACATCGCGACGCTGCCCGAGGAGCGCAGCCGCGAAATCGAGGTGCTCGAGTTCGTCCCGGCCAGCGAGCTCGACCCGATGATGTACGACCGCAGCTACTTTCTCGAGCCGGATGGCAAGTCGACGAAATCCTATGTGTTGCTTGCGAAGACGCTGGCCGAGACCGACCGGGTGGCGATCGTCCACTTCGCGTTGCGCAATAAGACCCGACTTGCGGCGTTGCGGGTCAAGGACTTCAGCAAGCGCGAGGTGATGGTGATCCACACGCTGCTGTGGCCCGACGAGATCCGTGATCCCGATTTTCCGGTGCTGGACAAGAAGGTCGAGGTCAAACCCGCGGAGCTGAAGATGGCCGGGCAGGTGGTCGAGTCGATGGCCGACGACTTCAACCCCGACCGGTATCACGACGACTACCAGGAGCAGCTGCACGAGTTGGTGACGGCGAAACTCGAAGGCGGCGAGGCCTTTACCACCGAAGAGCAGCCCAAGGAGCTCGACGAGACCGAAGATGTCTCGGATCTGCTCGCCAAGCTGGAAGCCAGCGTGAAGGCGCGCTCGGATAAGCCTCCGGCAAAGAAAACGCCCGCGAAAAAGGCGGCGGCCAAGAAAGCACCGGCTAAGAAGGCGGCGGCCAAGAAGGCTGGGGCCAAGAAGGCTCCCGCGAAAAAGGCGGCCGCCAAGAAGGCCTGATGAGCCCAACGGGAGTGCGGAAATCTCCTCATTTCCGCTGCGTGCGCGCACGATCCGGAGGTATGGTCCGCTCTAGTGCGGCATCGAGGCCGCGTGCAGGAAGAGTTCGCCATGGGTCGTATTCAGACAGCAGGACTCGCGATTGCGGCGGTGGTCGCCATGTACGGCTTGATCGACGCGGCGCCGGCCGCCCACGCCGATCCGCCAATTTGCGGTAGCCCCGACCGGCCCTGCGCCGGCCCGAGCCCACTGACCCCAGAACAGCAGTGCGCGTTGACCGCATACCGGATGATGATGCCCTGCAACTGGCTCGGTCAGCAGGTGCCGCAGGGGACCCCGGGAAGCTGGGGCTGAGCGGGACCCGCTGAGCCACTTTGCGAGATCCCCGGGTCGCTCGCCGAGCGAAGTGGCCTGATCTCGACTAGCGTTATCGCATGAAAGTTCGATGTACCGGCTGGGCGATGCTGTTGTCCGCCGTTGCGGTGACTTGCGCGGGCCCGGCGTCGGCAGATGCCACCGATGATGCGGTAGTGGCGGCCCTGGCGAAACGCAATATCGTGATCAACGACGATAACCGCGACGCGATGCTCGGCGAGGCCCACATGGTGTGCGACGGGCTCGACAAGCACTACAAGACAAGCACATTGGCGATGAAGTTGGTGGGGGACACCGATCTCAACTTCAGCCAATCCAGCTTCTTCATTGGGGTCGCGGTATCGGCGTATTGCCCCGAGTACAAGAGCCACACCGACTCAGCCGCACGCTAGAACGGCGGTTCGTCGGATGACGCCCGGGCATCGCCGAAGGCGCGTTGCCGGGTCAATCGTTCGTGGCGATTCTGGTTGCGCTCGACGGTAGTTTTCGGCGGGCGCTGAAGGGTCCGTGGTTTCCCGTCTTGGTGGCGGTGGTGACACGGTCACGACCAGATACCAATCTGGCGTATCACTGACCCCAATTCTCTCACGAGTCACTATCGTCACAGGTTCGATTCCCTGCGGGTCCCCGGTGAGAACCAACGGGGAGGTCCCAGGCTCCATCGGAGGTTTGACGTGGGGGTATTTGCCCGGCTCACACCGGTATCGGTGGTGTCGTTGGCCGTCATTGCGCTCATTGCTCCGGTAGTCGTGGCCCCTCCTGCGGCAGCCGATCCGTGCGCTCAAACGACTTCGGGAGCGCCGGCGAGCAGCGGCCCGGCGCTTCCCGGGGCGGCGCTGCCGCCGGTAGAACACGTGCCGACCGGCCGCATGCCCCGCGGCGCACAGAACCGGGCAATTCCGCCCCGACTGGGTCCGCTCCCAGCCGCGGGCTTTGACCCGACAGCAACGGGTGGTCTGAACTTCGCGCCGATGCAACAGCAAGGGGCGGTGCTGCCGGTGCCCGGGCCTCTCGGTGCAGCGGACCAACAGGTGCCGAACCCCACGAGTTTGGCCAACCCGGGTCCAAACGCAGCTGCCGGTACGGGCCCGACGACCGGGGGTCCTGCCGCGGCGATTGCGGGCCCGACGACAACGTTCGTCGGGTGGGTGAATGGACCCAGCAGCCCGAACAACACCTACAGTCGCTTCGCCATGTCGGGCGCCGATCTCGGGATCGTGTGGGACAACGGCCAAACCGGCCCGAACAACCAGGTGCTCATGGCATTCGGCGACACGTTCGGCGATTGCAGCGTCTCCGGCCAGCAATGGCGGAGCAACACCTTGTTCCGCAGCGCGGACCGCATTCTGTCGGACGGAATATCAGTGCCAGATCCCGCGTACGGCAACGTCTACGCCGGCTCGCCGGTCGCGTCCGCGACTCCACCGGGAGCAAATTTCTCTAGACAGATCATCGCCAGTCTCGGTCTCGCCCCAACTGAAGTCACCATCATCCCAACCGCCGGAATATCGGTGGGGACAACACAGTACGTCAATTTTATGTCGGTCAGGCAGTGGGGCAATCCGGGCCAGTGGACCACGAACTTCTCGGCAATCGCTGCTTCCACCGACAACGGTGAACATTGGACCGCCAGCCGCGGAACCGTCCGTCCGAGCTTCTTTTTCAGCGTCCCTAGCGTCTGGTTCAACTGGGGTGACCAGAATTTCCAGCAGGGGGCGTTCGTCCGACACGACGGTTACCTGTACTCGTACGGCACCCCGTCCGGACGCTCCGGCTCGGCATACGTGTCACGCGTCCCCGAGAATGCTGTTCTGGACCTCAGCCAGTACGAGTACTGGGGCAAAGAATGGTGGAATCCCTTCGGAGCAGCCTCGTGGATCGCACGCAGTCCGTGGGATGCCACGCCCGTTATTTCGGCTCCGGTGAGCGAGATGTCAGTGCAGTACCACGATTACCTCAATAAGTACATCGCGCTGTACTGCGACGGCTCGAACAATGTCGTGATGCGGACAGCGGATAATCCACAAGGACCGTGGAGTTCAGCGCAGACCCTTGTGACGTCAACACAACTCCCCGGCGGCATTTACGCCCCCTTTATCCACCCCTGGTCGACTGGCCACGACCTTTACTTCAACCTGTCGCTGTGGTCGGCATACAGCGTGATGTTGATGCACACCACGCTGCCGTAGCTCCCGCAGCACCGGCGCTACACGCGTGCGGGCGACAGATCTCCCTCGAAAATGTTCTGGGTGGCACTCCCCGCCAACTAGAACGTGTTTCAGAAATAGGGTTCCGCCGTCGCCGATGCCTTGTTACGGTGGCGCCCGTGATCCTGGATAAATTCCGACTCGACGACCAAGTCGCCGTCGTCACCGGTGGTGGCCGTGGTCTGGGCGCCGCCATCGCGCTGGCGTTCGCTGAGGTCGGCGCCGACGTCGTCATCGCCTCCCGCACCCAATCCGAACTAGAGGCCGTCGCCAAACAGGTCGAAGCTGTCGGCCGACGGGCCCACATCGTCACCGCCGACCTGGCCCAGCCCGAGGTCACCGCGGAGCTGGCCGGCCAGGCCGTCGAGGCGTTCGGACGACTCGACATCGTCGTCAACAACGTCGGCGGCACCATGCCCAACGGGCTGCTGACCACGTCGACGAAGGACCTCAAGAGCGCGTTCACCTTCAACGTCGCCACCGCGCACGCGCTGACCACCGCGGCGGTGCCGTTGATGCTGGAGCACTCCGGGTCGGGGAGCATCATCAACATCACCTCGACGATGGGGCGGGTGGCCGGTCGCGGATTCGCCGCCTACGGCACCGCGAAGGCCGCACTCGCGCACTACACCCGACTGGCCGCGCTGGACCTGTGCCCGCGGGTCCGGGTCAACGCGATCGCGCCCGGCTCGATCGCCACCTCTGCGCTCGACATCGTTGCCTCCAACGATCAGCTCAGAGAGCCGATGGAAAAGGTGACCCCGATGCGCCGACTGGGTGAGCCTGATGAGATCGCCGCCGCTGCAGTGTATTTGGCGTCGCCTGCCGGTGCCTACCTGACCGGCAAGGTGATCGAGGTCGACGGCGGCATCACCTTCCCCAACCTCGACCTACCGATTCCGGACCTGTGACCATGGCCATCAAAGTCGCCGCCATCGGCACCGGCAACGTGGGCATTCACGCGCTGCGAGCACTCATCACCAACCCGGACTATGAGCTCACCGCGGTATGGGTATCGTCGGATTCCAAAGCCGGCAAAGACGCCGGAGAGCTTGCCGGCCTTGGTGTTTCGACCGGGATCAAAGCATCCACCGACCTGGATGCGGTACTGGCCACCGGGCCGCAGTGCGCGGTCTACACCGCGATGGCCGACAACCGGCTGCCCGACGCGCTCGAAGACTACCGGCGCATCCTGGCCGCCGGCGTCAACGTGGTCGGCAGCAGCGCCGTCTTCCTGCAGTACCCCTGGCAGACGCTGCCGGACAACATGCTCAAGCCCATCGAAGATGCTGCACGAGAGGGCAATTCGAGCCTGTTCGTCAACGGCATCGATCCCGGCTTCGCCAATGACCTGATTCCGCTGGCGCTGGCCGGCACCTGCCAGAGCGTCCAGCAGATCCGCTGCATGGAGATCGTCGACTACGCCACCTACGACAGCGCGACCGTGATGTTCGACGTGATGGGTTTCGGCAAGCCGCTGGATGAGATCCCGATGCTGCTGCAGCCGGGCGTGCTGAGCCTCGCCTGGGGCTCGGTGGTGCGCCAACTAGCCGCGGGGCTCGGCGTCGAACTCGACTCGGTGACCGAAAGCCAGGAGCGGGTCCCGGCGCCCGAGGACTTCGAGATCGCGTCCGGCCACATCCCCAAGGGCAGTGCCGCCGCGCTGCGGTTCGAGGTGCAGGGTCTGGTCGACGGCCATCCGGTGGTGGTGCTCGAACACGTCACCCGGTTGCGCGAAGACCTCTGCCCGGACTGGCCGCAGCCCGCCCAGCCCGGTGGCTGCTACCGGATCGAGATCACCGGCGAACCGTCGTATGCCATCGACGTCTGCCTGAGCAGCCCCAACGGCGACCACAACCACGCCGGTCTGGTGGCGACCGCGATGCGCGTCGTCAACGCCATCCCCGCCGTCGTCGCGGCACCCGCGGGAATCCGCACCACGCTGGACCTGCCGCTGGTCACCGGTCGCGGCCTCTACGCGCCCGGCTAAAGGTTTCGGCTAACCTAACTTTCTTATTCGTTGACGGAAAGTGAGTTAGGTGGCCTCGGTTGCCCGTACCCGGCCGAAGACCGGGTGGTATCTGCTCGGCCCCGCCTTCGTCGCCGCCATCGCGTACGTCGACCCGGGCAACGTCGCCGCGAATATCAGCGCGGGCTCGCAGTTCGGCTTCGCGCTGTTGTGGGTCATCGTGCTGGCCAACGTGATGGCCGGCCTCGTGCAGTACCTGTCGGCGAAGCTCGGCCTGGTGACCGGGCGCTCGCTGCCCGAGTCGATCGGCGCACAACTGAATCGTCCAGTCCGGCTGGCGTTTTGGCTACAGGCCGAACTCGTCGCAATGGCCACCGACGTGGCCGAGGTGATCGGCGGGGCGATCGCGCTGCACATCCTGTTCAAGCTGCCGCTGTTGGTCGGCGGCGTCATCACCGGTGTGGTGTCGCTGGTACTGCTGCGGGTCCAGGACCAGCGCGGCCAGCAGATCTTCGAGCGCGTCATCACCGGGCTGCTGCTGGTGATCGCCATCGGCTTCACCGCCAGTTTCTTCGTGGCGACGCCGCCACCCGGCGACGTGGTCAGCGGCCTGGTCCCGCGATTCCTCGGCAAGGAAAGCGTGCTGCTGGCCGCCGCCATCCTCGGCGCGACGGTGATGCCGCACGCGGTGTATCTGCACTCCGGGCTGGCCCGCGACCGGCACGGCCATCCCGATGCCGGCCCGGAGCGCCGACGGTTGCTGCGGGTCACCCGGTTGGATGTCGCGCTGGCGATGGTGGTCGCGGGCGGCGTGAATGCCGCCATGTTGCTCGTCGCAGCGCTGAACATGCGGGGCCACGGCGACATCGGATCGATCGAAATGGCCTACGCCGCTGTGCACGACACGGTGAGCCCGGTGATCGCCGTGCTCTTCGCAATCGGCCTGCTGGCGTCGGGCCTGGCGTCGGCGTCGGTGGGCGCCTACGCCGGCGCGATGATCATGCAGGGCTTGCTGCACCGCTCGATCCCGATGATGTGGCGTCGGCTGGCGACGCTGACACCGGCGCTGGTGATCCTGGCGTTGGGGTTCAATCCCACGCGCACGCTGGTGCTGTCCCAGGTCGTCCTGTCGTTCGGCATTCCGTTCGCATTGCTACCGCTGGTTCGGCTGACCAGCGATCGGACGCTGATGGGCGCGGACACCAATCACCGCGTCACGACGGCCGTCGGGTGGGTGATCGGCACGCTGATCAGCCTGCTCAACGTGGTGCTGATCTATCTCACGATCAGCGCCAAAGGCTAGGCCTGGCCCCGGAAGTGTCGTCCTCGCGCCGGTGCCGTCCGCCACCCCGCGCCGCGATGAGCTCGTCCAGCAGCGCGTCCATCTGGTCGAACGACGGCATCGTCGCGCCGCGCTCGCGGTAGGCATCACGAACACCGGCCAGCACCCGCAAATCGCGCTCGATCGTGTCCCGGTCCCGGGGACCGCGCTCGTCCACACTGCTCATTGAACGAGTCTTTCACCTCGGGCAGACACATCCGGGCCGCGACTCGTGGAATTAACCTCGCGATCAGAAGTCGTTCGCAGCCAAGCAAATAATTCGCTCGGCTAACATCGATCTCGTGAGGCAGCTCCGCCGTCATTCCTACTTCGCGTACGGGTCCAACCTGTGCGTGCGGCAAATGGCGCAGCGGTGCCCAGACGCCGCCAATCCGCGGCGGGCCGTGCTCTCCGACCACGATTGGCTGATCAATCAGCGCGGGGTGGCCACCGTCGAACCGCTGCAGGGGACGACGGTGCACGGGGTCATCTGGGACTTGTCCGAGCACGATCTGGTCGCCCTGGACAGCGCCGAAGGCGTACCGGTGCGCTACCGGCGCGACGAACTGACCGTGCAGACCGACGACGGGCCGGCCGAGGCGTGGGTGTACATCGACCACCGGGTGAGTCTGGGCCCGCCGCGACCCGGCTACCTGGAACGCATCATCGACGGGGCGCTGCATCACGGGTTGCCCCAGCACTGGATCGACTTCCTGCGCCGATGGGATCCGTCACGCTGGCCACGTCCCCGACCGCGGCCGACAACGCCTGCGCCACAGTCGCTTTCCGAGCTGCTCGCCGACGACGACGTGGTCGAGGCCAGCCGGCTGCGGTCGCGGTTCGGCTTCCTGGCCATCCACGGCGGCGGCCTGGAACAGATGACCGATGTGATCGCCGAGCGCGCGGCCGATGCGGCCGGCGCGTCGGTGTACGTGGTCCGGCACCCCGACCGCTATCCACACCACCTGTCGTCGGCGCGCTTTCTCCGCGAGGAGTCCGCGCGCCTGGCGGAGTTCCTCGACCACGTCGACGTCGCGGTGTCGGTGCATGGCTACGGACGGATCGGCCGTGCCACGCAGTTGCTGGCCGGCGGCGGCAATCGCGCGCTGGCCACCCATGTCGCGGGACATGTGACTTTGCCCGGCTATCACGTCGTCACCGACCTGGACGAGATTCCGCACGAGCTGCGTGGCCTGCATCCGCAGAACCCGGTCAACCAGACACGGTACGGCGGAGCACAATTGGAGTTGCCGATCCGGGTCAGGGGCATCAGCCCGCGTAGCCCGCTGCCCGGCGCCGACGGCTTGTCGCCGGTGACCGCTGAACTGGTGCATGGCCTGGCGACCGCGGCACGTACGTGGAAAGTGCAATAACTACCCAACCGGAGGTGGCCGATGGCCAAAAAGTCCTTACGCTTTTCGCTGGGCATTCACGCAGCCGAATCGCTAACTGCATTGCAGGACAAGGTAAAGCGCTACGAGGACACCGGCTTCGACGCCCTGCATCTGCCCGATCACCTCGGCGCCCCGGCGCCCTTTCCGGTGCTGACGGCAATCGCGTCGGCCACCTCGCGAGTGCGGCTTGGCACCTACGTGCTCAACGCCGGGTTCTACAAGCCCGCGTTGCTGGCCCGTGACGCGGGCGAAGTCGACCAACTCAGCGGCGGACGCCTCGACCTGGGCCTCGGTGCCGGCTATGTTCGCGAGGAATTCGAAGCCGCCGAGCTGCCCTACCCCACTGCAAGGCAACGCGTCGACCACCTCGAGCACGTCACCACGTATATGAAGAAGCACCTGCCGAAGGTGCCAATCCTGATCGCGGGCAACGGAAATCGACTGTTGACCATCGCTGCCCAGCAGGCCGACATCATCGGACTCACGGGTGCCGACTCGCTCGCCGACCGCGTCGAGTTCGTCCGCGACGCCGCGGGCGACCGGTTCGCCGATCTCGAGCTGAACCTCGCGATCACCGCCGTTCCGTCCGGTAACTCAGAGCAGCCCGACCTGGCGCTCACCCGCAGGTTCGTCCAACTGTCCGACGAAGAGTTGATGGCCCTGCCGTCGGTACTCAGCGGATCGCCGAGGGGCATCGCCGACACCTTGCTCGGCTACCACGAGAAGTACGGGTTGACGTCGTTCACCTTCCAGGAAAACCACGTCGACACCATCGCGAAGGTTATTGCTGAGCTGCAGTGACCGCAGAGTTCCGTATGGTGGATTAATGCGTTACAACCCGCCCCCGAACTGGCCAAAGCCCCCCAAAGGCTGGGAGCCTCACCCGGACTGGTCGCCGGATCCGTCGTGGCCGCCGCCACCGCAGGGCTGGCGGCTGTGGATCGAGGACGACGTACCGGCGCTGGGACGGCTCAAGCACGACGGCGACGACGGCGAGTACTTCGGCGACGAGAACGCGTGGGCCGACGACGCCGGGCCGGCACCGGTCGACGGCGAACTGGACGCCGCGGTGTCGGCGCTGCCGCACCCGACCGAGGTCGCGCCCGAAGACGTTGCGGTGCAACACCTCGGGCAATACGCCACGGTCAAGTGGGACGACGAGCGTCAGTACGCGATCGGCACGATCCTCGCCGTCTCGGCCGACGCGGACGCGGTGCGGCTCACGCTGGATGGGATCGAGGCGCCGATTACTTTCCCGCGAGACACCCCGGGCACCCCACGTCTGCAGGTCTGGATATAAGACCAAAGACTGGCTATTTCGCGACGCGCTAGATCGTCTGGTGACGTCCGAAATACTTGTGATCTTCGCTGTAGCCGCCGTATCCGCTACCGATCTCGTTGTAGTGCGCGAGAAACTCGATGCCCTTGATCCACTTCACCTGCTTGAAGCCATGCTGCAATTCGTTGCGCAGCCGCAATGGCGCACCGTGACCGTAGCTCAGCGGTTCGTCGTTCATGTTGTAGGCCAGCATGCTCAGATGGTGGCTCATCTGTTTGATGGGGTGCACGTTGTAATAGATTCCGCCGGTGGCGCCCAAGCCCATCGAATAGAACGCCACCCACTTCGCCTCGGGTAGCGGTTTGACGATGTCCATGATCGTCTGCATGGACACGCCGCCCCATTTGGCGACGCCCGACCAGGCCTGGATGCACATGTGCTGGGTGATCTGGTCGTGGTAGGGCAACGCCTTCAACTCGTCGAGCGAGAACTTCGTCGGGTTCTCGACGAGGCCGTAGACCCGCAGCCGCCAAGGCGCGAAATCGTCGTTCTCCAGATTTTTGTATTCAACGGAGTCCGGTAGGCGACCGTTGTGCCAGAAGTACGCGGAGATGTCCTTTTCGGTGAAAGCGCCGGGCTTCGGATTCACGTTTTCGAGCAGCCGTTGGAATGGACCGACCAGTGCGTATCCGACACGCTGCACCACGCGTGGGTGTCGGACGGTGAATGGGGTCGCCGCGACCCAGCCAACGGCCGTCAGTGCCATCGCGGCGGCGAAGATCCAGAACCCCATCCAGCTGTAGTCGTCCCGAGCGGCGAACATGTGGTTGAGGTTGCGTAAGGCATCGGTCGCGAAGACCAACGTGACGTGGACGACGATGAAGAAAATGAAATACACCAGCACCAGGAAGTGCAGTGAGCGGGCATGCTGAAGGTTCAACCGCTTGCTGATCACGGTCAAACGCATTGACAGTGCCGGTGACATCCCCAGCGCGGTGATCAGTGCCGCCGGCGCGGCGATGAAGACGGTGGTGAAGTACGCCAGCATCTGCATGCCGTTGTAGGCAATCCATCCGTTATCCGTAGGCCAGTTCAGCGACAGGTACTGGATTGCCACCGATAAGGCGTTGGGGAAGACGTCCCAGCTGGTCGGCACGATATGGCGCCACTGCCCGGTGACAAACAACAGCACATAGAAAATTGCGCCGTTGAGCAGCCACAAGGTATCCATCCCCAAGTGCCACCACCGGGCCAACCCGATCGAATGGCGAAAGCCGGGCAGCCCGAACTGCGGAGGCAGAGCGACGGTGTCATCGTTCGCGGTCCAGTACCCGTCCGGCACCGGCGGCCCTACCCGCAGCCACTCGTCTTTGCCGGGCGTGGAGTTGCGGCTGAAGTACAGCCGCGGATGATCGCACAGGATCTGAATCCCCGACCTGATGATGAACATCATCAGGAACAGGTTGAAAAAGTGCGTCCACCCCAACCACGCGGGCAGGCCGGGAGGCACGCCATGGTCGTCGCTACCCGGATGGTCCTTGACGAATTGTCGGACCGCATCGACGTGCCACAGGCCCTTGCCGATGGCCACCGCTGCGACCAGCAACACGAATCCAATCGGAATCAGCCACAACAGGTTGAACCACTTGTCGCGGCCCACCCGCAGCCGCGGAGCAGTAGCCCGCCTGGTGTTGTCGAATCCGCCGCCATACGTTTCCGGATCGATGACGTCGTGGCCCGGATGCACCTCGCTGCGATAGTCCTCACCGTATTCCAACTCCAGCTCGACCAGCTCCACCTCGTTGAGCTCCGCACCCGTCGCCGGGTCGACGGCTGTCTCAGACGAATGAACCTGCCCGACAACGTCATTCCCTTCGGTGTTCACCACGCGTCTCCTTTCGGGGGTCGACACATGACCAGTAAACTTCACCCGAACGCCTGCTGCGTCGTTTTGGACGGGATCGGGCTCAACCCCCGCGACGACACATGCACCGCACACCAAATAGAGATATGACCCAATGACGTTGCAAGCCAGGCATTTCCCTTCTTCCGGCTGCGTTATCCGAAGGCTACTCCGACCTCGATAGTTTTCACAAACATAATTATGTAAACGCACGTGAGCGGGAAGCAATGTCTTGACGTGATGGACCGCGCGTGCGTCGCGAGCGCTTAGCCAACGACTCCATTGCGGAGGCCAGGCGCGCCGAGATCCAGATAGCCGAAAGCTTCGCAGGGGCGCCTACGCTCACCGGCGACGACAACCCCCGGCAGGAAGCTGCTTATAGTCGTCCCAGGCCCCCGTAGCTCAGGGGATAGAGCACGGCTCTCCTAAAGCCGGTGTCGCAGGTTCGAATCCTGCCGGGGGCACTCACTGTTTACGCAGGTCAGAAGCTATTTTTGGACCGCTCTGAGACCGTCAAAGCGGCCTGAAACCCGGGACACAAAAATCGACGGGTGGAGATCGAATGGAATCGGCACACGGGGAGGCTCTGTTCCTCGCGGCGTTCTTCGCCATTGCCGTCATCGCGATCTGTGCAGTGTTCATCACGACAACCCGGCGCGGGGCGAGCGGGCGACTTGAACGTAATGGGCGTGCTGGCATCCGCACCCCCGCTACGCTGCGCAGCGATCGGGCGTGGGTGGCGGGCCACCGCGCCGCCGCCCGCTACACACCGCTATTTGTCATTGCCGCGATCAGCATCGGTTCGGCGCTGTTCGGGTTCGCGGTGCAGGGGCGGCTCCCGGCCGTCATTGTGGTCGGCATCGGCGGGGCGTTTGGCCTCGTCGCCATGTCGATCTTTACCGCGGTGGTCGCCAGCCGGGCCGCCAGAGCGGCCGATGGAGGATCCGGCGAGAAGGTCGATTACTCGACGCTCCCGACCGCCTACGTGCTGCCTCCGCGCGCCGCGCGGGCGGTGTCTTGGGCTGGCGCCGTGTTGGCTTGGGCAGCAACGGTATTGGTGTTGGTTGGAATCAGCTACGGGTACTTCCTTTCCATTCACCACCAGCTGCCGCCCAACGGAGTCTTCGGGTTCCGAGACGCGGTCACCTTTTCCTGCCTCCCGGCGTGGTATGCGGGTCAGCAAGCCGGCTTCAGTTGGGTTTTCTTCGGATACGGCCCGTTTCTGGTGTTGAACAGCGTGCTGTGCGTGGCGGCAGCGGTGAAGCGGCGCCCTCCCACCGACATCGCGCTCCTCTCGATGGCGACGTTTTTCCTGGCGGGTGGCGCGGTGCTGATCGCGGGCATACACGCCGGCAACGTGGCACGCGCCATCCCCTGCTAGACGGATTGCGTGCGACGTTCCGCTCTGCACTCACAGCCGCGGATGAAACAATGCGTCCTATGCTCTCCCGCTCGATTCTCGCCGCAATGACCATCGCCGTTGCCGCCGCGGGCCTGGCGTCGCCGGCCTATGCCGATCCCCCACAGTGCCCGGCCACCGGTTGTCCGCACGGCCCGGCCAACACCGCACCCGGCCCGGCCGCAGCGCCGGCCCCGCCGCCGGCCAACGTCAACAGCCCGTCCTACAAGGACGGCTACAGGTCCGAGCACGATTACTTCGCGGTTCCGCAGAATCACTCCTACCTGGCAAGCGAGATGAAAAACGGTTACACCACTGCGACCGCCTGCCAAGTGGAGATGCGAGGCGGGGCGCCGCCGCCCAGTCCGAGCGACTGGATCGCCGGCTGCGTCGCCGCCCTGCACGATCTGGGGTTCAAGCCATAAGCGTGCTGATCGCCGCCGCCGAGTTGGCCGCCTTGATCGACGCCGGCGGTCCCGTGACGATCCTCGACGTGCGGTGGCGGCTCGACGAGCCCGACGGCCGGCCGACGTATCTGCAGGGTCACGTACCGGGCGCGGTGTACGTCTCGCTCGAAGACGAGCTCAGCGACCACTCCGTCACCGGGCGGGGGCGACACCCGCTGCCGTCCGGGCGCAGCGTCGAAGCCGCGGCGCGGCGTTGGGGCGTCCGCGCAGGCGTGCCGACCGTCGTCTACGACGACTGGAATCGGGCCGGCTCGGCGCGGGCGTGGTGGGTGCTGACCGCCGCCGGCATCGCCGACGTGCGCATCCTCGACGGCGGATTGGAGGCGTGGCGTTCCGGCGGCGGGGGTCTGGCGACCGGCCCAGTCGAGCCGTCAGCGGGCGGCGTGGCGGTCACGCACGACGACCTGTACAACGGCGCGTTGCCGACGTTGACGGCGCAGCAGGTTCACGACGTCGATCTGCTCGACGCCCGTGCGCCGGAACGCTTTCGTGGTGAGGTCGAGCCGATCGATCCGGTTGCCGGCCACATTCCCGGGGCCAAAAACCTGCCCAGCGGCGCGCTGCTGAACGCCGACGGCACCTTCGTGACACCCGACGCGATCGCGCAGCTGCTCGCGGCGCGCGGCGTCGACGACACCAAGATCGGCGCCTACTGCGGCTCCGGCGTGACAGCCGCCGTCACGGTCGCGGCGCTCGCCGCGACGGGATACCAGGCCGCGTTGTTCCCTGGCTCGTGGTCGCAGTGGAGTTCGGATTCTGACAACCCGGTTGCGCGCGGAGACGTCTAGTCCGGTTCCACGGAAAAAGGTTTGTCCGGTGGCGTCGACGGCAATGCGCCTGAAGAGGCGGACACGTTGGTCGACCTGCGTATCCGCTCAGGTCTCGCCGGTTCAGCCGAGAGCTGGCGAGGCCGCCCTGAAATGCCAGGCGGGTGTGTCACTCTTTTAGTTGTAGTAACGTGCGGGCCATGGACACCGACGTCTGGATTCTTGGCGGCTATCAAAGCGACTTTTCTCGAAACCTCACGAAAGAGGGCCACGACTTCGCCGACCTCACCCGCGAGGTTGTCGACGCCACTCTCACCGCGGCCAAGATCGACGCCGCGGACATCGGAGTCATCCACGTTGCCAACGCATTCGGCGAGATGTTCGCCGAGCAGGGTCACCTCGGCGCGATGCCGGCAACGGTGTGCGACGGTCTGTGGAACACCCCGGCGTCGCGTCACGAGGCGGCATGCGCGTCGGGCAGCGTGGCCGCGTTGGCCGCGATGGCCGATCTGCGCGCGGGCAACTACGACACCGCCCTGGTCCTCGGCGTCGAACTGGAGAAGACGGTCCACGGTGACATCGCCGCGCGTCATCTCGGCGCGGCGGCCTGGACCGGGCATGAAGGCGCCGACGCGAAGTTCCTCTGGCCGTCGATGTTCGCCACGGTCGCCGACGAGTACGACCGTCGCTACGGCATCGACGAGGCCCATCTGCGGGCGATCGCGCAGGTCAACTTCGGCAATGCACGCCGAAACCCCAACGCTCAGACCAGAGAATGGACCGTTCCCGATCCGATCGGCGACGACAACGACACCAACCCGCTCATCGAGGGCCGGCTGCGGCGGTTCGACTGCAGTCAGATGACCGACGGCGGCGCGGGCGTCGTCCTGGTCACCGACACCTACCTGCGCGAGCATCCCACCGCGCGACCGGTCGCCCGCATCACCGGCTGGGGCCATCGGACGGTCGGGCTGGGCCTGCAACAGAAACTCGACCGCACCGCCACTGGAGACTTGGCCCCGTACGTGATGCCGCACGTGCGCGCCGCCGTACTCGACGCGTTGCGCCGCGCCCAGACCAACCTCGACGACCTGGATGGCTTCGAGGTGCACGACTGCTTCACTCCCAGTGAGTATTTGGCCATCGACCACATCGGCCTGACCGGGCCGGGCGAATCGTGGAAGGCCATCGAAAACGGCGAGATCGAGATCGGCGGACGGCTGCCGATCAACCCCAGCGGCGGGCTGATCGGCGGCGGCCATCCGGTTGGCGCCTCAGGCATCCGCATGCTTGTCGACGCGGCCAAACAGGTCAGCGGAGCGGCAGGCGACTACCAGGTCGAGAACGCGAAAACCTTTGGCACGCTGAACTTCGGCGGCAGCACCGCCACCACGGTCAGCTTCGTGGTCAACGAGGTGCCCTGATGGATGTAGCAGTCGTCGCCAAGTTCCTGTCGACCCTGCCCGAAGACGACGACCACCCCTACCGGACCGGTCCCTGGCGACCGCAGACCAGCGAGTGGGACGCCAACGACCTGATCGCCGTGGAGGGCGAGATCCCCCGCGACCTCGACGGCGTCTACCTGCGCAACACCGAGAACCCGCTGCACCCGGCGCTGAAGACCTATCATCCGTTCGACGGCGACGGCATGCTGCACATCGTCGGATTCCGTGACGGAAAAGCGTTCTACCGCAACCGCTTTGTCCGCACCGACGGCTTTCTCGCCGAGAACGAGGCGGGCGAGCCGCTGTGGCCGGGTTTGGCGGAACCGGTGCAGCTGGCCAAGCGCGACGGCGGCTGCGGCGCCCGCACCCGGATGAAGGACGCGTCGAGCACCGATGTCATCGTCCACCGTGGGATCGCGCTGACCAGCTTCTACCAATGCGGCGACCTGTATCGCGTCGACCCGTTCTCGGCCAACACACTGGGCAAGGAGACCTGGAACGGGAACTTCCCGCATCACTGGGGAGTGTCCGCGCATCCGAAGGTCGACCCGAAAACCGGTGAGCTGCTGTTCTTCAACTACAGCAAGCGGGCGCCCTACATGCACTACGGGGTCGTCGACGAGAACAATGATCTGGCGCACTACATCGACATTCCGCTGCCCGGCCCGCGGCTGCCGCATGACATGGCCTTCACCGAAAACTATGTGATCCTCAACGACTTCCCGCTGTTCTGGGACCCGAAACTGCTCCAGCACGACGTGCACCTACCGCGGTTCTATCCCGACATGCCGTCCCGCTTCGCGGTCGTGCCGCGCCGCGGCCACAGCAGCGACGTCCGCTGGTTCGAGGCCGACCCGACGTTCGTGCTGCACTTCACCAACGCCTACGAGGAGGGCGACGAGATCGTGCTCGACGGCTTCTACGAGGGCGCGCCGCAGCCGGTGGACACCGGTGGGACGCTTGGCTCCCAAGAAACACAGTGGGACAAGCTGTTCCGCTTCCTCGCACTGGATCGCCTGCAGACGCGGCTGCACCGGTGGCGGTTCAACCTGGCTACCGGCGAGGTCAAGGAAGAGCAGATGTCGGAATCCATCACCGAATTCGGGACGATCAATCCCGACTACGCCACAACCAACTACCGCTACACCTACGCCGCTACCGGCAAGCCGGGCTGGTTCCTGTTCGACGGGTTGGTCAAGCACGACCTGCGGACCGGCGGCGAACAGCATTACCGGTTCCCCGACGGGGTGTACGGCAGCGAGGCTGCGATGGCCCCGCGGCCCGGTGCCACGGGCGAAGACGATGGTTACCTGATCACACTGACCACCGACATGAACGCCGACGCCTCCTACTGTGTGATCTTCGACGCCGCCCGGTTCAGCGACGGCCCGGTGTGCAAACTTGCTCTGCCCGAACGGGTTTCCAGTGGAACCCACGCCACGTGGGCGGCCGGCTCGCAGTTGCGTCGCTGGCATGACGTCTGAGCC
>DATNFI010000213.1:0-2380 GCA_035606475.1 Mycobacterium sp. | reverse complement strand
ACAGGCCGCCGACGACGGTGTGGTTCTCGCAGGTGACGACGAGCCGGTCCGAGTCGACCTCGGCGAGGACGGTTTCGGTGTCGAAGGGTTTAAGTGTCGGGGTGTGCACGACGGCGACGTCGACGCGGTGCTTAGCCAGTTCGGTGGCGGCCTGCAGGGCCCGCATGGTCATCAGTCCGCTGGAGATCAGCACCACGTCGGCCCCGCCGCGCAGTACCTTGGCCTTGCCCAGTTCGAAGGTGTAATCGTATTCGTCGAGGACGGTGGGCACCTGGCCGCGGAGCAGCCGCAGGTAGGTCGGTCCCGGGCTGGCCGCCAGTTGCGGCACGGCCTGGGCGATGTCGACCGAGTCGCAGGGGTCGACGATGGTCAGGCCGGGGATGCCGCGGAAGATGGCCACGTCCTCGGTGGCTTGATGCGACGGCCCGTATCCGGTGGTCAGTCCGGGCAATCCACCGACGATGTTGACGTTGAGGCCGGGTTCGGCGATGTCGAGGCAGATGAAGTCGTACGCGCGGCGGGTGGCGAATACCGAATAGGTCGACGCGAAGGGCACCAGACCGGTCTCGGCCATCCCCGCGGCGGCGCCGAACAACAACTGCTCGGCCATCCCCATCTGGAAGTACCGCTGCGGGAACTCTTTGGCGAAGATGTGCATGTCGGTGTATTTGCCGAGGTCCGCAGTTAGGCCGACGATCCGCTCGTCGGCCTGCGCCGCGGCGACCAGGGCGTGCCCGAACGGGGCCGGGGTGGTGCGCTGGCCAGGGTCAGCGAACGACGCGATCATCGCCGAGGTGCGTAGCGGTGCGGACGTGCTCATAGTTGTTCGCTTTCTTTGTAGCCTGCGGTGAGTTGGTCGCGGCAGAGTTGCCATTCGTCGGGGTCGATGCGCATGAAGTGCGCTTTCTCCCGGGTTTCCAGCAGCGGCACCCCGCAGCCGACCCGGGTGTCGCACAGGATGACCGACGGCGCCCCGGTGAGGGAGAGCTGAGCGGCGACGTCGTCGAAGGCGGCCAGCAGCGCGTCGACGGCGTTGCCGTCGACCCGGCGGACGAACCAGCCGCAGGCCTCCCATTTGTCGGTGACCGGCTCGATGCGCAGCACCCCGGCGGTGGGTCCGTCGGCCTGCAGGGCGTTGATGTCCACCAGCGCGGTCAGGTTCCCGAGCCGGTGATGGCTCGCGCTTATCGCGGCTTCCCACGTGGAGCCCTCGTCCAATTCCCCATCGGAGAGGAAGTTGAAGATCCGTGAGGACGAACCCTGGTGGCGCAGCCCCAGCGCCATCCCGACCGCGACGGTCAGGCCGTGCCCCAGCGAGCCGCCGGAGATCTCCATCCCCGGTGTGTAGCTGGCCATCCCGGACATCGGCAGCCGTGACCCGTCGGACCCGTAGCTGTCGAGCTCCTCGACAGCGATGATGCCGGCTTCGGCCAGGGCGGCGTAGAGCCCGATGGCGTAGTGGCCGGTCGACAGCAGGAACCGGTCCCGGCCCTCCCAATGAGGATCCTCGGCCCGGTACCGCAGCTGATCGGCGTAGACGCCAGCGAGCATGTCGGCGGCGCCCAGGGCCTGACCGACATAACCCTGACCCTGCGCCTCCCCCATGTTCAGGACGTAGTGGCGCATCCGGTAGGCGGCCGCCGCCACCTTCTGGCGGCGGTCGGTCTGCACGGTGAGTGTCATCGAATCTCCTGACTAGGCGTCTTGGTGGATGTCGGCGGCGGCCGGTCGAGCGGCGGCCTCATCGGCCAACTCCCGCTCGCGCGGTCCCCAGGTCTCCCGGGTCACTAACGCGGCCGCCAGGCCGATCGCGGCGTAGCTGCTGAACAGCAGCGCCGGCCCGATCCAGCCGAACGAGACGAAGAGCAGCGTGGTGATGAAGGGTGTGAAGCCGGACACCATCGCCGAGATCTGGTAGGCCAGCGACGCCCCCGATGCGCGGGTGTTGGCCGTGAACAGCTCGGGGAACCAGGCGCCCTGGGCGCCGGCCATCGAGTTTTGCACCAGCCCGTAGGCCAGCACGAAGGTCGCGATGACCAACAGGAAGATACCGGTGTTGACCAGCAGGAACATCAGCACACCGAAGGGCACCGCGAACGCGCAGGCATACAGGTACACGGTGCGCCGGCCGATCTTGTCGGTGAGCCGGGCCCAGGCCATGGTGGCGAAGATGCCGATCGCCGAGGCGATGCACAGCGCGGTCAGCGTCTCGGATTTGGTGGCCAGCCCTTCGTTCTTCAGATACGAGATCATGTAGGTGATCGACACCGCGTAGCCGGCGGTCTCGGCGATGCGCAGGCCGATGCCGCGCAGGATGTTGCGCCAATCGGTCTTGATTACCTGCACGATCGGGGACTTGACGATGTCGCCGTGCTCCTTG
>DATNFI010000212.1:0-13164 GCA_035606475.1 Mycobacterium sp. | reverse complement strand
TCGAAGTCGCGCGGCAGACCCCGGCAGAAGTATCCCCCGTTGACGGCACCGGATCCGCCGACCGTGGCGCCGCGCATGATCGCCATCTGCCGGGCCGGGCGATCGGTGAGCCGCGTCTGATACCGCTGGACCAGCGGGCTGGCCGCGCCGATCGGCAGCCGCAACCCGTTGGCGGTCTCGGCACGCAACCCCGGATCGCTCAGGCCCAACCCGGCCTCGAGTACCGTGACAGAGCGGCTGGAATCGACCGAAAGTCGGTTCGCGACAACCGATCCAGCGCTTCCCGCACCGATGACCAGGACATCGCTATGCAGCGCGGCTGCAGTCAGGAGTCAGACCCGAATCTGCGGCTTGAGCGGACCCAAGTTACGTTCCCGTAGCACGCCGTACCACAGGCCCAGCCCGTAGGCCAGATCGTCGATCCGCTTGAGCACCAGGTACGTCAGCAGCCCGATCGGCCGGGCGTCCTCGTCGGCGGCTTGGCGGCGATTGGCCCAGTCCACCACCCCGTCGACAATCGCGGCGACCACCACGACCCGGCGGCAGGAGCGGAACAGCATGGCCGCCACCAACGCGACCGGCCAGTAGTGCCGACAAATCGCCGAGGCCAGCTGCAGCGCCGCCGACCACAGACTGCGGGCTGCCACTGTCACCACGTCCCACGTCTGAGTCTCGGTGCCCTGCATACTCTTCGCGACCCGGCGGCCAGTGAGCCCGGCAACGAAAAGTGAGGCCAGGTAACCGAAGCTCGAGCCGAGCGCCATCAGAATCCAGGCCGTCAGCGCCCAACCAGAGATCATCAGCGGCGCAATCTTGTCCGGATGCCGAACCGACAGAGGAGCCGCCGATCCGCCGTAAAACGCTTTGCGCTTAACCCAATCCCGCAATTCGGTCCGATGCTCATGCGCCACTTGGGCAATCGGTTCGTACCGAAGTCGGGCACCGGCCTCGACGAGCCGCCAGCACAGATCAACGTCTTCACCCGATCGCAGGGTTTCGTCGAAGCCATCGATATCGCGCAAAGCCGCAGTGCGACAAATGATTGCGGCGCTGGGCACGTAAGAAACGGTGGTGTAGGGAAGCACCGGGGCTTCGCGCTGACCGAGGTCCAGCGACGAACGGATGGCCTCGTAGCGCCCGACCAGATGATCGGTGTGCGCGAGCCCGACGATACGCGGGGCGACCAGCGCAACGGTCGGGTCGCAGAAGTGGCCGAGCAGCGCCTCCAGCCAGCCGCGGCGCGGGACGACGTCGGAGTCGAGGAACGCGACGTAGCCGGTCTTGCAGGCGGCCAGGCCGGTGTTGCGGGCGGCGGCCGGGCCTTTGCTCTGCGCGTGCCGCAGAACCTCGATGTCGGGGTGCGCGCCCACGAAATCCTCGTGCCGGACCGGCAACGACGATCCGTCGTCCACGATGACGATGCGCAGGCCGCGCAGCGCGGCAACCAGCCGGCGCAATCCACATGCGTTGTCCCGCACCGGAATTATGACCGTCACGTCGCGGTGCGACGGACCGCCGGCCGGACGGGGATGCGCCACGGTTGCGTCGAGCAGCGTCCGGGCCAACTCGGCGCTCAGTGCGTCGCGGACCTTGAGCCGGCCGTCGGCGAGCATGTCCTGCGCGGCGGGCGCCAGACGCAAGATCCGGGTCGGTGATCCGCCCAGCAATGCCGACCCCTGGCCGAGCACCCTGACCCGGCGGTCGACCTGCACAGCAAACCCGTCCGGCAACCGCGTCTGGGTCATCAGCGCCGCTCCTCGCCGCCGGGATTCATGTGAGCATCCCGTCGGCGGCAGGAGTCCACCGCCGGACCCGGCGCAGGCCGTCGTCGACCATCGCGGCCAGCATCCGCTCGCCGTCGGCGGCGGTGGCGGTGGTGGGGTCGCCCAGCACGCCGACCTCGCTGACCGCGGCGACTCCGCCGCTGCGCATCGACGGCAACAGCTCGGACAGCGGCGCGCTGTTGCCCGCGCGCCACCGGTCGGTGCGGACGTCGGACGGCGAAATATGCAGCAATACTGAAGTTTCGGTGTGCCCTGCGTGGGCGTCGCCGCCGATCACCACACACGGACACCACGCCGCGTCGCGGCCTTCGCGCCGCAACAGACCCACCGCCTGGTTCAGGGCCGCGATGTTGCCGCCGTGGCCGTTGACGAAGAGCAGCCGGCGCGCCCAGCAGGTCGCCGACCTGCCGTATTCCACCAGCAGCGTGGTCAAGGCGTCGGTGCCGATCGAGATCGTTCCGGGGAAGCTCTGGTGCTCACCGCTGGCGCCGTAGGCGATCGCCGGCGCCGCCAACCACGTCACGTCTGGGTCCTCGGACAGGCGTCCCGCGATCGCGGCCGCGACCGCGGTCGCGATCCGGGTATCGGTGTCCAGTGGCAGGTGCGGTCCGTGCTGCTCGGTCGAGCCAATGGGTATGGCCAGCCCTATTGGCATACTTTGCAGTTGGCTCGACGTAGAGCTCCCGAGATCGGGCTGGACTACCACTCGGTGATGGTAGGACGAATTCACCTGTCGTGCACTGGTTGTTGGCGCGATCGAAAAATTATTTTCCCGGCCGCCGCTCGCCAAAACCGTTACCGATGCCACGTCAGCCACGTGAGTATCAACATACCCGCTGGTCTCGTGTCCGCAGCGGCTACGCGCCGCCGTCGTTGGCGCCGAGGGTCCGGGTGAAACCGTCCGGCACCAGGACGTCATCCCGATTGAGGTCGCGCACTGAGGCGCGCCCGAGGCCCATCAAGGCCGAGTCGATTCCGCCGCGCATGATGTCGAGCACGTTCTCGACGCCCGGCTGTCCGGCCGCGGCCAGCCCCCACAGATACGCGCGTCCGATCATGACGGCGCGAGCGCCCAGGGCAAGCGCCTTGACGACGTCACTGCCCCGCCGGATACCGCCGTCCAGCAAAACCTCGACCTGGTCGCCGACCGCCTCAGCGACGGCGGGAAGCGCGCGAATTGACGCCGGCGTCCCGTCCAGATTGTTGCCGCCGTGGTTCGACACCGAGATCGCCGAAACACCGGCATCCACAGCTTTTTTCGCGTCGTCTAGCCGCATCACGCCCTTGAGCATGAACGGGCCGCCCCACAACTCGCGAAGCCATGCGATGTCCGCCCAGGTCGGTGGTGGCGTCGACATCCACTCCCCGTAGGCGGCGAAGAACGGTGGCCCCGGCTCGCCGCGGCTTGCCAGGTTCGGCACCCGCAGGTCGGGCGGGCGCAGCGTCTTGCCGAATCGCCACAACCATCCCGGACGGGTGATCACCTCCGGTGACATCCGCAGCATGGTGCGCAGGTTCATCTGCTCGGGGATCTTCGGGCTGCCCCAGTCGCGGCCATGCGAGAACGACCAGTCGGTGGTCACGATCAACCCGACCGCGCCGGCCGCCCGGGCCCGCTCGACACGCGCCGCGATCAGATCGCGTCCGCCCGACCAGTAGACCTGGAAGAACAGCTTCGGGTTGGCGGCGATCACGTCCTCGATGGGCTTGCTGGCGAACGACGACAGGCCCATCGCCGTCCCGCGCGCCGCGGCCGCTCGTGCGACGGCCACCTCGCCGTCCGGGTCGACGGCCTGCACGCCGGTCGGCGAGATGATCACCGGCAAGGAAATCTCTTGCCCCATAACGGTTGTCGCCAGATCGCGCTTTTCGAGCGCACCGACCACGTGCGGCGCGAAACCGAGTTCGCCGAACGCGTCGACGTTGTCGGAGACCGTCAGCCCCTTTTCGCTGGCGGCCACCAGCGCCGAATACGACGACTTGGGCAGCCGCTTCTTCGCGCGTTCCTGCGCAATGGCGACGGTCTCGAACCAGACGTCACGAGCCACGGCTAGACCGGGCTCTCGTTGCACAGTTTCTGCGGCGGCACCGTCAGCGTCAGCGGCACGGGTCCGCTCTTGCGCCGGCCGTGCGAGTGGTCGCCGGCCGGGCGCGGCTTATCGCGTTCCACCGCCAGCGCGGGCACGCCGTAGCCCTGGACACATTCCGGATCGGGACCGTCCAGCGGCAGGCCGGTGAAGAACTTGGCCGCCATGCAGCCGCCCCGGCAGCTGTCGTAGTGCCCGCAGCTTCCGCAGGCTCCCGCGGACTGCGGCTCGCGCAGTTCCCGGAACAACGGGGCGTCTTTCCAGACTTTGTCAAAACCACCGTCGGACAACACGTTTCCGGCTAGGAAGCGGTCGTGGATGGCGAACGGGCAGGCGTAGACGTCGCCGATCGGGTCGATCAGGCACACCACCCGCCCGGCGCCGCACATGTTCAGCCCGGACAGCGCGCCCGGTTCACCGAGTCCGGACAGGTGGAAGAAGGAGTCGCCGGTGAGCACCCGCTCGCCCTTGGCCACCAGCCAGTCGTACAGCTGCACCTGCTGGTCGGCGGTCGGATGCAGGTCGTCCCAGACGTCGGCGCCGCGACCGGACGGGCGCAGCCGGGTGATGCGCAGGGTAGCGCCGTATCGGCTTGCCAGCGAAGCGAATTCGTCGAGCTGATCGACGTTGTGGCGGGTCACCACCACCGAGATCTTGGCGTCCTCGAAGCCCGCGGCGGCGAGGTTCTCCAGCGCGCGAATGGCCATCGCGAAGGACCCGGCGCCGCGGACGGCGTCGTTGACCTCCGCGGTGGCGCCGTCCAACGAGATCTGCACGTCGACGTAGTCGCTGGCCGCCAGCCGGGCGGCGATCTCCGGAGTGATGCGCACGCCGTTGGTGGAGAACTTCACACCGACGTGATGGGCGGTCGCGTAGTCGACCAGCTCCCAAAAGTCAGGCCGCACAGTCGGTTCCCCGCCACCGATGTTGACGTAGAACACCTGCATGCGTTCCAGCTCGTCGATGATGTCTTTGCATTGCTGCGTGGACAGTTCGCGCGGGTCGCGCTTGCCGGACGACGACAGGCAGTGCACGCACGCCAGGTTGCAGGCATAGGTCAGCTCCCAGGTCAGGCAGATGGGCGCGTCCAAGCCGTGTTCGAACTGCTCGATGAGCCGTGGCACGGTCGATGTCATGCGGTTTGCTCCTCCGCCGGTACCAGCATGTGGGAACCGGCCAGCACGCCGAGCGCGTGCACGTAGGGGTCTTGCTGCGAGTCCTCGACGCCGGCCGCGCGGAGCGCGGCCCGGACGTCGGGATGATCGGCCAACGATTGCACCACCGTCAAGATGGTGCGGTTCTTCAGGAACGACAGTTTGCGAGTTCCGAAGTGGTACAACAACGCACCGAAAGATTCGGGGCGCACGGCTACCTGCGGATGCAAGCGCCAGGCGTGATCGAGATCGAACTCGATTCGCCCCTTCGTCGGGGCGCTCACGGTCAGTAGACCCCGCACATCCCGTCGATGGACACCTCTTCGACCAGCGTCTCCGTGACGAGCTCGGTTTCAGTGTCGGTCTGCTGGTTCGGCTCCATGACGTTGCCTTTCGTTCGGATGGGGCTCGACAAGTCGCGTCGATGTGGTCAGAATCTCAGCCAGAATATGGCATCGAGTGCCGGAATGGAAGGGTGGGGTCGATGGCGCAGCAGCAGCCCCGGGTCGGCCGGCGCCGGTCCACCACCCGTGAGCACATTTCCGGCGTCGCGATCGACCTGTTCGTCAACCGCGGATTCGCTGAAGTGAGCGTCGACGACATTGCGCAAGCGGCGGGCATCGCCCGACGGAGCGTGTTCCGCTACTACGCGTCGAAGAACGCAATTCCCTGGGGGGACTTCGACGCTCACCTGCAACACCTGAGCGAGCTGCTGAGCGACGTCGATCCGGACATGCCGCTCGGCGATGCACTGCGGGCTGCCCTGCTGTCGTTCAACACATTCGACGAGTCCGAGACGGTGCGGCATCGGCAGCGGATGCGGGTGATCCTGCAAACGGCTGAGCTGCAAGCGTATTCGATGACGATGTATGCCGGATGGCGCGAGGTGATCGCGGGCTTCGTGGCAAATCGGACCGGCGCCAAACCCGCTGACCTGCGACCCCAGACGGTCGCGTGGATGATGCTCGGCGTCGCGCTGAGCGCCTACGAGCACTGGCTCGATGACGAATCGGTCTCGTTACCGCAAGCTTTGGGCGATGCCTTTGACGTCGTGCGCGCCGGGCTGAAGGATTTATAGCCATGAGCCGACTGCTGCAGACCATCGAGGTACAGGGCCAGGTCTGCGCCGGCATGGGATCCGCGATGTATGGCGACCTGCTACCGCTGATCGGGGCCAACGTCGAAGCCGACGGCATCTTCGCCCGCATCTTCGCGGGACACGAAAACGATTCTGGCCGCTTGGCTTTGCCGCTGCGACTACTGGGCGGATTGCACCGGCTGGCTCTCGACGGGCGCGCGGCCGCGCTACGCCGCTGGTATCCCAGCATCGGTGGGGAGTGGGACGCCACGGCCGCGTGGCCGGACATCGTGCAGGCCGCCTCCGAGCACGCCGAGTACCTGCGTGCCACGCTCGATCAGCCGCCGCAGACCAACGAGGTTGGCCGTTCGGCCGCGCTGGTCGGTGGTCTGCTGACGCTGGCCGGGCGATTCGGTTTGCCGGTAAGGCTTTTCGAGATCGGCTGCAGTGCCGGGCTGAATCTGCGCGCCGACCACTACCGCTACAGCTCTTCGGGCGGCGACTGGGGTCCCGCCGATTCGCCGGTGATCGTCGACGACGCGTGGCGCGGTAACCTGCCGCCCGGTGTCGACCTGAATATCGTCGAGCGGCACGGCTACGACATCGCGCCACTGGACGCCACCGGCGCCGAGGGCGAGTTGACGCTGCTGAGCTATGTCTGGCCCGACCAGCAGGCCCGGCTGGACCGGTTGCGTGGTGCGATCAGCGTGGCCCGCCGGGTACCGGCGACGTTGCACCGCCGCAACGCCACCGAAGCGGTGGCCGCACTGAATCTCGCCGACGGCGCTCTCACCGTGCTGTGGCATTCGATTATGTGGCAATATCTTTCGCTACCCGAGCAGTCGACGATCGAGGCCACCATCGAGCAGATCGGAGCTCGAGCGCGACCCGAGTCGCCGTTCGCCCATCTGACGCTGGAACCGCATCGGCGGGCCCGCGACGCCGAGGTCGAGTTCGTGGTGCGGGCCCGCTGCTGGCCCGGTGGCGACGACCGGGTGCTGGCGGCGTGCTCGCCGCACGGCCCACCGGTCATCTGGGAATGACGGCTACTGGCCCAAGACTTCCGAGATCGGCACCGCGGCAGCGATTTTGGCCCGCGCCTTCATCACCTTGCCGGGCATCCCGCCGCCCACGACACCGGCCACCACACCGTCGCGCTCGTAGTAGGCGAGGAACTTGCGGCCGTCGTCCTCGACGACGTGCACCGTGTCGGTGGCGACGGGTTCACCCAGGCATTGAATCTTGACGTCGTACTGATCGCTCCAGAAATACGGGACGACCACGTTTGACGGCACATCCTGGCCGAGCATGGCGGGC
This sequence comes from Mycobacterium sp., assembly GCA_035606475.1. Taxonomy (GTDB): domain Bacteria; phylum Actinomycetota; class Actinomycetes; order Mycobacteriales; family Mycobacteriaceae; genus Mycobacterium. The sequence continues at coordinate 5,744 of DATNFI010000212.1, read as the reverse complement.
ACCACGGCGCGGGCTTGCTCGGCGACGTTGCTCCAATGTTCTACGCGCACTTGGTGTCCCTTCGGATCACGCCAGGAGGCGACATCGCCGAGAGCCCACACGTTCGGCGCGCTGGTCTGGCCGGCGGCGTCGCAGATGACGCCGTTGTCGACCTCGATACCGCTGCCGTCCAGCCAATCGGTTGCCGGTCGCGACCCGATGCCCACCACGACCAGGTCGGCGTTCACCTCGGTGCCGTCGGTCAACCGCACCGTCTCGACGTGCTTGTCGCCGCGCACCTCGGCCACCCCGACGTCGGTGCGTACGTCGACACCTTCGTCGCGGTGCAGCCGGGCCACCAGCCCGCCGATCTGCTCACCGAGGACCCCCGCCAGCGGCGCGGGCTGCGGCTCGACCAGCACGACGTCGACTCCCAATCCACGCAGACTGGCCGCCACCTCACAGCCGATGAATCCGGCGCCCACCACCACGGCACGCCGGGCCTGCGATGCGTGTCGGCGAAGGGCCAGACTTTCATCGAAGGAACGCAGCACCCGGATGCCCTCGAGGTCCGGGAACGCCGGAATACGCCGCGGCACCAAGCCTGTCGCGATGACGAGTTCGTCGTAGCCGAGCGTCGAACCGTCATCGAGCGTCAGGATCTGAGCCTCGGTGTCGATGCCGGTGGCCGCCGAGCCCAGTCGCAAGGTGATGTTGTTCTCGTCGTAGAACTCGCGCGGCTTGAGCGTCACGTCGTCGACTTCGCTGCGCAGCACCTCCTTGGACAGCGGGGGGCGGTCGTAGGGCAGGTGGGCTTCGTCGCTGACGATGGTGATCGGACCGGTGAAGTCGGCCCGGCGCAGTTGCTCGGCGGTCCGGGTCGCGGCGAGTCCTCCGCCGACGATCAGAATTCCATTGGTGCCCGAGCTAGTGGTCATTGGAGAGTTCATACACGATTGCGACGGCCGACGGGTTCTCACCCCTGCGCGCGTGACCGGTCGATCAGGTTCGATAGCACGACGATGCTCTCGCTGCGTTCGATGTCGGCGCTGGTGCGAATCCGCTCCAGCGCGTCTTCCAAATGCGGCATGTCGCGCGCCAGCACCCGCAGTATGGCGTCGGCGGGCCCGGTTACCGTTGCGGCACTGACGACTTCGGGGATGTTCACCCACGCTTGACGCAATTCGGTTGGCGAAATCCGGCCGTGGCAAAAGATCTGGACGTAGGCCTCGGTCGTCCAACCCACTGCATTGCGGTCGATGACGGTCGTGAAGCCGCGGATCACTCCACTGTCGAGCATCCGGTCGACGCGCCGTTTGACCGCCGGTGCCGACAGCCGCACCCGCTCACCGATTTCGGCGAAGGTCGCCCGGGCGTGTTGCGCCAGTTCGGCCAGAATCCGCTCGTCGATGTCGTCTAAACGGTCCATTACCCCTCCAGACACAACAGATGCTCGCATTATCGCATTTTGCGCAACAAAAATGGCATACATAAGCAACAGTCATCAATGCGTTGCGCGCCGGGCTGCCATACCGTTGATTTATGACGACCTTCGCGGATTCCGGGACCGAAACGTGCCGTCAGACCACCGAGCGCAAGGCCACCGTTCGGCGCTACGTGATGACCCCACCGCGGTTCTTCGCGATCGAGTACGCGATCAACCCGTGGATGGACACCACAACTCCCGTCGATGTGCGCGTCGCGTCGGCCCAGTGGCAGCACCTGCATGATGTGTATCGGCAACTGGGGCACACCGTCGATCTGGTCGATCCGGTGCCCGGCCTGCCGGACATGGTGTACGCCGCCAACGGCGCGTTGATCATCGACGGCACGGCCGCCGTCGCACGCTTCAAATACGCTGAGCGCAAACCAGAGTCAGCGGCCTACGCCGGGTGGCTGTCGTCGCAGGGCTTCCACACCCGGCAGACGCGCCACGTCAACGAAGGACAGGGCGACCTGCTGCCGGTGGGCGACGACATCCTGGCCGGCTACGGTTTTCGCACCGATTTGCGAGCCCACGGCGAAATCGCCGGGATCTTCGATCGCCGCGTGATCAGCCTCGAACTGGTCGATCCGCGCTTCTACCACCTCGACACCGCGCTGACCGTGCTCGACGACACCACCATCGCCTACTATCCGCCGGCGTTCAGCTACGTCTCCCGGGCGCACCTGGAAACCCTGTTCCCCGATGCGATCGTGGTCGACACCGCGGACGCCTACGCGTTCGGCCTGAACGCCGTCTCGGACGGCCGGCACGTGATCCACCCCGCGGCCGCCGTCGGGTTCGCACGGCAATTGGCCGACGCGGGATTCGAACCGATCGGTGTCGAGATGCCGGAGTTGCTCAAGGGCGGTGGATCCGTCAAATGCTGCACGCTTGAGGTGTATTCGTGACACGCTCCGGCGACGACCCGACCGTGCGCCGCATGAGCGGCGCCACTGAGGAGGAGCGGCGCCAATGACAGTCCTCGATGCGCCCATTGGCCGCGGCGCGCTGACCGAGTCGGCGATCGCGATTGACGAGCGTTACACCGCACACAACTATTCGCCACTACCGGTGGTGGCCGCGGGCGCCGAGGGGTGCTGGATCACCGACGTCGAGGGGCGGCGCTATCTGGACTGCCTGGCCGCGTACTCGGCGGTGAACTTCGGGCATCGCAACCCGGAGATCACCGCGACCGCCCACGCCCAACTCGACACCCTCACACTGGTCAGCCGTGCCTTTCACGCCGAACCCCTGGGCCGGTTCTGCGCGGCGCTGGCGTCGTTGTGCGGCAAGGAGATGGTGCTGCCGATGAACAGCGGTGCCGAGGCAGTCGAGAGCGCGCTCAAGGTGGCGCGCAAGTGGGGCACCGACGTCAAAGGCGTGCCCGTCGACAAAGCCAATATCGTGGTCGCCGACAACAACTTTCACGGCAGGACGATCAGCATCGTCAGCTTCTCATCGGACCAGACGGCCCGCGCCGGCTTCGGGCCATTTACCCCGGGCTTTCGTTCGGTGCCGTTCGGCGACGCCGACGCGCTGGCCGGCGCGATCGACGAGCACACCGTCGCCGTCTTGCTGGAGCCCATTCAAGGCGAGGCCGGCGTCATCGTACCGCCGGATCACTACTTGCCCGCGGTGCGCGAAATCTGCTCAGCCCGAGACGTTCTCATGATCGCCGACGAAATCCAGTCCGGGCTGGCCCGCACCGGGCGGACGTTCGCCTGCGACCACTGGGATGTGGTGCCAGACGTCTACCTGCTCGGCAAGGCTTTGGGCGGAGGCGTGGTGCCGCTGTCGGCGGTAGTGGCCGACCGCGACGTTCTCGGGGTACTGCATCCCGGCGAGCACGGATCGACGTTCGGCGGCAACCCGTTTGCCGCGGCGATCGGCAGCACCGTGGTGTCGATGCTGGCTCGCGGCGAATTCCAGGAACGCGCGACACGGCTGGGGGAACGACTGCATTGGCGCTTGCTGGCGCTGATCGGCCAGGGCGTGCTCGCGGTGCGCGGACGCGGTCTGTGGGCCGGCGTCGACATCGACCCGGCGCTCGGTAGTGGCAAGCGGCTCAGCCTGCGGCTGGCCGAGCGCGGCATTCTGGTCAAGGACACGCATGGGTCGACAATACGTATCGCCCCGCCGCTGGTGATCACGGCGACGGAAATCGACTGGGCCATCGAGCGATTCGCCGAGACCCTGGCCGAGCTGGCGGCCTAGTACTTCAGCACGCCTTTATCGACCGGGATCTGCGCGCCGGTCAACGTCCCGGATCCGTCGCCGACGAGCCAGGCCACGACGTCGGATACCTCCGCGGCGCCCATGAACCCATGCGGCTGCAACGGCATCGGACCGAAGCTGTGGACGAAGTGCGGATGCTCGGCGAACACCTGCATCATCAGCTCGGGCTCGATCATCGGCGTCTCCACCGAGTACGGGTGGATGGAGTTGACCCGAATGCCGTACTCCCCCAACTCGATTGCCAACGTGTTGGTCAACCCGGTGAGACCGTGCTTGGACGCGGAGTAGTGCCCGTTGCCCGGGGTGGCCTTCAGCCCGGCCGACGAGCTGACCACGACGATGGCCCCGCCGTTGCCGGCCTCGATCATCGCGGGCACCACCGCGCGCACGGTGCGGAACGTACCGGTCAGGTTCACGCCGATGACGCTGTCCCACTGCTCGTCGCTGAGCTCCCACACCCGTCCCCAACTGAGCACACCGGCGTTGGCGACAAGTATGTCGAGACGGCCGAACTCTTCGACACCGTCGGCGACCAACTGGCGAAGCGCGGCGTCGTCGCGAATGTCGACCTGGCGGGCCAGGATTTTGCGTCCCTCGGCTTCGACCGCCCGGACCGTCTCCGCCAGGTCCTCGGGGGTGGCGGCCGGATAGGTGATGGTGTCGGACACCGGTGCACAGATATCCGAGGCGATGATGTCGGCGCCTTCGCGGGCCAGCCGCGCCGCGTGCGCGCGACCCTGGCCGCGCGCGGCACCGGTGATGAATGCCACCCGCCCCTGAAGTGTTCCCGACACGACAGCCCCTTTCGCCGACTGTCGATCAGGCTAGCAGCGAAACTGAAACGTGTTCTAATCGCCTCGTCTCGGTCAGAGGTCGGCGATGATTTTCTGGCGCGCCGCGGCGTACTCGGCCGCCGAGATCGCACCACTGGCGTGCAGTTTCTCCAGCTCCTCAAGTCGCTGGCTGGTCGACTGCGCAGCGGGCGCGCCCGCGCTGCCGGCCGCGGCGGGCACCGGCTGCGCTTCGGCGGCGCGGCGGACCACCGCCATGATCTGCTGACGCACCGCCGGGTAGTTGCGGATGTCGACCGTGCCGGAAATCGGCAGATTGCTCGCCTTGTAGATCTGCAGGATCTCCATCAGCGGGCCGGCCTGTCCGGTCAGGTCGTAGGTCTTGTGGTCCTCGCTGCTGGTGATCTGCATAGGTACTACGCCGGCGACCAACGCGCTTGCCTGCCAATCGATTTCGTATTCGCGCGTGGTGGGATCCACCAGGACCACAAGCTTGCGCGCGGTCACGATCGCCTGCTTGGTGAAGTCGACGGTGACGCGCTTGCGGTCGGTGAAATCGACTCCGGGGCCGGTGATCCGCAGGTCCAGGTTGACCACCGGGTGTTCGTTGATCCGCATACCGGTTTCGCCCATGCCCTGAATCTGCGCCGTGGCCAGCACCCCGGTCTGCTGCAGCGCCGCCATCTTGGCGGACGACTGGGCGCCGCGGTTGGCCAACCACAACGCCACGAACACATCGACGACCGTGATGAACGCCCCGACCCACAGCAGCCACGCGGTGCTCTGCTGAATCGTCGTGCCGATCGAGGAGTCGACGGAGCTGAACTGATCGCCCATCAGCCCGGGCAGCACGAAGTAGGTGATGAGGAAGATCGGCCCCACCACACCGCCGCAGACGAGGACGACGAGTTGGGCTTTGAGGTAACGCGCAAGCATGGTTGCTCCCATCTTGGGAAGGGTCGATGACGCGGGACAACGCATCGCTTGGCGAGGAGAAGCATAACGCGCAGACGCAAAGCGGCGCCCACCCTTTCGGATGAGCGCCGCTTCGGCGATCGAACTACTTGATGATCTTGGTGACCCGGCCGGCGCCGACGGTGCGGCCACCTTCACGGATCGCGAACCGCAGACCGTCGTCCATGGCGACGGGCTGGATCAGCTTGACGGAGATCTCGGTGTTGTCACCGGGCATCACCATCTCGGTGCCCTCCGGCAGCGTCACCACACCGGTCACGTCGGTGGTGCGGAAGTAG
>DATNFI010000211.1:0-9412 GCA_035606475.1 Mycobacterium sp. | reverse complement strand
CGTCCGGCATGGTCAGGACCACCTTGCCCGTGTGGCGCGCCTGGCTCAGGTACCGCAGCGCCGCGGGCGCCCGACGCACGTCGAAAGTCGTGACCGGCAGCGGCCGTAGCGTGCCGTCCTCGAACAGAGCGGTCAACTGGGACAGCATCCGCTCGATGTGGTCCGCGCCCGCCTCGAACAAGTCGAAGGCGCGGTAGCGCACGCCGCTGTACTGCGCGGCGACCTCGTCAGCGTCGCGGATGTCGGTCTTGCCCATCTCGAGGAAAATCCCACCGGGGGCGACGAGTCGCAGTGAGGCGTCCACGAATTCACCGGCCAGCGAATCAAGCACCACGTCGACTCCGCGACCACCGGTCGCGGAGCGGAACTTATCTTCGAATTCCACCGTACGGGAATCACCGATGTGAGCGTCGTCAAAGCCCATGGCCCGCAACGTGTCCCACTTACCCTGGCTGGCGGTCGCGAACACCTCCAGCCCGAAGTGCCGCGCCAACTGGACCGCGGCCATACCGACCCCGCCGGCGGCGGCATGGATCAGGATCCGCTGGCCTGCCTTCACGTCGGCCAGCGCGGTCAGCGCGTAGTACGCGGTCGCGAAGACCACCGGCGCGGTCGCCGCTTCGGTGTACGACCAGCCCGACGGGATGTCCATCAGCAAACGGGCGTCGGTGATCGCCATGGTGCCGGTGCCCTCGGGGAACAGGCCGGTCACCCGGTCACCGACCGCGAAACGGCTGACGCCTGGGGCGGTTTCGATCACGACACCGGACGCTTCGATCCCCATCACGGCGTCCTCGTCGGGGTACAGACCCAGCGCGATCATGACGTCGCGGAAGTTGGCCGGCATGGTGCGAACCGCGACTCGTACCTGACCGGCTTCCAGCGGCGCGTCGGCGTCCGGGATCGGTTCGAGCACCAGGTTTTCGAAGGTGCCCTTGCTGGACATGCCCAGCCGCCACGCCTCGCCACCCGGCGGCGCCAAGAGCGCGTCCACCGCTCGGCTACCGTGCACCCGGCCGGTGTAGACCGTCTCGTTGCGCACCAGGACTTGCGGTTCGCCGGCAGCCAGGATCTCGGCGATCGTCGTATCGCTCAGTGGCGCATCGCAATCCGCCAAGACGATCCGGCCCGGGTGTTCGGTCTGCGCGGACCGCACCAGACCCCACACCGCGGCACCGGCCAGGTCGGTGACGTCCTCCCCCGGCCGCCCGACCGCACCGCGCGTCGAAACCACCAGCGTTCCGGAGTCGTGCTCCGCGAGCCATACCTGCAGCGCGGCCAGCGCCTCATGAGTGCGACGGTAGGTCGAGCCCAGCACATCGTCGTCGGCGGTCTGGGATTCGAATACGTCGTAGGACGGTGCGTCGGCGGGTGAGCCGGAGGCCGCCGGCGACCAGATCACTTCGAAGATGCGGTCGGGACCCGCACCCGACACGGCGGCCATCAGCTGCTGCCGCGAGACCGGACGTGCCACCATCGATGCCACCGACAGCACCGGAAGCCCCACCGAGTCGGCCAGTTCCACGGTCACCGAAGACGGGCCCGAAGGTGTGATGCGTGCGCGTACCGACGACGCGCCAGCCGCATGCAGCGACACACCCTGCCACGAGAACGGCACCAGCACACCGTCTTTGCCGTCATGGTCGGCTTCGGCCGCGACGATTACCGCGTGCATCGCGGCGTCCAGAACCGCGGGGTGTAACCCGAATCCGGCCGGCGACACCCCGGCGTCGCCGGGCAGCGATACGTCGGCGAAGACCTCCTCGCCACGGCGCCACATTGCCGTCAGCCCCTGGAACGCGGGGCCGTATCCGTAGCCGCGTGCCGCCAGCCGGTCGTACAGACCGTCGATGTCGACCGGTGTCGCGCCCGGCGGTGGCCACGCGGTCAGGTCAGCAGCGGAGTCCGCGGCGCCCGGCCGGACGATGCCCTCGGCGTGCAGCGTCCAGCCCGAATGGACGTCGGCGCGGGAAAACACCGACAGCGCACGATGACCCGACTCGTCGGCGCCGTCGACGACCACCTGCACGGCCACCGAGCCGGTCGACGGGATCACCAGCGGCGCCGCCAGCATCAGCTCGTCGACGACCGAGCAGCCGACCTCGTCGCCGGCACGGATCGCCAGCTCGACGAAGCCCGCGCCCGGGAAGATGACCACCCCGCCGACGGCGTGGTCGTTGAGCCAACTCTGCGACTGCGCGGACAACCGTCCGGTCAGGGCCACGCCGCCGGAGGTCGGCAGGTCCACCACCGCGCCGAGCAGCGCGTGCTCGCTGGCCGCCAGGCCGAGGCCCTCGGCATCGACCGCGGCATCGTCGGCGGACAGCCAGAAGCGGCGACGCTCAAAGGCGTACGTCGGCAGTTCGACGAAGCCGGCACCGGGCAGCGTGGCGCGCCAATCGACCCCGACACCCGACACGAACGCCCGCGCGACTCCGTCCGTCAGGCTGTTCGGTTCCGGACGGTCCTTGCGCAGCAACGGCACCGAGGCGACCGTGTCATCTGAGGCCTCGGCTATCGACTCCTCGATGGATGACGTGAGACCGCCGCCGGGGCCCACCTCGATGAAGTGGCTGGCGCCGGCCGAGTTCGCGTAACGGATGCTGTCGGCGAAACGGACGGCAGCTCGGATGTGCTGTGTCCAGTAGTCAGCCGAGGCGAAATCGTCGCCGGCGAGTTCACCGGTCACGTTGGAGATCACCGGAATGGTGACCGGGTTGACCGCGAGTTCCCGTGCCGCTGTCTTGAATTCGCCGATCATCGGTTCCATCAGCGGCGAGTGGAAGGCATGCGACACCGCGAGCTGGTGGATCCGTCGGCCCTGAACGCGCAGTTGGTCGGCGATCGCGTTCACCGCGTCTGCGTCGCCCGACACCACCACCGACGACGGTCCGTTCACCGCGGCGATGCCGACGTTTTCGGTCAGCAGCGGACGGATCTCGTCTTCGGTAGCCTGCACGGCGACCATGGCACCGCCGGACGGCAGCGCCTGCATGAAGCGGCCGCGGGCGACCACCAGCAACGCGGCGTTCTCCAGCGACAAGGCGCCGGCAACGTGCGCCGCGGTGAGCTCGCCGACCGAGTGGCCCATCACGAAGTCCGGTCGCACGCCCCAGGACTGGAGCAGACGGAACAGCGCCACCTCGATGGCGAACAGCGCCGGCTGGGCGAATTCGGTTGTGTTCAGCAGGTCTTCGTCATGACCCCACATCACTTCGCGCAGCGGACGCAGCAGATGGCGGTCCAGCTCCCCGACGACGGTGTTGAACGCTTCGGCGAAGACCGGGTAGGTGGCGTGCAGCCCCATGCCCATACCGAGCCACTGCGAGCCCTGACCGGGAAACACGAAGACGGTCTTGCCGGGCAGCACGGTGCCCGCGATCACCGATGAATGCTCTGCGCCGGGCATCTCGGCCAAACCGGCCAACAGCGCGTCGCGGTCGGCGCCGAGTGCGACGGCGCGGTGCTCGAACGCGGTACGGCCCGCGAGCGACCAGCCGATGTCGGCAGCCGCTAATTCGTCTCGCCCGCCGATGAATTCGGCCAACCGGCCGGCCTGGGATTCCAGGGCCGGGGTCGACTTGGCCGTGACCACCCATGGAATGACGGCCGGCGCAGCGACGGTGGGTTCGGTGGCCTGCTCCACCGGCGGGGCCGCCTCGATGATCACGTGCGCGTTGGTACCGCTGATGCCGAACGACGACACCCCCGCGCGGCGCGGCCGACCGTTGGCCTGCCATGGCTGTGGCTCCGTGAGCAATTGCACCGAGCCCATCGACCAATCCACATGTGGGCTGGGCTCATCGACGTGCAGGGTCGCGGGCAGCACCTCGTGGCGCATCGCGAGAATCATCTTCATGACGCCCGCGACACCCGCGGCGGCTTGGGTGTGACCCATGTTCGACTTGATCGAGCCCAACCACAGCGGGTTCTGCCGGTCCTGGCCGTAGGTGGCCAGAATCGCCTGGGCTTCAATCGGATCGCCCAGCGTGGTGCCGGTGCCGTGACCTTCGACCACGTCGACGTCGGCGCAGGTGAGTCCCGCGCTGGCCAGTGCCGAGCGGACCACTCGCTGCTGCGACGGGCCGTTGGGGGCGGTCAGTCCGTTGGAGGCACCGTCCTGGTTGATCGCCGACCCACTCACCAGAGCCAGGACTGGATGGCCGAGACGCCTGGCGTCGGAGAGCCGCTCCAGCACCAGCATGCCGCCGCCCTCGGAGAATCCGGTGCCGTCGGCGGCGCCGGCGAACGACCGGCAGCGCCCGTCGGCGGAAAGGCCACGCCAGCGGCTGAATTCGACGTAGATGTCGGGTGTCGCGTTGACCGTGACGCCGCCGGCCAGGGCGAGGTCCGACTCCCCCGACCGCAGCGACTGCGCGGCCATGTGCAGGGTCACCAGCGACGTCGAGCATGCGGTGTCCACCGACACCGCGGGGCCTTCCAGCCCCAGCACGTAGGACACCCGGCCCGACGCAACGCTGGACAGCTGCCCGGTCAGCCGGAAGCCCTCCACCGGCTTGGCCGAGAACATCCCGTAGCCCTGGGTCATCAGGCCGGCGAAGACTCCGGTCGCGCTGCCCCGCAGCGAGGTCGGGTCAATTCCGGCCCGTTCCAACGCCTCCCAGGTCAGCTCGAGGAACATCCGCTGCTGGGGATCCATGGCAAGTGCTTCGGACGGCCCGATGCCGAAGAACGCCGGGTCGAAGTCGCCGACGTTGTCGACGAAGCCGCCCATGCGGGTGTAGCAGGTCTCGGCGACATCGGGGTCGGGGTTGTACAGGTTGGCTACGTCCCAGCCACGGTCACCGGGGAAATCGCCGATGACGTCGCGGCCCTGGATGACCATGTCCCACAGGTCTTCCGGCGAGTTGACGCCGCCAGGGTAGCGGCACGCCATGCCGACGATCGCGATCTGCTCGTCGCCGGTGATCCGCACCGACGACACGCTCTTGACTTCCTGTGGCACACCGGCGAGTTCGGTGCGGAAGTAGGACGCCAGCCGGCTCGGTGTCGGATAGTCGAAGATCAGCGTCGGCGAAAGCGCCAGCCCGGTGGCGGCTTTGAGCCGGTTGCGCATTTCGACGGCGGTCAGCGAGTCGAAGCCCAGTTCCTGGAAGGCCTTGTCCGGGTCGATGGCCTCGGGAGTGGTGTTGCCGAGCACGGTGGCGATGTGCGAGCGGACCAGGTCCAGCAGCACCGCGTGCTGCTCAGGCTCGGGCAGGCCGTGGATGCGTTGCGCCAGAGCGGACTTGGACTTGCTAGCGGCCAGCGAGTCGTCGACCCGACGGCGGGTCGGCGCGTTGATCAGGTCGACGAACATCGGCGGTACGACGGCGGCGTTGGCGCGCAGTGCGGCGGCGTCGATGTGGGCGGGCAGCAGGAACGGCTCATCGACCACCATCGCGGTGTCGAAGAGCTGCAGGGCGTCTGCGGACGACAGTGCCTTGACCCCGGTGCGGGCCAACCGGGCCCGGCCGGCGTCGTCGAGTCCGCCTGTCATGTCGCTGGCCTGATCCCACAGGCCCCAGCCCAACGAGATCGCCGGCAGGCCGCTCGCCCGGCGGTGCGCGGCCAAACCATCCAGGAAGCTGTTGGCTGCCGCATAGTTGGCCTGGCCCGACGACCCGACCAGACCGGCCATCGAGGAGAACAGCACAAAGGCCGAGACGTTCGAATCCTGGCTCAGCTCATGCAGATTCCAGGCAGCGTCGACCTTGGCCCGCAGCACAGCATCCACCCGGTCGGGCGTCAGCGACGTCAGCACCGCGTCGTCGAGCACACCCGCCGCGTGGATCACCGCCGACAACGGATGCTGCACCGGGATGTCGGCGATCACCTTGGCCAGCGCCGCGCGGTCGGCGGCGTCACACGCCACCACCGACACATCGGCGCCGGCGGCTGACAGCTCCGCCGTCAGCTCGGCAGCACCCGGTGCATCCGGGCCGCGGCGGCCGAGCAACAACAGGTGCCGCGCACCATGGTTGGCAACCAGATGGCGGGCCAGCGCCGAACCGGCCATGCCGGTACCGCCGGTGATCAGCACCGTGCCGTGTGTCCACGCGTCCGGCATGGTCAGCACGACCTTGCCGGTATGCCGAGCCTGGCTGAGGTAGCGCAGCCCCGCGGGTGCGCGCCGAATATCGAAGGTGGTCACCGGCAACGGTCGCAGCACGCCGGCGTCGAAGAGTTCGGCGAGTTCCAGCAGATACTGGTGCATCCGGTCGCGGCCCGGCTCGAACAGATCGAATGCTCGGTAGCGCACTCCGGGATATTCCTCGGCGATCTTGCCGGGGTCGCGGATGTCGGTCTTGCCCATTTCGAGGAACACACCGCCGGGCTTGACCAATCGCAGTGAGGCGTCGACGAATTCACCGGCCAACGAGTCCAGCACGATGTCGAACCCACGGTCGCCGACGATGGCGCGGAATTTGTCTTCGAACTCGCAGGTGCGCGAGTCGCCGATGTGGTCGTCGTCAAAGCCCATGGCCCGCAGCGTGTCCCACTTAGGGCGGCTGGCGGTGGCAAAGACCTCGAGGCCGAAGTGCCGCGCCAGCTGCGCCGCGGCCATGCCCACACCGCCGGTGCCGGCGTGCAGCAGCAGTCGCTGACCGGGCTTGACATCGGCGAGATGGACGAAGGCGTAGTAGGCGGTGGTGAAAACCGCTGAGATCGCGGCTGCTTCGGCATACGACCAGTCCGAGGGCATCGGAAGCAGTAGCCGGATGTCGCCGGCGACCAGGGTGCCGCTGCCGTCCGGGAAGAAGCCGTATACGTCGTCGCCGACGGCGAATTCGCTGACGCCAGGGCCGACTTCGACGACGACACCCGCGCCTTCGCCACCGATCAGCGCGTCATGGGTGAACATACCCAGGGTGATCATGATGTCGCGGAAGTTGGTGGAAATCGCCCGCATTGCGACTCGCACCTGGCCGGGTTCCAGCGGCGCGTCGGCGTTGGGCACCGGTTCTAGTTGCAGGTTCTCGAAGGTGCCCGCCGCCGACAGGCCCAGCCGCCACGGCCCGTCGGCCGGCGGCACCAGCACACCGTCGACAGCCCGGCTGGCGCGCACCCGCGCGGTGTAGACGGTGTCGCCGCGCAGTAGCACCTGCGGCTCGCCGACCGCCAGCGCCTGCCTGACCATCGAATCACTCAGCGGCGCATCGGAATCCACCAAGACGATCCGGCCGGGATTCTCCGTCTGCGCCGAACGGACCAATCCCCAGACTGCCGCGCCGGCGAGATCGGTGACATCCTGTCCAGCCAGTCCGGCCGCACCCTGGGTGGAGACCACCAAGACGCCCGATTCGTGTTCGGTCAGCCAGGACTGCAGCTTTGCCAATGCCTCGTGGACTCGCTCGTAGCTCGCAGCGACCGGATCACCTGCAGCAGAGCAAGGTTCGAACAGCTCGTAGGAAGGTGTCTCGGCGCGCGAGGCGGACGACGCCGGCGACCAGGCCAGCTCGAAGAGCTGATCGCCGCCGCTGCTGGACATCGCCGCCATCAACTGCTGCTGCGAAATCGGTCGCGCGATCATCGACGTCACCGTCAGCACCGGCAGCCCCAGCCCGTCGGCGAGTTCCACCGAAACCGCCGACGGACCCGACGGCGCGATCCGCGCCCGCACCGCCGACGCGCCCGCCGCGTGCAGCGATACGCCCTGCCACGCGAACGGCAATGCGACACCCGAACCCTCATGGGTCACCGCCGCGGCGTGCAATGCCGCATCGAGCAGCACCGGGTGCACGCCGAATCCGCTCACCCCGCCGGCCGCCTGCGGCAACGTCACCTCGGCGAAGAACTCATCGCCGCGACGCCACAACGCGGTCAGACCTTGGAAGGCCGGGCCGTACTGATAGCCACGTTCGGCCAGCCGCTGGTAGCCGTCGGTCACATCGACGGCGGTGGCGCCCTCCGGCGGCCACACCGACAGATCGGCCATCGGCTCCACCGGAGCCGACGACAGGATCCCCGTCGCGTGGCAGTTCCATGCGGAATCCGCAGTCTCCCTGGAGAACACCGACAGACTGCGCTGGTCGGATTCGTCGGAGGCACCGACGACCACCTGCACCGACACCGATCCCGAGACGGGCAACAGCAGCGGAGATTGCAGGGTCAGCTCGTCGACCACCGGGCAACCGACCTCGTCGCCGGCCCGGATCGCCAGCTCGACGAAGCCCGCCCCCGGGAACACCGCCACGCCGTCGACCGCATGATCGGACAGCCAGCCCTGAACCGCCAGCGACAGTCGACCTGTCAGTACCACCCCGCCGGAATCCGGCAGTTCGACGACCGCGCCGAGTAGCGCATGCTCGCTGGCGCCCAGGCCCAGGCCGGCGGCATCGACCGCTGCCCCGTCGCCGGAGAGCCAAAAGCGCCGCCGCTCAAAGGCATACGTCGGCAGGTCCACAAAACCGGCCGCGGGCACCGCCGCACGCCAGTCCACCTTCACGCCCGAGACGTAGGCCAGCGCTGCCGAACCGAAGAAGCGCCGCAGCCCGCCGTCCTCACGGCCAAGGGTCGGCACCACGATCGCGTCGGCCCCGCCGTCGGTCGCGGTGTCCTCGATACCCGCGATCAGCGCAGGGTGCGGGCTGGACTCGATAAAGGTGCGATAGCCGCTCTGGGCCGCGGTGCGCACCGCCTGGTCGAATTCGACGGTCTGGCGGATGTTGCGGAACCAGTAGTCGGGGCTGAGGCCGGCGGTGTCCTGGACCGCGCCGGTGACCGTGGAGAAGAACACCGTGCGGGTGGACTGCGGCTCGATGCCGGCCAGCGCTTCGACGAGTTGGTCGCGGATCTCATCGACGTCAACCGAGTGCGAGGCGTAGTCGACCTCGATGCGGCGGGCCCGCATTTCGCGTTCGATGCACAGCGCGACGATCTCGTCGAGCGCGGCTTCCTCGCCGGAAATGACGACGGCCGACCGGCCGTTGACCGCCGCGATGCTGACCCGATCACCGTAGGGCGCCAACAGTTCTCGTGCTTGGTCGGCTCCGCAGGCCAGCGACGCCATCCCGCCGCGGCCGGACAGCGCCAGCAACAGCTTGCTGCGCAGCGTCACCACGCGGGCGGCGTCGCGCAACGACAGGGCGCCGGCGACGTAGGCGGCGGCGATCTCACCCTGCGAATGACCGATGACTGCATCCGGGCGAACACCGATCGATCGCCATAATTCGGCCAGCGAAACCATCACCGCGAACAACGCGGGCTGCACGACGTCCACGCGGTCCAGACCCGGGGCACCGGGCGCGCCGCGCAGCACGTCGATCAACGACCAGTCGACGAACTCGGCGAACGCTTCCGCGCACGCATTCATCTGTTCGGCGAAAACCGGTGCGGTGTCCAGTAATTCGACACCCATGCCGACCCACTGCGACCCCTGGCCGGGAAACACGAACACCGTTTTGCCCGC
>DATNFI010000210.1:0-11888 GCA_035606475.1 Mycobacterium sp. | reverse complement strand
TACATCGCGCTGATGCCGCAGTGGGATTTCCTCGACTTCCTCGCCGAAAAGGCAAGTGCCTATCCGGAATTCACGTTGATTCGCAACGCCGAGGTCACCGATCTGATCTTCGACGGGGATCGGGTCGCCGGCGTGCGTACCCCGGACCTGGAGGTCCACTCCACCCTCGTGATCGGGGCCGACGGCCGGAAATCCGCGGTGCGTGCCGCGGCCGGACTTCAGATCGGCAGCTCGAACTCGCCGATCGACGTGTTGTGGTTTCGGTTGAACTGGCGCCCGGGCGACCCACAGGAACTCGTCGGGGTGGTCCGCAAGGGCCTGATGATGGCGATGATCTACCGGAGTGACTACTGGCAGATCGCCTATCTGATGCCCAAGGGCGAAAGCCCGCGGGACGGATCGCTGGAGTCATTCAAAGAGCGCCTGGTCTCCGTCCAACCCAACCTGGCCCAGCACGTCAACGACTTGCACTCGTGGGAAGACACCAGCCAACTCGATGTGCGGGTGGATCGACTGAAAACCTGGTGGCGCAAAGGGCTGCTGTGCATCGGCGATGCCGCGCATGCGATGTCGCCGGTCGGTGGGGTCGGCATCAACCTCGCGGTCGCGGACGCGGTGGGCGCGGCCAACATCCTGTGCGGTCCACTACGCGAAAACCGTTTGACCGACGCCGATCTCGCCAAGGTGCAGCGTCGGCGTGAGCTTCCGGCCAAGATCATCCAGGCCGGCCAGGTATTCATTCAAAACAACGTGATCGAACCGAACCTGGACGGTGACCTGTCGTCGGTCCGGGTTCCGAAGATCGTCGGGCGGGGGCCGCTGCAGTTCATCCCGCCGATCATCGTCGGCCGGGGCTTCCGACCGGAGCACGTCCGTACGCCGGACGTCCACGCGGTCTCGCTAGGCTGACCTGATGGCGCCCGACCTGCATCCGAACCTACAAGCACTCGCGCCACTGCTGGGCACCTGGCAGGGACGCGGAGCCGGCGAGTACCCCACCATCGAACCGTTTGAGTACCTCGAAGAAGTCACGTTTTCCCATGTGGGCAAACCGTTTCTGATCTATGGACAAAAGACCAAGAACGCGGTTGACGGACTACCGCTGCACGCCGAGGCGGGCTACCTTCGCGTACCGCGACACAACGAAGTCGAACTCGTGCTGGCGCATCCGAGCGGCATCACCGAGATCGAGGTCGGTAGATATGTCGCCGACGGCACCACGGTCGAGTTGGAGATGACGACGAGCGATGTCGGGATGACCCCGACCGCCAAGGACGTCACATCTCTGGCTCGACGCTTCCGGTTGGACGGCGACGAGCTGACCTACTCCGTGCAGATGAGCGCCGTCGGACAGCCACTGCTGCACCATCTTTCAGCAGTGTTGCATCGCAAAGGCTGACGTGCCCTCGCGTGTCCATCGCGCCGCGGGACTCGAGGGCCAGTTGCTGTTGCGGGTGGCGCAGCGTGACGCGATTTTGAGCTAAGGCAGCTGCCGAACTCCGTCGTCTACGACGCGACCGCCCACCCGCACCCAACCCTGCGCGCTCCAGATGGTCTTGATGATCGATCCCTTGCCCTGCGTGATGTGCAGGTCGCGGCTGAGGTAATCGGTGATCCGGACCGCGGCCGAACCCGTCGCTTCGTCTTCTGCCACCCCCAGATTCGGTGCGAACATCCGCGAACGCAGAAATCCCGCGGCTTCGTCGATCCATGTCCAGAGGTAGTGCGCGACGTCATCGGTGTAGTCGGCCGGGTCGGCGGCGGCCAGTGCATCAAGACTGTTCAGGTCGTGGATGGCGAATTCCGGCGACCACTCCGAGCGGGCGCTGACCGTGGTGATGTCGCCCTCGTAGCTCACCTGGACCAGTCCGGCTGGTACCCGCAGCGTGTGAACCGGCCTGCCGACGGATCGCAGCCACCATGACGCCCCGACCGTCGGGTGGCCGGCGAACGCCAATTCGGTGGCCGGTGTGTAGATGCGCGCGTCCGCGGTAGTGGCTCCGGCGACCGGAAGGTTGATGAAAATGGTTTCGCTGTAACCCAATTCGGCGGCGATGCGCTGATGTTGATCCCGCTCGACCGTAGCGGCGTCGACCACACCGAGTGGATTACCGAAATTGCCTTCGGCATCGGTGAATACTCGCAACACCGTGACGTCGACGCTCATGAAGGCGACTGTACGACGTCACCGCGACGCCGTGGTCAGGTGGCACTTCGTTCGTCGGCGTCCATGGCCTCCAACACGGCGACCCGGGTATCGACGGGTCCGGAGACGCTCTGTGCGCCGCCACCGGTCCGGAGTAGTTTGCGAAGCGCGGTTTGGTCGTAGTCGGCCGGCGCGGTGGTGTCGATGAAGCGCTCGACGACCTCGATGAACCGGTCAGGGTCGTCGTGGAACGGAAAGTGCCCGGAGCGCTCGAAGATCTCCAATTGGGAGCCCGGCATCGCGGCGTGGGCCATGTGAGCGTGACTGACCGGAACCACAACGTCATCGCTGCCCCAAATGATCTGCACCGGAACGGATTGCGTCAGATAACATCGATCGAGCATGGTGACGCTCTGGCCACGCCAGTCCACCACCGCGCGCAGGGTCCGGGTGAACGCCGCCGAAGCCATGGGTTCCGGCAGGCCCGCCAGGATCCGCAGGACGTCGGGCAGGTCGTGACCGATCGCGGTGGAACCCAGCACCATTCCCGCCGCTCGGCCGAACGCCTGCAAGGCCGGCAACACCAACGGCAGTCGCAGCAGCGCCAGCGCCTCGCTGCCCATCGGCAACGAAGCCACCCGCAACAGAACGTTGACGTCTTTGGTGACCCCGCCGGCGCCGACCAACACCAATCGCTCGACGAGGTGCGGGAACTGGTAGGCGAATTGCATCGCCACGCCGCCGCCGAGTGAATGCCCGATTACCGTTGCCCGTTCGATGTCCAGGACGGACATCAGGTCGCGCATTCCGTTGGCGTAGGCCGCAATTGAGTAGTCCGCGCGCGGCTTGTCTGACTCGCCATGGCCTAGCAGGTCCACCGCGATAACGGTAAACCGTTGCGCGAGTGTGGATTGCACCATCGACCAGGTCGTCGAATTGTCGCCGATACCGTGGATCAGCAGCAGCACCGGGCCGGAGCCGGCAATCCGGAACGCTCGCCGGTAACCGTGCACCGTCCGAAATTGGAGCTGCGGCGTAACTTCGCGCACCGAGCGAAGATTGGGCTTGCGCTGGGTCATATCGCCAACTTCGCTGTCGGGCCCGCCGACGGCGATCAGGTCGGATCGTCGTCGTCGAACTTCTTCTCGGCCTGCTGTGCCAGGAAACGCTCGAACTCCGCGCCGAGTTCGTCACCGCTGGGCAGGTCCTCGTCACGGGTCAGCAGCGACCGATTCTCCTGCGCAGCGATGAAGGCATCGTACTGGCGCTCCAGCGCAGCTACCACTTGAGCGACATCCGAGCTGGCTTCGACCTGCTCGTCGACCTTCGACTTGATTTCCTCGGCCGCCTCGGTCAGCGCTTTCAGCGGCAACTGCAGCGCACCGGTCTTGGCCAACTGCTCCAGCAACGCCTGCGCTGCGGCCGGGTAGTCCGTCTGCGCCAGGTAGTGGGGGACATGGACCGTGTAGCCGACCACCTCGTGCCCGTGCTGAGCCATCCGGTACTCCAACAGATTCGATGCGCTACCCGGAACTTGCACCTCCGAAATCCACGGCGTGAAGTCCGCGATCAGCTCACGGTTGTTGGAGTGGGCGGTCAACGTGATCGGCCGCGTGTGCGGAACCGCCATCGGGATGGTGCCCAGTCCGATCGTCTGCCGGACGCCGAGGCGTTCCGCCAACAGCCGCACAGCGGTGATGAATCGCTCCCACCTCAAGTCCGGTTCCATACCGGCCAGCAACAGAAACGGCGTTCCGACACTGTCGTGCATGGCGTAGAGGCTGAGCTCGGGGTCTTCGTAGTGAGTGAAGTGATCAGTCTTGAACGTCATCAGCGGCCGTCGTGAGCGGTAATCGAGCAGCTCGTCGATCGCGAATGAGGCCACCAGTTCGGTGTCCAACGTCTCTTTGAGGTGGCCGGCGGCCAGCTTGATCGCATGGCCGGCGTCGGAGAACCCTTCCAGGGCGTGCACCAGGACCGGGCCACGCCCGTCGGACAGCGAGAGTTGCGGCGCCGGGAATTCGAGTTCGTACATGCCGTTTTGCTCGGACTGGTAGCGCTTGTCCCGGTCCGGGGTGTTGGGGGGCTCGTTGTAGCCCATCGGTGCTGCCTCCTCGCCACGGCGCTACATACCGCACCGTGACACTTATTGTCCCTCAGATCGCCGAGCCGCGGATAGCTGACCCGCTTGGTCCTCTGCTGCAGAACGTGATCGGCAGCGGTGACATTCCACGGCATACCCGCGCGACGCAGGATCGGGCATCATCGATAACGATGCGAATTCTGGCAGCAGGGGCGGGGCTGGCCTTGGTGTTGACGGGCTGTGGACACCAGGCTCAATCCGCGCCGATCACCAGCGAAACGTCCGCCTCCGTCGCGAACAGCGTCATGGCGGCGCCCGTCGACCCGGATCCCCGGGTGGGCGCGTTTTTTCTATCCGACGGCGATTTGCACGTCTGCACCGGCTCGGTGCTGCATTCGGCGGCCGGAAATCTGGTGCTGACCGCCGCGCACTGCCTGAGCATCGGCGGCGGACCGGCACGATTCGTCCCCGGGTTCGCCCGCAGTGCGGACCCCGACGCGTTCTGGACGGTCGATGCGGCGTATCTGGATCCCCGGTGGTTGGCCAACCGGGACCCGCAGGCCGACTACGCGATCGCGCGAGTCAGCCGGCCGTCGGGCGGCACGGTGGAGGCAGTCGCCGGTTCGGCGCTGACGCTGGGCAGCGCACCGCCGCGAGGCAGCCAGGTGACCGTGGTCGCGTATCCGGCGGGCGTCGGGGGAATGCCGATCGGTTGCCGGGTCGGCACCGGACTCAGCGACGCGGGGTATCCCGAATTGCCCTGTGCGGGCTTGGTCGACGGCACTAGCGGCGCGCCCTGGATCAGCGGTTCGACCGTCACCGGCGTGATCGGCGGCCTACACGGCGGCGGCTGCGCGGAGAATCTGTCGTATTCGTCGCCGTTCGACCAGCACATCGCCCAGCTTTTGGCGCGGGCCCAGGCGGGCGGCCCCGGCGACGAGCCGCCGACTTCCTTCGACGACCAGTGCAGTTGAACACCGCGGGCCAGCTCGCGATAGCGGGCCCCGGCTACGTACCCGTGAACATTCACAGTCGCGACTTTGTGCACAGCAGGGCGGCCTCGCCGGTTGTGCCGCCCACCGAGTGACGGTGATGGTTGCCAGCGTCGTCGCCATGACCAAGCAGCGAAGCGACTTTGAACTGAATCGGCCCGGTGCGGTGATTGCCGCGCTCCCAGCGGTGTTGGGCTTCGTGCCCGAGAAATCGCTGGTGTTGTTGTCGATCGACGACGGCCAACTCGGGGCGGTGATGCGCATCGATCTGTCCGACGCGGTCGCCGAGCGGGTCGGTCATCTCGCCGAGGTCGCCGCGGCCGCCGGACCCGAGGCCGCCATCGCGGTGATCGTCGACGCCGACGGCTTCGGCTGCCCGATGTGCAACGACCAGTACCGCGACCTGTGTTCGGCGCTGACCGACGAACTCATCCGGCACGACATCGAGCTGTGGGCCGTGCACGTCGTCGA
This sequence comes from Mycobacterium sp., assembly GCA_035606475.1. Taxonomy (GTDB): domain Bacteria; phylum Actinomycetota; class Actinomycetes; order Mycobacteriales; family Mycobacteriaceae; genus Mycobacterium. Next base: position 6,196 of record DATNFI010000210.1, on the reverse strand, counting down.
CCGGGTGGCGCTCGGTGGACGTTGGCATTGCGTGGACGGTTGTGGCGCCGCTGGTGTCGTCGACGACCCGTCCGCTTCACCGCTGGCAGCCGCGGCGGTGCTGGACGGGCGCCGGCTCTACGCGCGGCGAGCCGACCTGCAGGCGGTGATCGCGGTCGACCGGGCCCGCAGCGCGTCGCTCACGGGTCTGATCGCCGAGCGGGCCGCGCTGCGCGAGGAGACGCATCGTGACGATCCGACCGCCTGCGTCCGTCGCGACGTCGAAGCCGCGATGGGGGCCGCCGCGGGAGTCGCAGACGGACAACAGCTCGGCGACGCCGAGATCGCCGGCCTGGCATGTGCGCTGACCGACGTCGAGGTGCGGGACACGCTGTACGCCTTGGCGGTCGGCCACAGCGCCGGGGACGCCGAGTCGCTGTGGGCGCTGCTGGCGCGAACGCTGCCCACACCGTGGCGGGTCGAGGCGCTGGTGCTGCTCGCGTTCAGCGCCTACGCCCGCGGCGACGGACCACTGGCCGGGGTGTCGCTGGAGGCCGCACTGCGCTGCGAACCGGGACATCGGATGGCGGGCATGCTCGACACGGCGTTGCAGTCGGGCCTGCGGCCGGAGCACATTCGCGAATTGGCGGTCACCGGCTACCGGTTGGCCGAGCGACTCGGCGTGCGGCTACCTCCACGGCGGGCGTTTCGGCGACGCGCGGTCTGACCGGAGCCGGCTAGACCTTTTCGACCTTGACGGCGTGGGCCATCTCATGCGGCAGGCTGACGTTTTCGTGGCCCGGAATGACGATGGTGACGCCGCCGGACGGGTTGGACTCGACGGTCACGCGCGCATTGGGCACGACGCCGGCGTCTTTGAGGCGGGTGATCAGATCGATGTCGCCCTGCACGTGCTCGGTCAGCTGACGCACGACCACCGCGACGGGCGGGCCGGCGGGCAGCTCCGTCAACCGCACCAGGTTGCCGTCGTCGCTCCCGAAGCCGTCGCCGATGCCCAGATCGATGAGCCCGGGAATCGGGTTACCGAACGGGGACGTGGTCGGGTTATTGAGCACCTTCATCAGGCGGCGCTCGACGTCGTCGCTCATGACGTGCTCCCAGCGGCACGCTTCGGCGTGGACTTCTTCCCACGGCAGGCCGATGACATCGACCAGTAGTCGTTCGGCGATCCGGTGTTTGCGCATCACGGAAACGGCCAACGCGCGGCCCTTGTCGGTCAGCTCGAGATGGCGGTCACCGGCCACATGCAACAGGCCGTCGCGTTCCATCCGCGACACGGTCTGGCTGACCGTGGGCCCACTTTGGTCCAGTCGTTCGGCGATACGTGCACGCAACGGCGTTACGCCCTCTTCCTCGAGGTCGTAGATGGTCCGCAGGTACATCTCGGTGGTATCAACCAGGTCGTTCATTCCGCACCTTCCATTGCGGCTGAGTCTACTTGGCCAGCTGCGTCAATGGTTCGCTAACACTCCAGCACCGTGAGTGGCGACCGCTGCGGCAGCAGTATGCCCGCCGCGGGTGCGGCGGGCATACGTGTCGTTACTGGTTCGAGTCGTCAGCTCGCGTACGAGCGGAGCCGGTCGGCCCGCTCGCCGTTGCGGAGCTTGGCCATCACCTCGCGCTCGATTTGGCGAACCCGCTCGCGGGACAGACCGAACAGCTTGCCGATCTGATCGAGCGTGCGAGGCTGCCCGTCGTCGAGTCCGAAGCGCAACCGGATCACCTGATGCTCCCGCTCGTCGAGCGTGGCGAGCACGCTGCGAATGTCGGTGTGCAGCAGTTCGGCGATTACCGAGTTCTCCGCGGACATCGCCTCGGCGTCTTCGATGAAATCGCCCAGCGGCGCTTCCTCTTCCGAGCCCACCGGCATGTCCAGGCTGACCGGGTCGCGGCTGTGCTCGAGCAAGTCGTTGATCTTCTCGACGGGAATGCCGGACTCCTCGGCGAGCTCTTCGTCGGTCGCTTCGCGGCCGAGGTTCTGGTGCATCTCACGCTTGATGCGGGCCAGCTTGTTCACCTGCTCGACCAGGTGGACCGGCAACCGGATGGTGCGGCTCTGGTCGGCCATGCCGCGGGTGATCGCCTGGCGGATCCACCACGTCGCATAGGTCGAGAACTTGAATCCCTTTGCGTAGTCGAACTTTTCCATCGCGCGGATCAGACCGAGGTTGCCCTCCTGGATGAGGTCCAGCAGCGGCATCCCGCGTCCCGTGTAACGCTTCGCCAGCGACACGACCAACCGCAGGTTGGCTTCCAGCAGATGGCTTCGCGCCGCCTCGCCGTCGCGCACCACAGCCGCCAGGTCGCGCTTGCGGGCCTCGCCAAGCCGCTTGCGGGTCTCCAGCAGATGCTTGGCATACAAGCCGGCTTCGATTCGCTTGGCCAGTTCGACCTCGTCGGCAGCGTTGAGCAAGGCCGTCTTGCCGATCCCGTTCAGGTACACGCGCACCAAGTCCGCGGCTGGGCTTTGAGCGTCCAGATCGCCATCAATCCGGACTGTGTTGGCTTTTGCCATGGCGGCCTCCTCAGAGCGTGAACTGTCATCGGGTACAACGACCAACCCGGCGTAGTAGTTCCCACCGGATGGCGTTCTCACACCCGCTGACGTGCGCGAATGTCCGCCTGCCCTGAGAATGTACTGAGAACCCCCTGCGGAGAAGGCTTATTCGGAACCGTCAGCGGGCCCCTGCTGCCAGTCCGGTTGCGGGGCCGAACGACTGCGGCGTTCCAGCGCCGGGCGCTCGGCAGTAGGGAAAAGGGGAGTGCGTCGCTGCGGCCCGTCGAACCGGCGGGGTTCGTCGGCCCTGCGCGGCGGACGGTCGTTGGCGATGAGCACTGCGATCCACGGCAGTGGGATCGAGGCGGCGATGATCGCCAGCGAGATAAGACCGTTGTGCCACAAGCCATATGCCATGGCGGCCAATAGCAGTGCCGGAATCCGGAACGACATGATGGTCAGGTACTTCCGGACACGTTGCCGGTGCTGAACCTCATACGCGGGTGCGGCGGCGGTGATGAGGATCGGTCGACCATCGTCGTCGAAACCCAGCTCTTGGCTGCGCCTCATAACCCCACTGTTCCACAACTTGGCTCAACCGGCGGCCCCGGTTCCGGCACAATATGTGACATGGAGACCCAGACGATCGAGCGGACCGACACCGACGAACGCGTCGACGACGGGACCGACAGCGACATCCCCAAGTACTTCCACTACGTCAAGAAGGACAAGATCGCGCAGAGCGCCGTGATGGGCACGCATGTTGTGGCGCTGTGCGGCGAGGTCTTTCCGGTAACCAAGTCCGCCAAGCCGGGCTCGCCGGTGTGCCCGGACTGCAAACGGATCTACGAGACGCTCAAGAAGAGCTGACCCGGCCGGAGTTCGCCGGAGTCGGTTCGTCGTCATCGGTTGCCGCGCTGGAGTCTTCGACCACTTCCTTGGCGCGCTTGACCAGCCACCGTCGCATCCGGTGGGCATGCGTCCGCGGAGCCGGCCACTCCTCTTGAATGGCGGCGTTGAACTCGGCGCCCAACATGATCGAGAAACCCGCGAAGAACGCGAACAACAAGAACGCGATCGGGGTGGCCAGCGCACCGTAGGTGTAGCCGGTGCCGGTGATGTACCTCAAGTAGATCCGCAGCCCCAGGGTGGCGATCACGAACGCCACACTGGCCAGGGCGGCGCCGAAAACCAGCCGATGTGACGGAATCGGATCCGGCAACGCGACGCGATACAGGATGACGACAGTGGCGATCAGGCCGACCAGCAACGCCGGGTAATAGCCGTAGGCCAGCACATCCTGCAACCCGTCCGGGATGAGTTCGGCCAGTTTGCGGGGCCCGCGTACCAGAAGCGGCGCGGTGACGATGACGAAGAGCAGCATCACCACATACAGGGCCAGCGCGTAGAGACGCTGGCGCACCGGATGCCGCAGCGGTGTCTGGTCGTGGGCTTCGACCACCGAGTCGACGAACGCCGAAATCGCCGACGATCCCGCCCACAGTGAGATCAGGAAGCCCAACGACACCACTTCACCGCGAGCGCCTCGATCGATGTCGGAGATGGTCGGCTCGATGATCTCGTGCACGACGCTCTGCGAGAAGATCTTGTTCGACATCGACACCAGGTTGTGCTCGATGACGGCCATCGTGTCCGGGCCGAACAACGGCGCCACATAGGCGAGACTGCCCAACATCCCCAACAGCAACGGCGGCAACGACAGTGCAGACCAGAATGCCGCTTGCGCGGCCTCCGAAAAGATCGAGTCGTCCCAACTTTTCGACAGCGCACGCTTGGTGATACGCCAGAGGTGATGCCGCGAGGGTTTTACCGGGTGGTCAATCATGACCCGTTCAGGATTCCTGACGAACGCCACCGCCGCCATGACTGCTGGTGGCGAGTCGTGTGCGTCAGGCCCCGATCGGGTCGCCGCTGATTTCGAGCACCGCGGACAGCTCGATCAGCTTGGCCTCGTGCTCGTTGGCATGGTGTTGGCAGAACAGCAGTTCTGCTCCGGAGGGCAGCTTGGCGCGAACCCGTGCAGCCGCGCTGCACCGATCGCACCGATCAGCCCGGGTTAACTCTGGACTGGTCAACGTCGCGTTCATGGCTACTCCGTTCTGCCCTCTCCACTGTCTCAGATGTCTGCCCGTTTAGCCGTCTTCACCACGGGTTTACCCGCTGTGTCGTTTCTCACCCGTTGCCGTTTGGCGGTCGGGGCAAGATGGCGGTATGAGTCAGCCACCGGCGGTGCTGGTGCACCTTTGTCCTATCGACGACTGGTCAGCCGCCCAAGTTCACCGTGAGCTTCGACCTGAGTCGCTCGCCAGCGCTGGCTTCGTCCACCTGTCGACTCCAGAGCAAGTGCACCTGCCCGCCAACCGCCTTTACCGCGGTCGCACGGACCTTGTTCTGCTGCAGATTGATCCGGCTCATCTGGACGCTCCCATTCGTTGGGAACTAGGTGTGTCAACGGATCCGGAGTCGATGGTGTTCCCGCATCTGTACGGCCCCTTGCCCCTGGACGCTGTGATCAACGTCACCACCTACCGGCCAGACGCCGATGGCACGTTCCCGGCGTTGGGCGAATAGGCGTCGGCTTCGATCTCCACCAGCAGTCCGGGCTCGATCAGCGCGGCCACCTCGACCATGGTTGCCGCCGGACGGATCTGGCCGAACACCTCGGCGTGCACCGCCGCGACTTCGCGCCACCGTGAGATGTCGGTGACGTAGATCCGGGTGCGGACCACATCGCTCAGCGCAACCCCTGCTTCGGCCAGGGCTATTTCGATGCGGCGCAACACTTCTCGGGTTTGCTCGCCGATGTCGTCCGACGCTGCGGGCGCGGTCGTCCCCGACACGGCGACCAGTGGGCCGACCCGCACCGCGCGCGAGTAGCCGACGATTGCCTCGAATTCGGTTTCCGACGAGACCAGGATGCGACTGGTTGACATGCGGTCAACCTAGGACATCGGATGCCTGGTATGCATCCGAATTAATTGCGCGACAGGCTTAGTGGCGACTAGTCCAGGTAGTCGCGCAGCACCTGCGAGCGGCTGGGGTGCCGCAGCTTCGACATCGTCTTCGACTCGATCTGCCGGATGCGCTCGCGGGTGACGCCGTACACCTGGCCGATTTCGTCCAGAGTGCGCGGCTGGCCGTCGGTGAGGCCGAAGCGCAGTCGTACGACGCCGGCTTCGCGCTCGGACAGCGTCTCCAGCACCGACTGCAGCTGGTCCTGCAGCAGCGTGAACGACACCGCGTCGACGGCCACCACCGCTTCGCTGTCTTCGATGAAGTCACCGAGCTGGCTGTCGCCCTCGTCGCCGATGGTCTGGTCCAGCGAGATCGGCTCCCGGGCGTACTGCTGGATCTCCAGCACCTTCTCCGGGGTGATGTCCATTTCCTTGGCCAACTCTTCAGGAGTGGGCTCGCGGCCCAGATCCTGCAGCAGCTCGCGCTGGATGCGGCCCAGCTTGTTGATCACCTCGACCATGTGCACCGGGATGCGGATGGTGCGCGCCTGGTCGGCCATGGCGCGCGTGATTGCCTGCCGGATCCACCACGTTGCGTACGTGGAGAACTTGTATCCCTTTGTGTAGTCGAACTTTTCGACAGCGCGGATCAGGCCCAGGTTGCCTTCCTGGATCAGGTCGAGGAACGCCATGCCGCGGCCGGTGTAGCGCTTGGCCAGCGACA
>DATNFI010000209.1:0-20225 GCA_035606475.1 Mycobacterium sp. | reverse complement strand
GTTCAAGAGCCCCGACTTCGCGCGCGGCCTCAAGCAGTTCATCTCACCCAACGGCCATGCCGTCCGGTTGATCATCTCGCACGAGGGCGACCCGGCGACCCCTGAAGGCGTCTCCCACATCCAGCCGATCAAGCAGGCCGTGCACGAGGCGATCAAGGGCACGCCGTGGGAAGGCGCCAAGGTCTACCTCGGTGGCACCGCCGCGACCTACAAGGACATGCACGACGGCTCCAACATCGACCTGTTGATCGCCGGAATCGCCGCGGCCACATTGATTTTCGTGATCATGCTGGTCATCACCCGAAGCGTCGTGGCGGCGTTCGTGATCGTCGGTACCGTACTGCTGTCGCTGGGCGCCTCGTTCGGGCTCTCCGTGCTGCTCTGGCAATACATCCTCGGACTGAAGCTGCACTGGATGGTGCTGGCGATGGCGATCATCCTGCTGTTGGCCGTCGGGTCGGACTACAACCTGCTGTTGATATCCCGGTTCAAAGAGGAAATTCATGCCGGCCTCAAGACGGGCACCATCCGCGCCATGGCCGGCTCGGGTTCAGTGGTGACCTCCGCCGGTCTGGTGTTCGCCGCCACCATGGCTACATTCGCCTTCAGTCCGCTGAAGGTGATGGCTCAGGTGGGTACGACGATCGCGCTGGGCCTGCTGTTCGACACCCTGATCGTGCGGTCGTTCATGACACCGTCGCTGGCGACGCTGCTCGGACGCTGGTTCTGGTGGCCGCAACACGTCCGCCCGCGTCCGGCCAGCACCATGCTGCAGCCGTACGGATCACGTCCGGCGGTGCGCGAGCTGATCCACCGCGACATGGCCGACGAAACCGAAGCCGGAGTCGTCGAGAAGGTCTAATCGCCCTTCGCCGACCGTGCAGCTTTTGCGGCTCCCAGCGGCGTTTCCACGGCTATAAGCTGCACAGTCGGCAGAGTCGGCAATTCGCCGTAGGCCTGTCTAGATGCGGTCTTGCCGTGAGATGCTGCCCGGGAGATGGGTGCTTCATACGACCGCATTGGTGTGGGTTACGCGAGATTTCGTAAACCTGATCCGCGAATAGCTGCCGAGATCTGGTCCGCTCTGGGCGATGCGCTGACTGTGGTGAACGTCGGCGCCGGCACGGGCTCGTACGAGCCCGACGATCGCGTCGTCCTGGCTGTCGAGCCGTCGGAAGCAATGGTCAAGCAACGGCCGCCGGACGCAGCACCATGCGTCAGAGCCATCGCTGAACAGCTGCCGCTAGCTGATCAGAGTTTCGATGCGGCGATGGCAATCCTGACAATTCACCACTGGTCCGATCCGGTGAAGGGACTGCGTGAACTAGCCCGCGTCGCTCGTCGAGTCGTCGTCTTCACCTATGAGCCGGCTATCCACAACGCGTTTTGGCTGTGGCAGGAGTACTTCCCGGCTGCCGGATCTGCCTCGGCCGCTTCTGAATTGCCGGTCGAACAGGTGGCGGAGATCATCGGCGCCGATCGGATCGAGACCGTGCTGGTGCACCACGATTGCACGGACGGCTTCGGTCCGGCCTATTGGCGTCGACCGGCCGTCTACCTTGACCCCGACGTCCGCGCCTGCATCTCAGGCCTGGCGCGACTTTCTGACACCGACTTCGCGCACGGTGCTCAACGGCTGCGCGCAGATCTTGAGACCGGCGCCTGGCAGACCCGTCACCGAAATCTCCTCGACATCGAGACCATCGACGCCGGTCTTCGACTGGTTGTTCGAGACGGGCTCCAATAACCCTGTCAGGCAGTCGATTTCGGCAACGGCCCGGTGGGGGCTTCCTCGGGCTCGCCGAAGCTGGTACCGAGCAGCGACCGTACAGCCGGGCGCGGCCCGCTCGGTCGCAGCATCACGCTGGCCGGCCGCGGTCGCACCCTGATCGGCCACCAGAACCAGCGCCCGAGAATCGCGGCGATGGAGGGCGTCATGAATGAGCGCACCACCAACGTGTCGAACAGCAGGCCGAGACCGATGGTGGTACCCACCTGGCCGATGATGCGCAAGTCGCTGACCACCATCGAAGCCATGGTGAACGCGAACACCAGACCGGCGGACGTCACCACCTTGCCGGTGCTACCCATCGCGCGGATGATGCCGGTCTTCAGCCCGGCGGGGATCTCCTCTTTCAACCGAGACACCAATAGCAGGTTGTAGTCGGATCCCACGGCAAGCAGCACGATTACCGACATCGCCAGCACCATCCAGTGCAGTTTGATGCCGAGGAGGTATTGCCAGACGAGCACCGACATGCCAAATGACGCGCCCAGCGATATCGCCACCGTGCCGACGATCACCCCCGCCGCGATCAGGCTTCGGGTGATGATCAGCATGATGATGAAAATCAGGCAGAGCGAACCGATTCCGGCGATCATCAGGTCGTACTTGGAGCCGTCCTTCCAGTCTTTGAAGGTGGCTGCGGTGCCGGCGAGGTAGATCTTGGCGTCCTCCAACGGGGTGCCCTTGAGCGACTCCTCGGCGGCCTCGCGGATTTTCTCGACGCGCGCGATGCCTTCCGGCGACGCGGGATCACCGCGGTGCGAGACGATCAACCGCACCGCCTTGCCGTCCGGGGAGAAGAAGTTGTTCAGCGCGCGCTTGAAGTCCTTGTTCTGGAACACTTCTGGCGGCAGATAGAACGAATCGTCGTTCTTGGCCTGATCGAACGCGTGACCCATCGCGTTCGCGTTGGAGCTCATGTCGTCCATCTGATTGAAGATCCCGGACATGGTGCTGTGCATCGTCAGCATCATCGTCCGCATGTTCTCCATGCTGTCGATCATCGGCGGGAAGTCGGTGAGCAACTGAGGCATCAGCGCATCCAGCTGACTGAAGTCGTTGATCAGTATCTGGAACTTGTCGTCGATCTCGTCGATGCCATCGACGGCGTCGAAAATGGACCGAAACGAAAAACAGACCGGGATGTCGTAGCAGTGCTTCTCCCAGTAGAAGTAGCTGCGGATCGGCCGCCAGGTGTCCTCGAAGTTGGCGACGTCGTCGCGCAATTCTTCGGTGACGGCCTGCATTTCCCGTGTCTCACCGATCATCTTGTGCGTGATCCCGGTGAGCTGCTGCATGAGGCCGTACATGTGCCTCATCCGGTTCATGGTGTCTTCGAGTTCGTCGGCCTGCTTGAGCATGTCGTCCATGCGGGCCTTCTGGAACTTCATCGTCTGCACCTGCCCGGCGTTCTGCATGCTGAGCTGGAACGGTATCGACGTGTGCTCCATCGCCGTGCCCTCCGGGCGCGTAATCGATTGCACGCGTGAGACTCCGGGGACGCGGAAGATGCCCTTGGCGAGTTTGTCGAGCACCAGGAAGTCAGCGGGATCGCGCAGATCATGGTCGGCCTCGACCATCATGACTTCCGGCATCAGCCGGGCCTGGGAGAAGTGCCGCTCCGCGGCGTCGTATCCCCGGTTCGCGGCGATGTTGTGCGGGATGTACAGCCGGTCGTTGTAGCTGGTCCGGTAACCCGGCAGGGTCAAAAGGCCAACCAGCGCGACCGCAAACGCCGCCGCGAGAATCGGCACCGGCCAGCGGACGACGGCCGTGCCGACCCGACGCCAGCCCCGCGTGGAGATCCGCCGCTGCGGATCGAACAAACCGAAGCGACCGCCGACCACGATCACGGCCGGCACCAGTGTCAGCGCCACGGCGACCGCGACGACCATGCCGACCGCGCAAGGGACACCAATAGTTTGGAAGTACGGCATCCGGCAGAAGCTCAGGCAGAAGGTGGCGCCCGCGATCGTCAGACCGGACGCCAGCACCACATGGGCAACGCCGTGGTACGTCGTATAGAACGCGGCCTCGCGAGTTTCACCGTGCTGGCGCGCCTCTTGATAACGACCGAAGAAGAAAATCGCGTAGTCGGTGCCCGCGGCAATTCCCAGCGATACCAACAGGTTCACCGCGAACGTCGAGAGCCCGATCAATTGGTGATAGCCGAGAAACGCGACTATTCCTCTGGCAGCGGTCAATTCGATGAACACCGTGATCAGCAGCAGCACCACTGTCCACACCGAGCGGTACACCAATAGCAGCATCGTGAAGATCACCAGCATCGTCACCATGGTGATCTTGACCAGCGTGCTGTCGCCGCTGTGGTGCATGTCCGACACCAGCGCCGAGGGACCGGTCACATAGGTGGTGACGCCCTTGGGTGGTGGCGTTCGGTCGACGATCTTGCGGACGGCCTCGATCGACTGCTCCGCCAGGGTCGTGCCCTGGTTGCCGGCGAGGTTGAGTTGGACGTATACCGCTTTGCCGTCAGGGCTCTGGGCACCTGGCGCGGTAAGCGGATCGCCCCAGAAGTCCTGCACGTGCTGAATGTGGCCGGGGTCCGCCCGCAGTTGCTTGATGATGCTGTCGTAGTAGTGGTGGGCGTCGTCGCCGAGCTTGTTGTCCCCCTCGAGCACCAGCATCGCGAAGTTGTCGGAATCGGACTCCTTGAACTTCTTGCCGGTTTCCTCCATCGCCTGCACCGACGGTGCGTCCTTGGGGCTCAAGGAAACCTGGCGCTCTTCGGCGACCTTCTCCAGCGGTGGCACGGCCACGGCCATCAGGACGATGAGACCGATCCAGGCAAGGATGATCGGCACCGCGAACCGACGGATCAGTCGCGGGCCGCGCGGCCGTTCGGTGCCCGCAACGCTGGTCTGGTGGCTGGTCATGCGCCCTTGAGAACGCAATAGGTAAAGGCGTTCACCTCGTGCGAGACCCGCTCGGCCTTGACCACGTCATCGATGATGATCCGGCAGCCCAGGGTGTTGCTGTTGCCTTGCGCCACAATGTTTCCCACGACAGACGCCGCTTTCGTCGTCATGTTGAGAGTCCAGGGCAGCTGGGCGTTGTCCACATGCTGCGGGTCGGCGTTGGTGTCGAAGTAGCTGATGTCGGCGGTGGCCCCCGGCGGGCCGTACACCTCATAGGTGATCCGCTTCGGATTGAACGGCTTGCTGTCGTCGGTCGCGCTGTCGGAGTACGAGGGACGCTTCTCGGAGCCGAAGAGACCGTGGATGCGGAACACGGTGAAACCACCGAGCCCGACCACGATCGCAATCACGAGCGGAATCCACGCCCGCTCCAGCACCCTGAAAATCGAAAACCCCTTCACCCGCTGAAGATATGCGCCCGACGATCGCCCGCGGCGTTCTCAGGGCGCTTGCGTGGGCCTCACAGCACCGCCAGACCATGACGAGTAAACCACGCCCGCCACCCGGATTGTCGACTCCTCACCCCGCCGGAACTGCGATTCAGGCATAACGCATGTTATGTGCGTAAGCGGACGGTACCGGGTTCCGCAGCGGCCCGCAATGCGTTCGGGTGCGCTATCCTCGCGCGGTGCCGCAGCTCTCGTTCCAGCGTGCCCGCACCGAGGACAAGAAACGGCAGCGGGCCGCAGCGCTTGTCGAAGCCGCGCGCTCGCTGGCGCTGGAGTCCGGAGTCGCCTCGGTCACCCTGACCGACGTCGCGAGCCGCGCCGGGGTGCACTACTCGGCGGTGCGGCGCTACTTCACCTCCCACAAAGAGGTGCTGCTGAATCTGGCCGCCGAAGGGTGGGCCCGCTTCTCGGACACCGTGTGCGAAGACCTGGGCCGGCCGGGCCCCATGTCGCCGGCCCGGGTGGCCGGAACGCTGGCGCAGGGCCTGGCCGACGACCCGCTGTTCTGCGACCTGCTTGCCAATCTGCATTTGCATCTCGAGCACGAGGTCGAGCTCGAACGGGTCCTCGAGTTCAAGGAAGTCAGCAACGCGGCCGTGATCTCGCTGACCGACGCAATCGAGAACGCGTTGCCGGGGCTGGGCCGTTCGGGCGCGTTCGACGTGCTGCTCGCGTCGTATTCGCTGGCCGCGCCGATGTGGCAGATGGCCAACCCGCCCAAGCGGCTTGCCGATGAGTACGCGAAGCGGCCCGACGTGCCGCCCGATTGGAAGATCGATTTCACCGCCGCTCTGACGCGGCTGATCACCGCGACATGCGTCGGCCTACTGGCCGAGTCCGACTCGGATCGGGACTGACCCCTTAGGACCAGTTCCAGACCGACATGTCGCCCTTCGGGTAGTTCTGGCAGTTCTCGGTTTCCTTGGCGACGACGCCCTTGTTGTTCCAGAAAATCTTCATGTGGTTGGGCCACGCCAGCCACAGGCCGTCGGCCTGCGGTGCGTAGAAGTTGGCCGAGTAGCCCCGGCGGTCCGCCGGTGACAGCGAGTAAAACCAGTGCGCCTTGTCGATGGCGGCCTGGTTGACGTTCGGGTGGTTGTTGAAATCCTGCATGTAGCGCTGGTAGTACACCGGCGAGTAGTCACGGGCGGCGGCGAGAAGCTGCTCGGCGTCACAGGTCGTCGAGATCATCCGCCGCGGGATCGGGAAGTCCTCGGTGGAGTCGTTCGACGTACACGTCGGACACGGCCCCAGCGGATCGGCCGACGCGACCCGCGGGAACGCGGTCGGCAGAGCGAAGGCGGCGGCACTGAGCGCAAGCGCTACGAGTCCGGCGCGAACGGCGAGGCTCAGACGATGAAGACGCATGCGGCTACTATAACGCTCCGATTACGGCTGCGCCCAGGGGCTGGGAAGCCTGACTAACCAACGGGCGGCGCTGAACGCGTGACGTCCGCGCGGGGTCGGCTTACTGTGTGCTGATAGCCGAAGGACAAGCGCAATGAAACTCGACGACGAGTCCGTCACCACGCTGGAAGACCTACGCGGCGACCTCGCGCTCCGCTACAAGTGGACGCCCAGCGGCGGCTCCGCGGTGGACCCGGCGGTGGCCGAAGCCGACGCGGCCGCGCTGGCCCGCGACGGCTACGTCATCTGGGAAAACCTCCTCACCCCCGAGCAGTGCGGCCAGATTCGCGATGAGGTGAAGCCCTGGCTCGGGCACACCGGACGCAACTCGTTCGAAGGGCGGCGGACCCAGCGGATCTACAGCGTGCTGAGCCGGACCCGGGTGTGCGACCCGGTCGTCGACCACCCGCGGGTACTGGCCGCACTGGATCGGCTGCTGATGCCCAACTATCTGCTGTCGGCGTTGCAGGCGATCAACATCCAGCCCGGCGAAGAAGCGCAATTGGCTCACCATGACGACGGCTTCTACCCGATCCCCCGCCCCCGAGAGCCATTGGCCGCCGCGACGATCTGGGCCATCGACGACTTCACCGCCGACAACGGTGCGACGGTGCTCTATCCGGGCAGCCACACCTGGGGCAAGCGGCGGCCCGGCCCGGACGACGAGGCGCTGCCCGTCGTCATGCCCGCCGGCTCGTGCGTGTTCTTCGTGGGCACGCTCTGGCACGGTGGCGGCGCCAACACCACTACCGCCGACCGGCTGGCCGTCACCGCGCAGTACTGCCAGCCGTGGCTACGACCGATGGAAGCCTTCACGTTGTCGATATCCCGCGACATCGCCCGCACGGTGTCGGATGACATCCAGCGCATGCTCGGCTACAGCATTCATCCGCCGTTCGTCGGCGCGGTCGACGGCCTGCATCCGTTGAGATTGCTGGAGGATGACAACATCTAGCCATGACCCCTCGCACCATCGCGCGCGTCATGGCTGGCGCACCACTGATCTTGACCCTGTTCAGCTTCCCGCTCGGTACGCCCGTCGCCGCGGCCGACGGATGCCCGGACGCGGAAGTGGTGTTCGCCCGTGGCACCGGTGAGCCGGTCGGCCCCGGCGGGCCCGGGCAGGCCTTCTTCGACTCGCTGACCTCGCAGCTTCCCGGCAAGACGATCACCCTGTACGCGGTCGACTATCCGTCGACCACCGACTACGCCAACAGCGCCAAGGCCGGGGCGGCCGACGAGGTCGCCCATGTCCAGGGCACCGTCGCCAACTGCCCGAAGACCAAGGTCGTGGTCGGCGGGTACTCGCAGGGCGCGGGGGTGGCCGACCTGACCAGCCATCAGCTGCCCGCGCAGGTCGCCAGCCATGTCGGCGCCGTCGCCCTGTTCGGCAATCCGCAGAGTAGCTACGCAAAGGGCTTGGCGGACAACCAGATTCCGCCGCTCAACCCGAGCTGGACGCCGAAGGCCATCGACATCTGTCTGCCCAACGACAACATCTGCGCCGAGGGCGGCAGCATCATCGCGCACCTGGGCTATGTGCCGGACGCGACCAACCAGGCGGCGACATTCGTCGCGCAGAAACTGCAGTAGTCGTCTCGGTTCGACAGGAGGACAACGATGCCGCCTCAATCGCCGACATCCACCCCGAAGCTGCCGCCCGCCCGGGTGGCACGCGCGGTCGAACGCCTGCGCCATCACGTGGGACGTCTGTACCAGCGGTTAGCACCGCCGCCGATCACTGTCATCGACATGATCTTCGGAGCTTTTCTGTCCCAGGCCATTTCGGCATCCGCGCAACTGGGTATTGCCGACGCGCTGGCCGCGGGCCCGTTGACCCGGGAGGAGCTCGCGGTCCGCGTCGGGGCGGAGCCGGACAGCGTGGCGCGGCTGATGCGGTTGCTGATCAGCCGCGGTGTGTTTCGCAGGTGCCGCGACGGTCGCTTCGCGCTCAACGCGCTGGCCGACACGTTGCGCACCGACTCGCCGACCTCGATGCACGGGGCTGCGCTGTTCTTCGGCTCGCCGCAGCACCGGGCGAACTGGACCCGGCTGGCCGAAGCGGTGCGCACTGGCGAGCCGAACCCGCCAAAAGTGTTCGGCAAATCCGTCTTCGACTACCTGTCCGAAGACCCGGAGTGGGCGGAGATCTTCAACGACGCGATGACCTCCACGTCGGCGATGTTGGAGGCCGCGGTGGTCGCGGCGTACGACTTCAGCGATTTTGGTGTCATCGCCGACATCGGTGGCGGTCACGGCCGCTTGCTGTCGTCCATCCTCACCGCGGCACCCGCTGCCCACGGCGTGTTGTTCGACCTCCCACAGGCCGTCGAGGGTGCGCGGCCTGTGCTGAGTGCCCACGGAGTCGCCGACCGCGTGACTGTGGAGGGCGGTTCGTTCTTCGAACGCGTGCCGGCCGCTGACGCCTATGTGATGAAGAACGTCATTCACGACTGGCCCGACGATAAAGCCATCGCGATCCTCGGCACCATCAAAGCCGCGGCCCCACCGGGTGCGAAGCTGCTGCTGCTGGAGATGGTCATTCCCGATCACGACCGCGAATTCCTGGGCCACTACGCCGATATGGAGATGCTGGTGATCGCGGGCGCGCTGGAACGCAGCCTCCCGCAGTGGACCGACCTGCTCCGGCGAAGCGGCTTCAGCCTGCGGCGCGTGGTACCAACGGCGGGGCCGCTCTGCGTGATCGAAGCGGCGCCCAGCTAGGGAAGATTCGACTTGCGGTCGGTATCTTTGCTCGGCTGAACGCGTTTCGGCTCGCCCGGCATCTTGGGATAGTTGGGCGGATAGGGCAGGTCGCCGAGACCGTTCTCCTCGTCGGCGGCGACCATCTCCAGGAGCGGTTCGATCGACTGGTCTGTCCTGTCGATGTCCGCCCACGGGTCGTCCCGGTTGGCCACTAGCTCGGCCGCCGTCGCGATGGTGTAGTCGTCGGGGTTCGCGGTCGCCAGCTCGTCCCAGCTGAGCGGCATCGACACCGTCGCAATCTGGGTGCGCCGCACCGAATACGCCGACGCGAACGTGCGGTCGCGGGCATTCTGGTTGAAGTCGATGAAGATCCGCTCGCCGCGTTCTTCCTTCCACCACGACGTCGTCACCGCATCGGGCGCGCGGCGCTCGACCTCGCGAGCCAGCGCGATGCCGGCGCGGCGCACCTGGATGAAATCCCAGTCGGGCTTGATCCGCAGGAACACGTGGACGCCGCGACCGCCCGACGTCTTGGGATAGCCCACCAGCCCGAGTTCGTCGAGCAGCGGTCGCAAGACATCGACCGCGACGCTGCGCGCTTCGTCGAAGCCGGTGCCCGGCTGCGGGTCCAGGTCGACCCGCAATTCGTCGGGATGCTCGGTGTCCGGGCAGCGGACCTGCCACGGGTGCAGCGTGATCGTGCCCATCTGCGCGGCCCACACGATCGCGGCCGGGTGGGTGACCCGCAACGCGTCGGCGGTCCGGCCGGACGGGAAGGTGATCTGGCAGGTCTGCAGGTAGTCGGGATGATGCTGCGGGATGCGTTTCTGGTAGATCTCCTCACCGTCGATGCCGTCGGGGAATCGCTGCAGATGCGTCGGCCGGTCTTTCAGCGAGGCCAGCATCGGGCCGGCGGCGACGGCGCGGTAGTAGTCGACGAGCTTGCGCTTGGTGCCGTCCGACCCCAGCTTCGGGAAGTAGACCTTGTCCGGGTTGGTCAGCCGGACCGCGATTCCGTCGACGTCGATTTCCTCCGCTGGCGTTGCCATACTCCGATTATGGACTTGCCTGTGATGCCGCCGGTTTCGCCGATGCTGGCCAAATCGGTGAAAGCGATCCCGCCGGACGCGTCGTATGAGCCAAAGTGGGACGGCTTCCGGTCGATCCTTTTCCGCGACGGCGATGAGGTCGAGGTCGGCAGCCGCAACGAAAAACCGATGACCCGCTACTTCCCCGAGTTGGTCGCCGCGGCCATCGCCGAGTTGCCGCAGCGCTGCGTGATCGACGGCGAGATCGTCATCGCCACCGATCACGGCCTCGACTTCGAGGCACTGCAGCAGCGCATCCACCCGGCCGATTCGCGGGTGCGGATGCTGGCCGAGAAGACGCCGGCGTCGTTCATCGCCTTCGACCTGCTGGCCGTCGGGGACGACGACTTCAGCGGACGGCCGTTCACCGACCGCCGCGCCGCATTGGTGGATGCCCTGGAAGGTTCGGGTCCGTCGTTTCACGTCACCCCCGCCACGACGGATCTGGGCCTCGCGCAGCGCTGGTTCGACGAGTTCGAGGGAGCCGGGCTCGACGGTGTGATCGCCAAGCCGTTGGCCATCACCTACCAACCGGACAAGCGCGTCATGTTCAAGATCAAGCACGAGCGCACCGCGGACTGCGTGGTCGCCGGTTACCGGGTGCACAAGTCCGGCGACGACGCGATCGGCTCGCTGTTGCTGGGGCTGTACGCGCAAGACGGCACGCTGGCGTCGGTCGGCGTGATCGGCGCGTTCCCGATGGCCAAGCGGCGAGAGCTGTTCACTGAATTGCAGCCGCTGGTAACCAGTTTCGACGATCACCCGTGGAACTGGGCCGCACACGAAGCCGGTGAGCGCACACCCCGCAAGAACGAGTTCTCCCGGTGGAACGCCGGCAAGGACCTGTCGTTCGTGCCGCTGCGGCCCGAGCGCGTCGTGGAAGTGCGCTACGACCACATGGAAGGCGCGCGGTTCCGCCACACCGCCCAGTTCAATCGCTGGCGGCCAGACCGCGAGCCCACATCGTGCACCTACGCGCAACTGGAAACACCGGTGACGTTCAGCCTCGGCGATATCGTTCCCGGGCTCGGCGTGACCGGGGAGACTGGTTCATATGGCTGACGACTTCAACGAACGCAACATCGCCGAGTTCCGTGCGAATCACGGACGCGTCGGCGGCGACTTCGAGGGTGCTCCGCTGGTGGTCCTGCATACGGTAGGCGCCAAGAGCGGCGAGCCACGGACCAATATCATGATGTACCAAGCCGACGGCGACCGATATCTGATCTTCGCCTCGTATGCCGGTGCCGACAAGAATCCGGCGTGGTACTGGAATCTGAAGGCCAACCCGGACACTCGCATCGAGGTCGGCGACGACATCATCGATGTGCACGCCACCGAGTTGGAAGGCAAGGAGCGCGACGAGAAGTACGCGCTACAGGCCGAACGCTATCCGGGTTTCGCCGGCTACGAGACCAAGACGTCGCGAGTCATCCCGGTCATCGCGCTCACCCCGACGGGCTAGACCATTGGCGCCGAGTGGCCAGTTATGGCGGGAAAATGCGCCCGCCGTATGTCATAAGTGGCCACTCGGCCAGTCGCTAGATCGCGATGTCCAACGACGCCAGCCCGCGCAGCGTCACGTTCGGCTTGTAGACCGGTTCGCCGGCCAGCCGCGCGTGGGGGAATCGCGACGTCACCGCCGACAACGCGACGGCCGCCTCCAGCCGGGCCAGCGGCGCACCCAGGCAGTAATGCAGACCGCGACCAAAAGACAAGTGCCGAAACGCTTTTCGATCTGGATTGAACATCGCCGGCTGGTCGAACTCACCGTCGTCGTGCTGAGCGGCGGCCAGCAGCAGCAGCATGGTGTCGCCCTTGACGACGTCTGTGTCACCAATTGTCATGTCGTCGGCCGCAATTCGCGCGACCAGTTGCACGGGCGGGTCGCAGCGCAGCGTCTCCTCGACGATCGCCGATGCGCGCTGTGCGTCGGCGGCCAGGGCGGCCCAGTGGGCCGGCTCGCGCAACATCGCCAGCATCGCGTTGGCGATCAGGTTGACCGTGGTCTCGTGGCCAGCGATCAACAGCAGCATGCAGGTCGAGACGATCTCGTCTTCGGCCAGCTGGTCGCCGGATTCCTTGACCGCGATCAACCGTGACATCAAATCGTCGCCGGGCTGTTTACGTCGCTGCTCGATCAGGTCGTGTAGGTAGCCGCGCAACCACTGGCCGGCGGCGATCCGCTTGTCCAACCCCTCCATCGGCTCGCCGGTCGCCACGAAGAAGGGGTCGAGTGCCTGCGCCAGCAGCGCCGAGGCGTCGCTGAACTCCGCCTGGTCCGCGATCGGCACGCCGAGCAACCGGCAGATGACCGTCACCGGCAGCGGATGCGCCAGATCGCCGACGGCGTCGAACCGACCCCGCTCGGCGACCCGGTCCAGCATCCCGTCGACCAGTTCGGTGATGTGCGGCGTCAGCTCGTTGACCACCTTGGGCACGAATGCCTTGCTGACCAGTTTGCGCAGCCGGGTGTGGTCGGGCGGATCGAGAAACAGGAACATCGGCGGGCCCTGCGGCCGCTGTGTCGAGCCGTCGTCGACCCAGCGCTGCACCATGGTCGACTTCTGCCGATCGACCGACGACGCCGGATGCCGCAGCGCCTCGTCGCAGTCGCGGAAGGACGAGAAGATCGTCAGGTTGCCATCCGGCATCTGCAAAGGTCCACGCTCGCGGAACCGCTCGTACACCGCATACGGATTGGCCCGGTTGGCCGGGTCCAGAAGTTGCAGCAAAAGCTCCTGCGGCCCGGCGACACTGGTGGCAGACATATTTGCATTGTGCAGGTGTAAAAGAAATTGCAGGTAGCTACGGTCGCTCGAAGATGCGAATGCCATCGGCGCCGGCGCAGGATTAGGTTGCTTGCGTGGCGAAATGCGTCTGTGCCGTCGCCGCGGCGGTGCTGATCCTTAGCGGCTGCGCGCCCGGTCGAGCCGCTGCGCCCGGGTCCGGGGCGTTGCCGCCGGGCACCGCGAAGCTCGTCGCCGACGGTAAGCAGATCGGCACCACGTATTCGGTGGGTTGCCAATCGATCGACTGGATGACGCGGATCCAGGTGGACCTGCACGATGCAGGCGTCAGTGCGATGCTGTCCAGCGCCGACAAGCTGACGTCCGAGTTCGTTCGGCTCCACGACGTCGACGGGTTCAGCGGTTCCTACGAGCGGGCACGTCAGGGCGAGGCATCGGTCACGATGACCGGGCCCACGTACCAGATCACCGGCGTCGCAATGGGTTTCAACAACACGCAGCCGACCCGGCTGAAAGCCGAAACGTTTACGCTTACCGTTTCCTGCTAGTGGTGTTCGGCACCGAGGATGGCTTTGAATACCGCTTTGCCTTCCCTGCCCGCGGCGGCAACCCCGTCGCCCCGCTCGATCGCGCGCAGTGCGACGGCCCGAAATCCACTGGCAAGCATGTACGCACGTTCCACGGACACCGGAGACGGCAAGGGTGTTAGGGCGACGAGAAACTCGGCAAAGCGCTCCAGCTCTTCTCGCTGAGCGCGAATGATCCGTTCACCGACGGCGGGACTGGACAGCGCCAGCGTCAATTCGGGTTCTCCGAAAAGGACGGACAGGTAGGCGTCGACCGCCTGGTCGATCTGGGTGGCCAGCGGAGCGTCGGATTCGGTTGCCGCAGCGACAGATTCGATGATGGTGGTAGCGCTGCGATGCACCAGCTCGACGAGGCACGAGTCCTTGTCCGGGAAGTGCTTGTAGAAGGTTCGGCGCGAAGCACGCGCGTGACCGACGATGTCGCTGACTTGCGTGCGCGACAGCCCTTTTTGCCGGATCGACGCGGCGAGCCCGTCGAGCAGCCTGCGGTGCTGCAGCTCCAGCTTGGACGTTCGATCTACCGGCATCTCTGATCAACCTATCGGGTCCGCGAGACCTACTGAATCGGTCCGACGCGGCGTTGCTAAAAAGGGTACTCACGAGTACCGTTTTTGATTGTGGCGTCACCACTGGAACTTCTGATGCGGGTCATCGATCGCTCGTGGAGCGTCGTGCGCCACCTGGTGCGCGGCCACGTTCTCCTCTACCGGGCCAGCGGCGGACTCCTCGGCCGACGCGTTCCCGGCGCTCCGCCGATGCTGTTGCTCGACCACGTCGGAGCCAAGAGCGGAGCACCTCGCACCACGCCCCTGTGCTACATGCCCGACGGTGATCGCTACCTCATCGTGGCGGCCAAGGGTGGGCACCCCAATAACCCTGCCTGGCTCTACAACTTGCGCGCACATCCGTCGGTCGTCGTCCAGATCGGAGCGCGCCGGGTCGAGATGAACGCCAGAGAACTCGATTCCGACGAGTACCGAGTGCTATGGCCCCAAGCCCTGGCGTACACCAGTCACTGGCGCCGATACGCACGACGTGTACCGCCGTCACGGACCATCCCGATGATCGCCTTGGAGCCGGCGCCAAAAACTTGACGGCGCAAGCGCTTTGACGGCGCGGCTAACGCAGAAACTCGACGATGTATCCGGCGAGTTCGGCGCCGGCGTCTTCCTGCAGGAAGTGTCCGGCATTGCCGACCACCGGGTGATCGATCCCCTGTGCGCCGGTCATCTCGCGCTGCAGGATCGGCGCCATCCCGCCGGTGATCGGGTCGCCGTCGCTGAACGCCACCAGCATCGGCGTTGAACTCGCGCACAACGTCGCCCACGCGGATCGGTTGGCCGAGGCCGCCGGATCGTCGGGCGACGTCGGCACCAGACCCGGCATGGCACGCGGTGCCGCGCAATAGCTGTCGTCGGGAAACGGTGCGTCGTAGGCGGCGCGGACCTCGTCGCTCATCGGGCGACGGCAGCCGCCCTGCACGAACCGGCCGACGTCGACCGACGGTGCGGTCTGCATCGCCCGGCGGAACTGCCACCAGATCTCCGGCATCGGAATGTCGCCGGTGGGCAGGCCGGTATTGGCGACGACCAGTCGGCTGAACCGGTCGGGATGTTCGGCGGCCAGCCGCAATCCGATCAGCCCGCCCCAGTCCTGCCCGACCAGCGTCACCCGCTGCAGGTCCAGCTTGTCGAACACCAACTCGCGCACCCATTCGACATGACGCGCGTAGCTGTGGTCCTCGATGCGTGTCGGCTTGTCCGATCGTCCGAAGCCGACCAGGTCGGGGCAGATGACGCGATGGCCGGCCGCCGCCAGCACCGGGATCATCGTGCGGTACAGGAACGACCACGACGGCTCGCCGTGCAACATCAGCACCGGATCGGCATCGGCGGGTCCATCTTCCACCCAGGCCATTCGCAGTGTGCCGCCGTCGTCGTCCGAGACGTCGGAATAGTGTGCGGCATAGGGAAATTCGGGCAAGTCCGTAAAGCAGTCGTCAGGTGTGCGCAGGGTCTGCATGACTGTGAAGATACGCCAGGCCGATCAGCCTTCACGCAGATCGGCCAACGCCGGGTCTGCCATCAACTGGTCGAGCAGCGGCAGCTGACCCTTCAACAGCTTGACCCTGGCCTGCGCAACGGTAAACCACTCGACCCGGTCGACCTCCGGGAAGGATTTCAGTTTCCCTGAGCCCCTTGGCCATTCGAGCTCAAAGGTGTTGCTATGGGCGCCGGCGACGTCGATGTCCCCGCGGACCGCGAAGGCGGTGACGACCTTGCCGCCGGCTTGCTTGACCGGCGCCAACTCGATGCGTGGGCCGGGCGGTGCCGCCGACCCGACCTCTTCTTCGAACTCACGTTGCGCGGCGGCCCAAGGATCGTCGCCTGGGCTGTACTCGCCCTTCGGGATTGACCAGGCGCCGTCGTCCTTGCGCGCCCAAAACGGTCCACCCGGATGGGCGATCAGGACTTCGACGACCCCGTCGGTCAGTCGATACAGCAGCAGGCCCGCGCTGAGCTTGGGCATCGAAGTCACACTCCGACCGAGCGTTCCAGATCCTTGAGTGAGGTTTCCAGGTGACCGAGCAGCCGCTGCAGATGCGGCACGCTTGTGCGGCACCCCACCAGCCCGAAGTCGATGTTGTCCGCGTTGTTGACCATGGTGATGTTCAGCGCCTGCCCGTCCAGCGCGATCGACAGTGGGTAGTTGCCGTCGAGTCGAGCGCCACCCCAATACATCGGCTCGGTCGGCCCCGGCACGTTGGAGATGACGATGTTGAACGGCGGCGGGGAGGACCGGACGAGGCCCGGAATCGCCGACAGCCCCAGCGGCGCGATGAGCGCCGCGGACAGCGCATACGCCTGCAGCCTCGGCAGTTCGGCGAACACCTTCTTGTTGCCCCGCATCGACGCGCTGATCGTCTCCAGCCGCTTGGCCGGATCGTCGACGTCGGTGGCCAGGTTGCACAACAGCGCGCCGACCTGGTTGCCCCCGGCGTCGGCCTGTTCTTCCGAGCGCATGCTGACCGGAACCATCGCGATCAGCGGGGTGTCCGGCAGCGCGTGCTCGTCCTGCAGGTAGTAACGCAGCGCACCGGAGCACATGCCGAGGATCACGTCGTTGAAGGTCACCCCGGCGGCGACTTTGATGCTCTTGAGCCGGTCGATACCCCACGACTGGGCGGCCACCCGTCGGGCACCGCCGATCGGCACGTTGAACATCGTGCGGGGGGCGGCGAACGGCAGCGTCAGCTGCTGCTCCAGCAGCGCGGCGCGCGCCAGCGTCCACGTCGAAGGCCCATACGCCGCAATGGATCCCGCCAGTTGACCCAGACCCGGCCGCTTCGACTTCTCGGCTTCCCGGTGGCGCCTCGGCAGGTCCCAAATCGCTTGCATCTCAGTGTCTTCGGGATTGGCCGACAACGTCCGCTGCATGAGCCGCAGCGCGGAGACGCCGTCGATCAGCGCGTGGTGGAACTTGCTGTACATCGCAAACCGGCCGTCGTTGAGCCCCTCGACGAAGTGGGCTTCCCACAGCGGGCGGTGTCGGTCGAGCAGACCGCTATGCCATCGCGACGTCAGCTCGAGCAGCTCGCGGACCCGCCCTGGTGACGGCAGGGCCGAGCGCCGCACGTGGTACTCGACGTCGACGTCGTCCGGGTCGTCGTAGGTCCAGGCGACATTCGGGATTCCGCCGAACGTCCACGCGGGGTGCTTGCGGAAGGTGGGCTGGAAGTGTCGATTGGCGACCAGCTGGTCGTGGACTTCGCGGACGAACTCCGGCCCCGCACCCTCGGGTGGCTGGAAGAGCTGTAATCCGCCGACATGCATCGGGTGCTCACGCGACTCGATGGTCAAAAAGACCGAGTCGAGGGGACTCATTAGTTCCATCAGTTCATCTAAGGCGCTGCCGACAATCGCGGCCAGCGAATCCGCGGATCGATTTGCCACCAGATCGGGTGGTAACGGTAATCCGATACGCCACTTGGCCCTAAGCTTTTGGGATGCGCGATCGGGAGACGATCGACTCCGAACTACGCCGCGTGGCAGCCGAGCTCCGCTCGATCCGCGAGCGTGGTGGGCGGCCGTCCAGTCAGCAGGTCGACGCGCTGCTCGACGAACGCCTGGGGCACCCCGTCGAGGTGCTGTGCGACACCGCGGTTCTCGACGAAATCCTGGCGCCCGTCGAGCAAAACTTCGAGCGCCCGCGCCGTCGTCGTCGGGGTGGGCTGCTGCGGCTGGCCCTGCGCGCGGCGGTCCCGCTGTCGGTGCTCGCGGTCGGCTCGGTTCTGGTGGTGATGTTCGTGTTGCACCGGCATCCTCGGCCGTCCGTGCCGGCGACGAGCCCGGTGTCCGAGGAGCAACCCGGCCCGGTTGCTCCTCCGCCCTTCATCCCGCCGGCCAAGGCATCGTCGCCAACCGACATTGCCGAAAAGGCGATGATCGACGTCTTGCAGCACGAGGGCGTGCCGGTGCCCAACCGCGACTACATCGCGACGCAGGGGCACGCGGCGTGCGACTTCCTGGGGCGGGATGGCAGCTTCGCCGATGCCACCCAGTTCGTACAGCGGTCGACGATTTGGGATGCCCACCAGAGCGCCGATTTCACCACCGCCGCCATCGTCACCTACTGCCCGCAGTTCGAGTCGACGAGCAACGATCAGGCGCAACAGACGTATCAGAAGTCGATGACCAATCTGCAAGCGGTCCAAGGCGATCTGCAGGGCATCAACCGCGATCTACAAGACATCAGCGACGGCCTGCACGGCGGCAGCTGACTGCGCGAAAAGCGGGATTGAGTCCTGTTTATTCACCTCAATTTTTGATAGCGTTCACTTTGCGTTCACCTGGCGGCAGGCCGAGAAGTGCGCCTGCGCGCGCATTTGCAGGGGCGAAGCTGAGCCGTTGCGACGCCTCGAAAACAACTGACACTGCACACTTTTCGATCGAGGCGATCATGATCGTTGCCGAAGATTCTGCTTTATCAAACCCGTACCCCGCGGCGGTCGACCGCAGTATTGCGCCGCCCACAATGAGAAAACATCTGTCGCACCACCACATGCCGCTGGCCGGCATGGCCGGACCAATTGTCGGTGCCGCTATTGCGCTGGCGCCCCAGGCAAGTGCCGGCCAAGACGACGACTTCCTGGCGCTCCTTGCTCAGGCCGGTGTTCCTGCGCAGGACAACATCCCGTCGGTCATCGACTACGGCCACAAGGTGTGTGCGGCACTCGAGGGCGGAGAGCCCGCGTCAGAGGTGGTCGACACGATGGCGAATTACAGCTACAACGAGGACCCATCGCACGACCTCGGTCAATACCACCGCACGATGGTCCGATTCGTCAGGGTCGCGGTGACGGCTTTCTGTCCGGGAGCCGGGGGAAACCTGGCTTCTGCGTCACGGTCCAGCGACGGGCATCGGGTGGTGCTCGCCGGCATGACGATTCCGAACCCACCACTGATCCCGCCACAGCCCCAGCCGGTGATGAAGTTGCCCGCCCCGGCCGTTGCGACGCCAATCCCGGCGCCGAAACAAGCACCGCCGCCCCAGAAGGTGCCGCCACCTCCGCCCAAGGTGGTCGAACCGCCCGCCGTCGGACCTCAGCCAGGCGCGGGTAGCGGCGGCAGTGACGCCGCCGGGGGCGGGCACTCCGGAAGCGACAATGGTGACGGCGTTCCGGGGCCGCCCGCACCGCGACTCCCGGAAGGCCACATCGCTTTGGTCCCGTAGCGTGAGAACGTCTGCTGGGCAAGCGAATTAGTCACCAAGCCGGTGACCGTGAAAACTTTGGCGGTGGCGGAGGGATTTGAACCCTCGGACGGGGGTTACCCGTCACACGCTTTCGAGGCGTGCTCCTTAGGCCGCTCGGACACGCCACCGCCGGAGAGCTTACCGAACTCCCACGTCCCTATCCCAATCGCTGGCGGGCGAAGAAGTCCTCCAGCAGCCCGGCGCACTCCTCGGCCAGCACGCCACCGCGCACGTCAGGCCGGTGATTGAGCCGGCGATCGCGGACCACGTCCCACAGCGAACCCACCGCGCCGGTCTTGGGCTCCCACGCCCCGAACACCAGCCGGCTGACCCGCGCCATTACCAGCGCGCCAGCGCACATCGTGCATGGCTCGAGGATGACGGCCAGCGTCGCGCCTTCCAGTCGCCAGCCGTCGCCCAGCACCCGGGCGGCCTCGCGGATGGCCAGGATTTCGGCGTGTGCGGTCGGATCGCCGAGTGCCTCTCGGGCGTTAACGGCACTGGCCAGCTCGGTTCCGTCGGCCGCGACGACCACGGCACCCACCGGCACATCCCGCGGGCCCGCCGTGGCGGCAACCGCGAGTGCGGCGCGGATCAGATCGTCGTCGGAAGTCACCACTGGGCCTCATGGCGGTGACCCGCTGCGCCCGGCTGCTTCATGTGTGTCGGCCCACTGCACGCGGCCTGGCCGCGTTTGCGATCGCCACGGCCGCGCTTGCGATCACCGACCCAGCTTGTCGAGCACCGACGACAGCTCAT
>DATNFI010000208.1:0-37847 GCA_035606475.1 Mycobacterium sp. | reverse complement strand
TCGTCGCGACCATCAGTTCCACGTCATACGTCTAATCTGATGCCTCCGCGGCTCGCGATCGCTATTGCTTTGATCATTAACGCTAATAATGATTTAGCCGGAAAACGGTTAAAAAATAGAAAGATAATCGGCTTGAATCATTTTGCCCTATGAAATCTGATCAAAAAATCTTGACGCTTAATTTGACTCCACCTACCATTTTTTCACCTGAGAAACACCTGAGCTATTGATAGGAGAAACCAATGAGCGGTGTGATATTCACCCGTGGAGTCGTGGCTGGCCTCGGCGCGGCGGCCGCCACGTTCGCGGTCGCGGCGCTGCTAGGGACCGCGCCGATCGCCACCGCCGACAACAACGGCAACGAGATAGATTGGTCGACGCTGGCCAGCCCCGCCGCCACCTTTCCCGAACTCACCTACAGCAACACATTTACACTCGGTTTGGGCAGCACAACCGATACCTGGACCACCATTTTCACCGGGAGCGGCTTGCCGACGACGACAGAGGTGACGACAACTTTGCCGACCGGAGTCACGGAATTCGGTTCTTCGGAGGCCTTTAGCAGTGAGTTGCTGACCTCCGCCACCCACGGCGACATCTACACCACCGGGTATACCTTTCTCGACATAATGACGGGAGGGGTGACTCAGGATTTCTTCACACCGCTAACAAGCTTTTTCCAGACCTTCTGACGTATCCACTGCAGCCGACCTTGCGAGCCCGCTGGGCTAGTCCCCGAATCGCTCGCCCGGTCGATTGCCGAACTGATGGTGCCCCGAACCCGTTGACGGTCGGGGCGCCATCTGGCAGGTGGGCGGCAGGCGGGGCTACGGAGCAAACCGCGCGAAATCCTTTCCGCAGCCCCTAAACTCAGCGCGATGAGGGTGCGGCGCCCTCCGAGCGGGCGCGCGATTACGAGGTGTGGACGATCAGAACATCGACCTTGGCCCGCCGCGACACGTTGGCGGGCACCGAACCCAGCAGTCGGCCGGCAATGGTGCTCAGACCCACGTTTCCGACGACCAGCAGGTCAGCGCCGACCTCTTCGGCAAGGCCCACCAGAGCGTCGACCGGAGCGCCGACGATGGGCCTTTCTTCGATGTTCTTGGCTCCCGCTGCGGCGGCCCGATCTTTGGCCTCGCGCAGGATTGCGTAGATCGGGGCGCTGCCCGACACCTTGTAGCTCTCGTCCTTCAGGGCGTCGGCGGCCCGAGCATCCTCGTTCTGAGGTAAATACGCCGTCGCCACGATCAGCTTCGCGTCCGCCCCGGTGATGCTGCCTGCCTTCTCCACCGCGCGCAGCGACGAATCCGATCCGTCGGTTCCTACCACCACGGTCCGATAGGCGCTCATTTACCCTCCCAGGTGTTGGTTGCTACGCCAACCCAAGACAGTAACGCTTTGCCGCAGACAGATGGTCGAATTCGAAACACGCCGATTCGGTTCGGAATTCTCGGCTACCGCTGCGGCGCGCGCATTCTGAGACCTTGGTCTCATTCGCGATCGCGACATGAACGTGAGAAATGCCTTGTCGTGCAGCATATTTCGTCAGATAGCAAGGTGACCGTTCTGGCCGCCGATGTCGGATTCGTCGGGAAAAGTGGTCCGTGATCAGGCAGTACGGGTAAGCAGGCTCACCGCAGTGGCCCTACAGTGACACACATCATGGTTGCCACCAGAGTCGAGGAACCCACCAGAGCGGTCCTCGCACCCGTTACGCCTCCGCGGAGCCCGGGCAGGCTGCTGGACCCGCTGGCGATCGCGTTGCTGGCCGCGCTCATCGGCAGCGTGGGCGCAAGTCGGCCGTCGTTGTGGTTCGACGAGAGCGCGACGATTTCCGCCGCCGCCAACCGTTCGGTGCCCGAACTGTGGAAGCTGCTGGGCCACATCGACGCCGTGCACGGGTTGTACTACCTGCTGATGCATGGCTGGTTCTGCCTGTTCCCGGCTACCGAATTCTGGTCTCGGGTGTCCAGCTGCCTGGCGGTCGGCATCGCGGCCGCCGGGGTGGTGGTCCTGGCCCGGCAATTCCTACCGCGGAGCACCGCGGTCTACGCGGGCATCGTGTTCGCCATCCTGCCGCGCGTGACGTGGGCGGCCGTCGAAGCACGCTCGTATGCGCTGCAAGCGGTCGCGGCCGTCTGGCTGACCGTTTTGCTGATCACCGCGATACGCCGCCACCTTGGGTGGCTGTGGGTGCTCTACTCGCTTGCCCTGTCGGTCTCGATATTGCTCAACGTCTATCTGGTGTTGCTGGTGCCGGTGTACGCCGTCGTCACACCGATG
Source organism: Mycobacterium sp. (assembly GCA_035606475.1). GTDB lineage: Bacteria > Actinomycetota > Actinomycetes > Mycobacteriales > Mycobacteriaceae > Mycobacterium. The sequence goes on along the minus strand of DATNFI010000208.1, from coordinate 35,561 downwards.
CTGCGACGGCAACGATCTGTCATCTGGTGGTGGGCGATCACGTCGGTGGTGGCGGTGGGCGCATTGACACCACTGATGCTGTTCGCCCACGGCCAGAGCTTCCAGGTGGCCTGGATCCACTCGTTGAGCTGGCACACCATTCTCGACGTCGTACTCCATCAGTATTTCGACAACAGCGTGCCGTTCGCGATCGTGACGGCGCTCATTTTCGTTGCAGCGCTGGCGATTCGGCTCACCGGACGATGGACCTCGGCCGGGGATACCCGCCGGATACTGATCATCTGTGCGGTCTGGATGGTGCTGCCGACTGCGATCAGCCTCATCTTTTCGGCGCTCAGCGATCCGTTCTACTACCCGCGGTACCTGTTCTTCACCATGCCGGCGATGGCGATCGTGATCGCTGTCGTGATCGTGGCGGTCGCGCGCCGGCCGCGTTGGATCGCGCTGGTACTGGTCGCGCTCGCGGTGGCCGCACTCCCGAATTACCTTCTGTCGCAACGGCAGCGGTATGCCAAGGAGGGCTGGGACTATAGCGACGTCGCCGATCTCATCACCGCCCAGGCCGCGCCCGGTGACTGCCTGCTCGTCGACAACACGGTCGGCTGGCTGCCCGGGCCCGTCCGGGCGCTGCTGGCGGCCCGGCCGGCCGCATTCGAGCCCTTGGTGGACGTCGGCCGTGGCGTCCCGGCTCCCAAGCGGGAGACATTGTGGGACGGGCACGTCGCGGTGTGGCTGATCGTAGGCCGGCTGTACACGTGCACGACGTTATGGACGATTACGACGCACGACACACAGCTGCCGAACCATCAAGCCGGAAAATCGTTGCCGGCAGGGCGAGGGTTTGTCCGCGCGCCCGCCTACCTGGTGCCGAAGAACGTGGGTTTCCGCATCGTCGAGCGGTGGCAGTTTCACCGGACTCAGGTCATCAAGTCGACACGGTAGTCACATCGAAAGTCATTGCGGCAACTTCACATTGCGGGCGGCGCGACGGGACGCCAGCGCGCCCAACAGGCCCACTGCGGCGAATACCGCGAACAATGCCCGGGCGGCGATCACCACATCGCCTTTCGCGCTGTTGACCACCACACCGGCCAGCCCGGCGCCGAAGGCCCCGGCGATGACCTCGATCGTGTTGATCGCCGCTCCCGCCGCGGCGCCTTCCTTCTCGTCGACGCACTGCATCGCCCACGCCGACAGATGCGGCCAGCCTGCGCCGATACCGGCGCCGGTGATCGTCAACGCCACCGCCCACGTGAGCACCAGACCGACCGGCGCGTTGTCGACCTGAGTGACGGCGGCCAGCATCAGGCCGACCGCGATGACCACTGGGGCGGCCATCACCACCCGGTTGACGGCCTTGCCGCTCGTCAACGACGCGCTGACCAGCTCGCTCACCGCCCACCCGATTGCCAGCGCGGCACCCAGGAACCCGGCCGTCACGGGAACCAGGTGCGCTAACCGCTGACCGAACAGCGGCACATACATGTCGACCATCGCCGAGACCATCAGCACCGCCAGTGCGACGTAGATCCACTTCAACGGGCCGGGGCCAAACATGCTCGGGGGCAATACTTTTACTGCCGTACGGCGGTCCACGAATACGAAACCGACAATCAGCATCGCGCTGACCACAAGTAAGACCGCGGTCAGCGCGATGCTGGTCGGAACCTGGGCGATGCTGACGGCCAACGCCGCTGCGCTCAACAGCAGCACCGACCAGACCGGCACTCGCACGACCGATCCAGCCCGATCGGGGTCGGCATGGCCGGCCGGCAACACCATCGGGACCAGCGCCGCCATCGCGACGGACAGGATCGCCATGACGCCGAATGCCCAGCGCCACAACCCGAACTGGGCGAACAGGCCGCCGACCGCCGGGCCTACCACCGTTGCGACGCCCCACATCGCCGACACCAACGCCGACGCCCGCGTCCACAGCACCCGTGGCAGGGTCGTCGTGATCAGGGCATAACCCAAACCGGCCAGCAATCCCCCGGCCGCACCTTGCAGAGTCCGACCGGCCAGCATCACACCCATACCCGGAGCCACCGCGCACACCACGCTGCCGAGCCCAAACACCGCCAGTCCCAACAGAAATGACCATCGCGCCCCGACCCGCAATAGCGTCGCGTTGACCGCTGCGGCCGCGACCACCGATCCGACCAGATACAGCGTCGTCACCCAGGCGAAGAGGCGCTCACCACCGATCTCGGCAATCGCACTGGGCAGGAGGCTGACCGTCAGGAACTCGTTCGTCGCATACAGCGCCACGCCGCCGGCCAGCAGGGTCGAGGTGCCCAGGTGCTGCGGGCCCAACAGCGCGCGCCAGCTGTCGCCTACCGGTGTAATGCTCACTTCAGACCGGCGGCGTCCATTCCGCGCAGCTCTTTCTTGAGGTCATGAATCTCGTCGCGGAACCGGGCGGCCAGCTCGAACTGCAGGTCACGCGCCGCGGTCATCATCTGCTCCGTGAGGTCCTTGATCAGGTCGGCCAGCTCGGCTCGCGGCATGTTCGCGGTGTCACGCCCTTCGATGACCCCGGCGCTGACCGCCCGGCCCGGCTCACCCTGCGCGCGCCGGCCACGCGACGCGTTGCGGCCGGACCCGCCGATCTCGACGCCCGCCGTGTCGTCGGCCTCGCGGTAGACCTGATCGAGGATGTCGGCGATCTTTTTGCGCAGCGGCTGCGGATCGATGCCGTTCGCCTCGTTGTAGGCGACCTGCTTGGCGCGGCGTCGTTCGGTCTCATCGATCGCCTCTTTCATCGAGTCGGTGATCTTGTCGGCGTACATGTGCACTTCGCCGGACACGTTGCGGGCCGCGCGGCCGATGGTCTGGATCAGGCTGCGCGACGAGCGCAGGAACCCTTCCTTGTCGGCGTCGAGGATCGCGACGAGCGACACCTCGGGCAGGTCGAGGCCCTCGCGCAGCAGGTTGATGCCGATCAGCACGTCGTAGTCGCCCAGCCGCAGCTGACGCAGCAGCTCGACGCGCCGCAGCGTGTCGACTTCGGAGTGCAGGTAGCGCACCCGGATACCCAGTTCCAGCAGGTAGTCGGTGAGGTCCTCGGCCATCTTCTTGGTCAGCGTGGTCACCAGGATCCGCTGGTCGGCCTCGGCGCGCTTGCGGATCTCCCCGATCAGGTCGTCGATCTGGCCCTTGGTCGGCTTGACCACTACCTTCGGGTCGACCAGGCCGGTGGGGCGAATCACCTGCTCGACGAACTCCCCGGCGGCCTGGCTCAGCTCATAGGGGCCCGGTGTCGCCGAGAGGTACACCGTCTGGCCGACCCGGTCGGCGAACTCCTCCCAGGTGAGCGGCCGGTTGTCACAGGCCGATGGCAGCCGGAACCCGTATTCGACGAGGTTGCGCTTCCGGGACATGTCGCCCTCGTACATGCCGCCGATCTGCGGCACCGTCACGTGCGACTCGTCGATGACCATCAGGAAGTCTTCGGGGAAATAGTCCAGCAGTGTCGCCGGTGGCGAGCCCGGCCCACGGGCGTCGATGTGCCGCGAATAGTTCTCGATGCCCGAGCAGAACCCGACCTGGCGCATCATCTCGATGTCATAGTTGGTCCGCATCCGCAGCCGCTGGGCCTCCAGCAGCTTGCCCTGGCCCTCGAGCTCGGCCAGCCGCTCCTCGAGTTCCTGCTCGATGGTCGAGATCGCCTGCGCCATCCGCTCCGGGCCGGCCACATAGTGAGTGGCCGGGAAGATGCGCAGCGAATCGACTTGGCGCACAACGTCACCCGTGAGCGGGTGCAGGTAGTACAGCGCCTCGATCTCGTCACCGAAGTACTCGATGCGCAGTGCGAGTTCCTCGTAGGACGGGATGATCTCGACGGTGTCGCCGCGCACCCGGAACGAGCCGCGGGTAAACGACATGTCATTGCGGGTGTACTGCACGTCGACGAGTAGTCGGAGCAGCCCGTCGCGTGGCACCTCGGTGCCGACCTTCAGTTCCACCGACCGATCCAGGTAGGACTGGGGCGTGCCCAGGCCGTAGATGCAGGAGACCGACGCAACCACCACCACGTCGCGGCGCGACAGCAGCGATGACGTCGCGGAGTGCCGCAGCCGCTCGACGTCGTCGTTGATCGAGCTGTCCTTCTCGATGTAGGTGTCCGTCTGCGCGATGTATGCCTCGGGCTGGTAGTAGTCGTAGTACGAGACGAAGTATTCAACGGCGTTGTGCGGCAACATCTCTCGTAGTTCGTTGGCGAGCTGGGCGGCCAGCGTCTTGTTCGGCGCCATCACCAGCGTCGGCCGCTGCAGTCGCTCGATGAGCCACGCGGTGGTGGCCGACTTACCGGTACCGGTTGCCCCCAGCAGCACGATGTCGCGCTCCCCCGCTTCGATGCGCCGCTGCAGCTCGTCGATGGCGGCGGGCTGGTCGCCGGCCGGCGCGTATGGGCTGACCACCTCGAAGTGGCCGCCGGCCCGCACCATGTCCTCGACCGGGCGGTACTCGGAGTGCGCGACCACTGGATGCTCGGTAGCAAACGCCATGTTCACCAGGGTAGAGCGCACCACCGACATGCGGCCGCCGAGCGACGATGCGGGCTGGTACGGCCGGTGGAGGAGCCCGACCATTTAGCGGGGACCGTCGATGCAGGAGCATGAGGTCTGTGCAGCTTGCCGACTGTCCAGCGACATGCTTCGTTGAGGAGGTCCTGCGATTGGAGCCGATGGTGCCGGTTTGTCAACGTTTCACGACCCGGCCAACGGCCGTCGGTGAGGTGGAGCTGCCGGTCGGCGTGGTGGTTGAGGGGTGGGTCGACCGTGCCGGGCATGTCGGGCTGGTTCCCGATTTCCGGCCGGTAGCCGAGTTCCCAGCGACTCAGACGGCTCTGTGGCTGCCGCAACTGCGGCTAGTGACGCGGGCGTAGCGTTAGAGCGACGCAATGCACCCGCCCAAGCACGAGACGTTCGACCTGCGCGCCCGCACCAACACCGACCCCAAGGGCATCGTGCGGGCCGTAGACGAGTACGTCGTGCGCCCGTGGGGCCTCTATCTGGCCCGCCCGACGCCGGGGCGTGCGCAGTTTCACTACCTCGAATCGTGGCTGATTCCGTCACTGGGTTTGCGCGCGACGGTGTTTCACTACAACCCCGGCCACGAACCCGATCACGACCTCTATCTTGACGTCGGCGAATACACGCCCGGCCCGGACCAGTGGACGTCTGAAGACCACTACCTCGACCTGGAGGTCCGCACGCACGCCGGAGTCGATCTCGCCGACGTGGACGAACTACTCGATGCCGTCCGGCACGGTCTGCTGGCGCCCGAGGTCGGCGAATTGGCCGTACGGAGAGCGTTGCACGCCGTGGAAGGGTTGGCCCGCAACGACTATGACCTCAATGCCTGGCTGGCCGGCGAAGCCATGCAGCTCGAATGGCGATGATCAGGCGCTCGCCTCCTGCGACCTGGCGTCGGCCTTCGCGTTGTCGAGCAACTTCTCGAAAAGCGTCCGGTAGTGCACGAACGCGTCGCGCTGCTGCTCGGTGCTGACAGCGTCGCGCTGCGACGTGTTGATGCCGTGCGCGGCGCGGTAGCTGTCGACGATCTCTGGGTGGTCCACGGAGATATCCGCCGCCCTGCGGTCGAAATCATCGACGGGATAACCGCGTTCGCGCATCACCTCGGTCACCAGGCGATCGGCGGCGTCCACCGCACTTGCCGGATCGTCGACGAAGCTGGCCTGCACCTCCTGCCACCCGGTGGTGAAATTCGAAATGGCGGTCGTCGTCAGTGGGACGAGGTCGAACTTGTCGCGTTGTCGTTCCCGCGTCGTCAGTTCGCGGTTGGCGGCCTTCTCGCTGCCCCCCTCGGATAGCAGCCGCTCGTACTCGGGTCCATAGTGCTGTTTGAGCCGCTGCGTTCTCCCGCGGTTGCGGACGATGCCGACAGCCACGACCAGCCCGGGTATCGCGACGACCACGATGGCCGCGATCAGAATCCATGTCCAAATGGTCATCACAGCCTCCTTCCATACCCGCGTCGAATAACCCGCCGGTCATCTGTGCAAACGCGCTCACCGGGCATCATCAGTTTCCCGAGGGGGGTCGGGCGGGTACGGAGCACAGATGGCTTTGAGTAATCACCGGCCTCATCAGCGATCGGGCAAGCGAGGACCACATTTCGTCATCCAGCACCACGAGGAGCGCGAAGACCATTACGACTTCCGTCTGGAGATCGACGGCGTCGTGGTCTCGTGGGCCATTCCCCGCGGGCCGGCCGTCAATCCGCAGGAGCGCCGGATGGCCCGGCGCACCGAGGACCGTCCACTCGGAGAAGCCGACGGCGAGGCAACCATCGACGACACCGACGAGGATGTAATCGTCTGGGACCGTGGCACATACGCCAACAAGACCGGCCACAAGATGACGACATGCCTGTCCCGAGGTCACCTGTCGTTCTTGTTGAACGGCGAGAAGTTGCAGGGTGGCTACGCGCTGACTCGGGTCCGGGAGGGTGAAGAGGAAACGTGGCTGCTGGTCAAACGCCGCGATGACGTTGCCGACGCGATGAGCCGTCGGGACGGGTAGCGGTAATCTGTGCGGTCATGGGCACGATGCACAGATGGGTGGCGATCGCCGTAGTGGTTGCCGGTGCGCAACTGATTCCCGCGACCGCGCGGGCCGACTTGCACAACATCACCTACATCGCGCGAGTCGACGGCGTGGCGCCCGGGAGCACTGCCACCTTCATCACGGCCGACAATCAGACCAACATGGCGCAATTGAGCACCATGCCCGGCAGCGCTTTTCAGGCCAACGCGGTGCTGCCCGATCCGCATCACGCCGGCATGCAGGTAGCGGTCAAGTGGCCATACTCGGCGAATGTGCACTGCGAAATCGACGTCGACGACAAGGTTTTCGTCCAGGTCGACCAGGTCGTCCACCCGGCTCCGGGCAGCACCGATCCGATGAACGGCGTGCTGCCTTGCGGCGCACCGCTGCCTAACCCGGCTCCGTAGCGCGCCAACCGGACGCGTCCGCCCACGCCCATGCCTCGCGGTACGCATCGTCGAACCACGGTTCTTTGGCGGCGACATAGCCCGCCATGTCGCCGGCGCACTCCGCCGCCCGCTTGACGGCCAGATAGCTTTCGCGCGCTTCAGGATTGGCGGTCAGCCAGTCGACGAATAGCAGGGCGAACTGCTGGTTGGGCCAACCGTTCACCCGCAGATGGACGGAGGTTGGCCGACCCGGATCGGCCGACGCATGAAACCGTTTCTGCCACAACGATTCATCATCGGTATGATCGAACTCCGCGACGGTGCTGCGGGCGTCCGGCTTGCTCTCGTCGGGTGTGACCGGCCAACGGACATATCCCGCGCTGGTCAACGCCTCGTGCAACGCATCCGCATCGGCGAGCGAGGCGACCGTCACCTGCATGTCGATGACGTCCTTGGCGGCCAGGCCTGGCACCGCCGTCGACCCGATGTGGTCGACGCGTACAGCGCGGTGCCCACAGGCCGTATTGAGCCGAGCCGCGATGCGGCGGGCGGAGTCCGGCCAGGACGGGTCGTAGGGCACCAGGACGGGCTGTCCGCGGGCCGGCTCGCCGGCGTCGAGATTTTGCTCGAACGGCAGTATCCGCTGGTGCCACAGCGCCCGCGCTTGCTCGACCAATTCGTCTGCGCTGCCGGTGTTGTCGAGCCACACGTCGGCGACCGCGCGACGCTGCGCCTCGGTCGCCTGGGCGGCGATCCGGGCCCGGGCGTCCTCTTCGGTGAAGCCGCGATGTTCGATCAGCCGCTTCACCCGTTGATCCTCGTCGGCGTTCACGATGATGACCAACGGGAACATCGGCGCCATACCGGATTCCACGAGCAACGGGATGTCCTCGACGATCACCGCATCGTCGTCGGCCTCGGCAATCAACTCCGCACGGCGCTTGCCGACCAGCGGATGCACGATGCCGTTGAGCGTCTGACGCTTCTCCTCGTCGCTGAACGCGATCGCGGCCAGCGCAGGCCGGTTGAGCGAGCCGTCGTCGGACAGGATCTGCTCGCCGAACGCCTCGACGAGCTTGGTCAAGCCCTCCGTGCCCCGTTCGACGACCTCCCGGGATATCACGTCGCCGTCGACGACGATTCCGCCGAGATCGCTGAACGTTGAGGACACCGTCGACTTTCCGGCGCCGATCCCGCCGGACAGGCCAATGCGCAGCACCGCACCAGTCTGTCAGGGCCAGGAAATGACGAACGCCCCGACTCGTGTGAGCCGGGGCGTTCGCGAGGGTCTAACTGGTTAGCCGCTGCCGGCCAGCTTCTCCCGCAGGGCGGCGAGCTGCGCGTCGCTGGCCAACGAGCCACCGCTGGGCGCGTCGTCGCTCGACGAGCTGCTGGACTGCGGACGGGCGGCCTCTTCGGCCTCGGCAGCGGCGAACTTCTCCATCTGCGCGGTGTGCATCTTGTGCCGCCGCTCGGCCTCGGCGTAGCGGGCCTCCCACTCGGTGCGCTGGGTGTCGAAACCGTCGAGCCATTCGTTGGTCTCGGCGTCGAAGCCCTCGGGGAAGATGTAGTTGCCCTGGTCGTCGTAGCTGTCGGCCATGCCGTACTTGGCGGGGTCGAATTCCTCGGTGTAGTCCTCGTTGGCCTGCTTGAGGCTCAGCGAGATCCGGCGACGCTCGAGGTCGATGTCGATGACCTTGACCATCGCGTCGTCGCCGACGGCGACCACCTGGTCGGGCACCTCGACGTGGCGCTCAGCCAGCTCGGAGATGTGCACCAGACCTTCGATGCCTTCCTCGACACGGACGAACGCACCGAACGGCACCAGCTTGGTGACCTTGCCGGGCACGATCTGGCCAATGGCGTGGGTGCGGGCGAAGTGCCGCCACGGGTCTTCCTGAGTTGCCTTGAGCGACAACGAAACCCGCTCGCGGTCCATGTCCACGTCGAGCACCTCGACGGTGACCTCGTCGCCGACCTGAACAACCTCGGACGGATGGTCGATGTGCTTCCAGGACAGCTCGGACACGTGCACCAGGCCGTCGACACCGCCGAGGTCGACGAATGCGCCGAAGTTGACGATGGACGACACCACGCCCTTGCGGATGGCACCCTTCTGCAGCTGGTTGACGAACTCGCTGCGCACCTCGGACTGGGTCTGCTCCAGCCAGGCGCGACGGGACAGCACCACATTGTTGCGGTTCTTGTCCAGCTCGATGATCTTGGCCTCGATCTCCTTGCCGATGTACGGCTGCAGATCGCGGACCCGGCGCATCTCGACCAGCGAGGCGGGCAGGAAGCCACGCAGCCCGATGTCGAGGATCAGACCACCCTTGACGACCTCGATGACGGTGCCCTTGACGGCCTCGTCCTTCTCCTTGAGCTCTTCGATCGTGCCCCAGGCCCGCTCGTACTGAGCGCGCTTCTTGGACAGGATCAGGCGGCCTTCTTTGTCCTCTTTGGTGAGGACCAGGGCTTCGACTTCATCGCCTACGGAAACGACCTCATTGGGGTCGACATCGTGCTTGATGGACAGCTCGCGGGAGGGGATGACGCCTTCGGTCTTGTAACCGATGTCGAGGAGAACCTCGTCCCGGTCGACCTTGACGATGGTCCCTTCGACGATGTCGCCATCGTTGAAGTACTTGATTGTTTTGTCGATGGCGGCGAGAAAATCCTCGCTCGAGCCAATGTCGTTGACGGCTACTTGGGGCGAGGTGACGGTGGGACTCGGCATATTGTTGGGTTGCTCCGGACAGGTTGAGGTCGTAGGGACAGTGCTGGTTTCCTCGTTGAGGCTACTCGACGGCCTCCACGCTGGCCAAACTCAGTCCCGAGGTGCGCAGTATTACCACTCGTTTCGCGGTGAACAATGCTCAAAGTCGAGCGTCGTCGCGTACCGCGCCGATACGCTCAGCCCGTGCCGGAAACGTCGTATGCCCAGTGCGGCGACCTCAGCCTGGCATATCAGGTGTTCGGCGACGGGCCGGTCGAGCTGATCATCGTCGAGCCGTTCGTGAGCCACGTCGAGCTGGTCTGGATCCTGCCCGAATTCAAAGCGTTCGCTGATCACCTCGCCACGTTCTGCCGCGTTGCCCTGTTCGACAAGGCCGGGGTCGGGCTGTCGGATCCGGTGTCAAAAGTTCGCACGCTGGAGGATCGGGCGGCCGAGGTCGAGGCTGTCATGGATGCGGTCGGCTTCGGTCAGGCCGTCGTGAGCGGTCTGAGTGACGGTGGACCGGTCGCCATCATGTTCGCGGCAACGCGGCCCGAGCGAGTGCGCGCGCTGATCCTTCACGGCACCGTCGCGTATTGGAGCTTCACGGGGTGGGAAGACATGGATCGCGACCCGGCCGAGCTGCGGTCGCGATTCCTTGCCGAGCTGGGCGAGGACTACACACCGTCGATCGAGCAGCTCGCCCGGTTCCAGGAAGGCGGCCGCGCCGTGCGCTCCGGGTGGGGCAGCGGTGTGGCAGCCAGCATCAGCGCGCCGTCGGTCCGGCCGATACGCCAGCTCGCAATGTTGGAGCGCATGTGCGCGAGCCCGGGAATGGCGCGTGCGTCATTCGAAGCGGCGTTTCTGACCGACGTGCGGCCGATCTTGCCGACGCTCACCGCGCCGACCCTGGTCATCCATGCCCGCGAAGACAACGCGGTTCCGGTGCAGTGCGGCCGGTATCTCGCCGACCACATCCCGGGTGCGCGGTACCTGGAGGTCGAGGGTGTCGACCACGCACCCTTTCTAACCGAGCCCGACAAGATCCTGACCGAGGTCGAGGAGTTCCTCACCGGCAGCCATGCGGCGCCCTCGCAGTCACATCGTGCCCTGCGCACCGTGCTATTTACCGATATCGTCGCGTCGACGCAACACGCCGCAACGAACGGCGACGAGCGATGGCGGGCGGTGCTGCACCGGTTTGGTGAGATCAGCACTGACCTAACGCAACGCTTTGGCGGCGCAGTGGTCAAGAGCACCGGCGACGGCCACCTCGCCACGTTTGACGGCCCCACGCAGGCCATCCGCTGCGCCGAGGCCGTGCGCGACGCCGCCGAGACGCTGGGCATCCAGATCCGCGCCGGCATCCATACCGGCGAGTGTGATCTGCTGGATGCGGACATCGGGGGAATCGCGGTACACATCGCGGCGCGGATCCTCAGCCAGGCCGGCGCCGATGAAATCCTGGTCTCGCGCACCGTGCGTGACCTGGTGGTCGGCTCGGGCACCGGCTTCGAGGACCGTGGCAGCGTCGAGCTGCGTGGCGTACCCGGCACCTGGCAACTACTGGCGATCAACCGCCACGGCCCGCGGGCCGGATCGCCCGAGGCCAAACTGGCGTCAACGCCCACTCCTGGCCGTCGGACGACGATGCGCCGATCGGATCGCGTTGTCGAGGTGATAGCCATGCGTGCCCCGCGGATCCTGCGCGGGTTGGCGCGTCTGGCGCCGGTCACCCGTCGCAGTTGAACTGGGACCCGCGTCACATCGGGCTGCTTAGTGCGCCGCTGCGTCCCAGCTGCGGCCGTAACCCACCGACACCTCCAACGGCACGTCAAGCGGGTAGGCGCCGCCCATTTCGGCCCGCACCAGCGCCTCGAGTTGCTCGCGTTCACCCTCGGCGACCTCGAACAAGAGCTCGTCGTGGACCTGCAGCAGCATTCGCGACGTCAGTCCCGCATCGGTGAGCGCCTTGTCGACCTCGATCATCGCCACCTTGATGATGTCGGCCGCGCTGCCCTGAATCGGCGCGTTGAGCGCCGCGCGCTCGGCGGACTCGCGGACCTGCCGGTTGCTGCTGTCCAGCTCGGGCAGATAGCGGCGGCGGCCGAAAACCGTCGAGGTGTAGCCGTCCTTGCGGGCCTGTTCGACGACGTTGTGCAGATAGTCGCGCACTCCGCCGAACCGGGCGAAGTACTGCTCCATCTGGTCCTTGGCCTCCTCGGTGGAGATCTTGAGCTGGGCGGACAACCCGTACGCGCTCAGGCCGTAGGCCAGGCCGTAGGACATCGCCTTGACGCGGCGCCGCAGTTCGCCGGTCACTTCCTCGATCGGCACCCCGAAGGCCCGCGACGCGACAAACGAGTGCAGGTCTTCCCCGGTGTTGAAGGCTTCGATCAACCCTTCGTCGCGGGACAGGTGGGCCATGATCCGCATCTCGATCTGGCTGTAGTCGGCGGTCATCAGCTGGGTGTATCCGCGGCCGACGACGAAAGCGTCGCGGATCTGCCGCCCGGCGTCGGTCCGGATCGGGATGTTCTGCAGGTTGGGCTCGGTGGAAGAAAGCCGGCCGGTCGCCGCGATGGTCTGATTGAAAGTGGTGTGGATACGACCGTCGCCCGCAACGGAATTCAGCAGCCCGTCGACGGTCACCTTCAGCCGGGTGACATCACGGTGCACCAGCAGATGCTGCAGGAATGGGTGCCCGGTCTTGTCGAACAGGGTCTGCAACGCATCCGCGTCGGTGGTGTACCCCGTTTTGGTGCGTTTGGTCTTCGGCATCTCCAATTCGTCGAACAGCACCACCTGCAGCTGTTTCGGCGAACCGAGGTTGATCTGTTTGCCGATCACGGCGTAGGCGGCTTCGGCGGCGTCACGGATCTGGTCGCCGAATTGGCTTTGCAGCGAACTCAATTGATTGAGGTCGACGGCGATACCGACGGCTTCCATGGCCGCTAGCACCCGCTGCACCGGCAGTTCCATCTCGGCCAGTAGCTTCGTGGAGTCGATGCGGTCCAGTTCGACATCCAGCGCGTCGGCCAGGTCGACGACGGCGCGGGCGCGCAACACCGCGGTCTGCACGGCCTGCTCGTCGACGCCCTCGCTGTCATCGAGGAGCGAAAGCTGTTGCTGCTCTGACGTTTCCGCGCGCAGCTCGCGGCGAAGATAGCGCAGCGACAGATCGTCGAGGGTGAAGCTGCGCTGGCCGGGGCGGACCAGATAGGCGGCCAGCGCGGTGTCGGAGGTGACGCCGTTCAGCGTCCAGCCGCGCCCGGCCAGGTCGTGGATCGCCAACTTGGCCTCGTGCAACGCTTTCGGCTGCTCAGTGTCGGCTAGCCAGGCCGCCAGCGCCTTGTCGTCTTCCGCGGTCAGCGTCGTGGTGTCGATGAAGCCGCCGTCACCGTCGGCGGCGGCGATGGCCAGCGCGGTCGCATCGCCGTCGTAGGGCAGGTGCGTGCCCACCACGGCCAGGCCGGCGCGTCGGCCGTCGGAGACGTGAGCGGCCAGCCATTGCGCGACCTCGCCGGGCTGCAACGCTCCCCCGCGAATGTCGAAACCCTCGTCGACCTCGGGCTCGACGGCGGCCAACGTGTCGAACAGCCGGTCGCGCAGGACCCGGAATTCCAACTGGTCGAACAACTGGTGGATCTGGTCGCGGTCCCACGGCTGCATCCGTAGGGTGTCGGGCGTCTGGGCCAGCGGCACGTCGCGGACCAGGTCGGTCAGCTCGCGGTTGAGCACCACGGTGGACAGATGCGCCCGCAACGCGTCGCCGACCTTGCCGCGCACCGAATCGACGTCGTCGACCAGAGCTTGCAGCGATCCGTATTCGGCGATCCACTTGGTCGCGGTCTTCTCGCCGACACCGGGGATGCCGGGCAGGTTGTCGCTCGGGTCGCCGCGCAGCGCCGCGAAGTCGGGGTATTGCGCGGGCGTCAGGCCGTATTTCTCGAGCACGGCCTCGGGGGTGAAGCGGGTCAGCTCGCTGACGCCCTTGCGCGGGTACAGCACGGTGACGTCGTCGGTGACCAGCTGCAGCGAGTCGCGGTCACCGGTGACAACCAGCACCCGGTAGCCCTCTTTTTCGGCCTGCGTGGTCAGGGTCGCGATGATGTCGTCGGCTTCGAAGCCCGGTTCGGCGAGCGTCGTAATGCCCAGGGCGGCAAGGACTTCCTTGCTGATGTCGATCTGCCCGCGGAACTCGTCCGGCGTGGTCGATCGGTTCGCCTTGTACTCCGGGTAGCGGTCGGAGCGGAAGGTCTGCCGCGACACGTCGAAGGCCGCGGCCACGTGGGTGGGCGCCTCGTCGCGGAGCAGGTTGATCAGCATCGCGGTGAACCCGTAGACCGCATTGGTGGTCAAGCCGCCTTGCGTTTTGAAGTTCTCGGCGGGTAGCGCGTAGAAGGCCCGGTAGGCCAGCGAGTTGCCGTCCAGCAGCATCAGCGTCGGCTTGTCGTCGGCCTCTGTCTTCTTGGTCGCCGTCTTGGCTGGGCTCACGGCCTCAACTCTAGGCACTGGGTCCGACGCCGAGTAGCGGCGACGTCCGCCCGTCTCGAACTGCAACACGTTTCAGTTCCGCGCCCGCGCTGGGTAGGCTGACCCGGTGCCCGAGGTCATCAGTCCAGAACCGGCAATCGACGGGTGGTTCGCCGCCGATGAGGCCGGCAGCCCGCATCTGATCGGCAGTAAGTGCCCCAAATGTGGCACCTACGTCTTCCCGCCGCGGGAGAACAACTGCCCCAATCCGGCCTGCGACAGCGACGTACTCGAGGCTGTCGCGTTGTCGCGCCGCGGGACGCTGTGGAGCTATACCGAGAACCGGTATCCGCCACCGAAGCCCTACCCCGCGCCGGATCCGTTCGAGCCGTTCGCAATCGCCGCGGTGGAACTGGCCGTCGAGGGCATCATCGTGCTGGGCAAGGTGGTCGAGGGCACGCTGGCCGCCGATCTGAAAGTCGGCATGGAGATGGAACTGGCCACCATGACCCTGTACACCGACGACGACGGCGTCGAACGCCTCGTCCACGCGTGGAAAGTTGCGTCGTCATGAGTACTCCTGAGCCGCTGTACATCCTCGGCGCGGGCATGCACCCGTGGGGAAAGTGGGGCCGCGACTTCACCGAATACGGCGTGGTTGCCGCCCGTGCCGCGCTGGCCGAGGCCGGATTGGACTGGCGGCAGATCCAGCTCGTCGCCGGCGCCGACACCATCCGCAACGGCTACCCGGGGTTCATCGCGGGGTCGACGTTCGCGCAGAAGCTCGGCTGGAACGGCGTTCCGGTCAGCTCCAGCTACGCCGCGTGCGCCAGCGGCTCGCAGGCCCTGCAGAGCGCCCGCGCCCACATTCTGGCCGGGTTCTGCGACGTCGCGCTGGTCATCGGCGCCGACACCACCCCCAAGGGCGCGTTCGCCCCGGTCGGCGGCGAGCGCAAGAACGACCCGGACTGGCAGCGCTTCCACCTGATCGGCGCGATGAACCCGGTGTACTTCGCGCTGCTCGCCCGACGCCGGATGGACCTCTACGGCGCGACGTCCGAGGACTTCGCTCAGGTCAAGGTGAAAAACTCTCAGCACGGCCTGCAGAACCCGAATGCCCGCTACCGCAAGGAATCCGCCGTCGAGGACGTGCTGGCCAGCCCGATCGTCAGCGACCCGCTCCGGCAGCTCGACATCTGCGCCACCTCCGACGGCGCGGCGGCGCTGATCGTGGCCAGTGCGGACTTCGCCCGCAAGCACCTCGGCTCCCTGGACGGCGTGCCGTCGGTGCGCGCGGTGAGCACGGTGACGCCGCAGTATCCGCAGCATCTTCCCGAATTGCCGGACATCGCAACGGATTCCACGGCCGTCGCGCCCGCGCCGGAGCGGGTGTTCAAAGACCAGATCCTCGACGCCGCGTACGCCGAAGCCGGCATCGGACCCGAAGACGTGAGTCTGGCCGAGGTCTACGACCTGTCAACCGCGCTCGAACTCGACTGGTACGAGCACCTGGGCCTGTGCCCCAAGGGTGAGGCCGAGGCACTGCTGCGCAGCGGTGCCACCACGATCGGCGGCCGGGTGCCGGTCAACCCGTCCGGTGGGCTGGCCTGCTTCGGCGAGGCCATCCCCGCCCAGGCGATCGCGCAGGTCTGCGAGTTGACCTGGCAGCTGCGCGGCCAGGCGACGGGCCGGCAGGTGGAGAACGCGAAAGTGGGCGTCACCGCGAATCAGGGCCTGTTCGGGCACGGCTCCTCGGTAATCGTCGCGAAGTAAGGGCGAGCAGACGCAAAGGCACCCGCACGCTCGGCGCGTCCGGGACTTTTACGTCTGCTCGCGCGTGGTGTCGAGGGTTTCCAGGACGACCTCGGCGACATGCTTCATCGTGGTGCGCCGGTCCATGGCCGCCCGCTGAATCCACTTGAACGCCTCAGGCTCGGTCATGCCCTGGTTGGCCTGCAGTAGACCCTTGGCCCGCTCGACGAGCTTGCGCGTCTCCAGCCGGTCGGACAGCGTCCCGACTTCGAGCTCCAATGCCCGGATTTCGCTGAATCGACTGAGCGCCACCTCAATTGCCGGGATCAGGTCGGAGACCGTGAACGGCTTCACCAGGTAGGCCATCGCGCCGGCGTCACGGGCTTTCTCGACCAGCTCGCGCTGGCTGAACGCGGTCAGCACGACGATCGGCGCGATGCGTTTGCCGGCGATTTCGGATGCAGCGTCGATGCCATCGCGGCGGGGCATCTTGACGTCCATGATCACCAGATCGGGCTTCAACTGTTCGGCCAGTTCGACGGCTTCCTGCCCGTCGCCGGCCTCACCGACGATGTCGTAGCCCTCTTCGCGCAGCATCTCGGCCAAGTCGAGCCGGATCAGCGCCTCGTCTTCGGCGATCAGGACCCGGTGCGGGGTGCGGCCTTCGTCGTCGGTCATGGAGGACATTCTCTCGTGAAGCGCGGGAAACCTCGACTGCGGGGCTGTGAGTCGGCTCGCGGCGGCCCATCCTCTATGGTGGGAGGCCGAAGTTCTCAGGCCCTCGTATCCCAACTGGCAGAGGAAACGGATTCAAAACCCGTCCAGTGTGAGTTCGAATCTCACCGAGGGCACTCCAAGACCGCACACAGTGTTCGCTCCAGCCGTTAGGCTTTTGCTGTGGTGGCTAAGCGGTGCGCCGCCCAACAACCAGCAGGTTCGCGGCGAACACCGGATTGCGTAGCGGCAGCACGGGCGCTACCGCGCGCCCGCAGCCAGGTCTACGCCGAGCGTATTGAACGGCGTCGCCGCATTCTGAACCTCACCGCGGCGATGGCGGTGTTCATCAGCGCCGGTTTCGGCTTCGTTCAGGTCTTCTCGGCGCCGGCGCTGTGGTGGACGGGTCTGATCAACATCGTCGGTGCCGCGATCTATGCATCCGTGCCGATGCTGCATCGCTTCGGCGAGCTGATCCCACCGCTGACCTTCATCTGCACCGCGTACCTATCGATCTTCGCGATCTGCTGGTTCGTCGGCACCGGCTCGGGCTTGCAGTTCTATTTCTTGGTCGCGGCCTGCCTGATAGTGCTGCAACTCGGCGTCGACCGCATTTTCCTCGCGTCGATTCTGGCCGCCATCGCCGCGAGCATGGTGATCACGCTGCAGTTCCTGGTCCCCCGCGACACCGGTGCCCAACCGGCGTGGGCACTGTCGGTGAGCTTCATCGTCACGACCATCTCGGCGTGCGTCATGGTGGTGACGACCGTCTGGTACGCGGTGCGTGAAATCGTGCGCGCCGAAGCGGCAATGGAGCTGGAGTACGAACGCTCCGAAGCGCTGCTGGCCAACATCCTGCCGGCCAGCGTCGCCGAACGTCTAAAAGACCCGGCGCGCAACATCATTGCTGACAAGTACGAGGAAGCCTCGGTGCTGTTCGCCGACATCGCCGGGTTCACCGAGCGAGCCAGCGATATGCCGCCGGATCAGTTAATCCTGTTCTTGGACAAGCTTTATGGCGATTTCGACGCACTTGTCGACAAGCACGGTCTGGAGAAGATCAAAGTCAGCGGCGATTCCTACATGGTGGTCAGCGGAGTGCCGCACCCCCGAGCCGATCATGTCGAGGCGCTGGCGGCTTTCGCGCTCGACATGGCCGAAGTCGCACGGGTCCTGAAGGATTCGCGCGGCAATCCGCTACCGCTGCGAATCGGACTGGCGTCCGGGCCCGTTGTCGCCGGCATCGTCGGGTCGCGCCGATTCTTCTACGACGTATGGGGCGACGCCGTGAACGTCGCATCGCGGATGGAATCCACCGACTCGGTCGGCCGGATTCAAGTGCCGGAGGACGTTTATCGACGGCTGGAAGCCGATTTCGTGCTGCACGAGCGGGGCGACATCGAAATCAAGGGGAAAGGGTGCATGCGCACCTGGTATCTGATCGGACGCAAGCCCGATGCCGGTTCCGGCGACGTCGTCACCGAGGCGCCTCAGACTGCTGGGGTCTGACGACTCGCAAACCCTCCACCTCGGTGACCGTTTGTGGGAAACTTCGGGCATGGAAACCACTGCTGCTCCAAAGTTGTTGCCGCACCTATGGAAGTCGACCCTGCTGTCGGGGATCCTGTCGCTGACCCTGGGCATTCTGGTGTACGTCTTGCCGGAACACTCCATCGTCATCGCGGCGGCCCTCTTCGGTATCTACCTGCTGGTCACGGGTGCTGCACAAGTGTTCTTCGCGTTCGCGCTACACGTCTCCGCAGGCGGTCGCGTGTTGTCGTTCGTCAGCGGGGCTGCCTCGCTGGTGTTGGCGGTGTTGTGTTTCCGGCACTTCGGCCAGGGCTACGCGATTTTGCTGCTCGCCATCTGGATCGGCGTCGGCTTCATCTTTCGCGGTGTGGCGACATCGATCTCGGCGATCAGCGATCCCCATCTGCCCGGCCGCGCCTGGCAGATTTTCCTCGGCTTGGTCAGCCTGCTGGCCGGCATTGTGATGCTCGGATCCCCACTGGAGAGCATCGAGGTCCTGACACTCGTCGTCGCAATCTGGCTGATCGTCATCGGGGTCTTCGAGATCGTGTCCTCGTTCGGCATCCGGAGCGCGTCCCGGCGGATGGAGAAGGCTCTGGCGGGAGGACCCCCGCCAGCGGCCTGACAGCTGGGCGCGCGGGATCGTCGAATCCGGTTCAGCGGGAATCCCAACCGTCTACTACACTGCGTAGTACTACAGAACGTATCCCGCTGCGAGGGAGATGACAGATGAACGTCGTCGATGTGTCGCGGTGGCAGTTCGGCATCACCACCGTCTATCACTTCATCTTCGTGCCGCTCACCATCGGCTTGGCCCCGCTGCTTGCGCTCATGCAGACGATCTGGGTCGTGACAGGCAAAGTGGCGTGGTATCAGCTGACCAAGTTCTTTGGAAAGTTGTTCCTGATCAATTTCGCGATCGGGGTCGCAACCGGGATCGTGCAGGAGTTCCAGTTCGGGATGAACTGGAGCGAGTACTCCCGCTTCGTCGGCGACGTCTTCGGCGCTCCGTTGGCGATGGAGGGTCTGGCAGCGTTCTTTTTCGAGTCCACCTTCATCGGCCTGTGGATCTTCGGCTGGAACCGGCTACCCCGGCTGGTCCATCTGACCTGCATCTGGATAGTCGCCGTCGCCGTCAACGTCTCCGCGTTCTTCATCATCGTGGCGAACTCGTTCATGCAGCATCCGGTCGGTGCACACTACAACCCCGCGACGCATCGCGCGGAGCTTGACAGCATTGGTGCGCTGCTGGGCAATAACACTGCGCGAGCGGCGTTTTCCCACACGGTCGCCGGCTCATTGCTGACGGCCGGCACTTTCGTTGCCGCTGTCAGTGCGTGGTGGCTTGTCCGGTCCGCCACATCTGCATCCGCTACCGGTGGGCCGGCGGCCGACGTCAGCAAGGTGTTCCGCCCTGCCGCCATCCTGGGTTGCTGGATCGCGCTGATCGCCACTGTGGGGTTGTTCACCACCGGCGATCATCAGGGCAAGCTGATGTTCGTTCAGCAGCCGATGAAAATGGCCTCGGCAGAGTCGTTGTGCGACACCGCTACCGACCCGGATTTCTCCGTATTGACCGTCGGGACCCACAACAACTGCGACAGCGTCACCCGGGTGATCGAAGTGCCCTACGTGCTGCCGTTCCTGGCGCAGGGTCGCATCCACGACGTCAGACTGCCCGGGGTACGCGACATCCAGCAGGACTACCAAGAGCGGTTCGGACCCAACGACTATCGCCCTAATTTGTTTGTGACGTATTGGTCTTTCCGCGCGATGATCGGATTGTTGGCCATTCCGCTGCTTTTCGCGTTGGCGACATTGTGGCTCACCCGGGGCGGCCGATTCCCACGCAACCGCTGGTTCGGCAGGCTGGCACTGATCACGATCCCCACACCATTCCTGGCCAACATATCCGGCTGGGTGTTCACCGAAATGGGCCGTCAGCCATGGATTGTCGTGCCGAACCCGACCGGCGATCAGCAGGTCCGATACACCGTTCATGAAGCCGTTTCGCACCACGCCTCCGGTGTCGTGGTCACCTCATTGGTGACCTACACCGCGATCTACGCGATGCTGGCGGTTGCCTGGTTCTGGCTGCTGAAGCGTTACGTCGTCGAAGGGCCGCGGGAACACGACGCAGAGCCAGCAGCGCCCCATTCGCCGAGCGATGACGAGATCGAGCCGCTGTCTTTCGCCTATTGAGTTCCGCCGAGAAAGGAGCTGACCGATGAGACTGCAGGAGTTGTGGTTTGGCATCATCGGCATGCTGTTTCTCGGCTTCTTCATCCTTGAGGGCTTCGACTTCGGCGTAGGCATGTTGATGGAGCCGCTCGCCCGTGTCGGTGTGGGCGATCGGGAACAACATCGCCGCGCTGCGCTCAACACGATCGGCCCGGTGTGGGACGGCAACGAGGTATGGCTGATCACCGCGGGCGCAGCCATGTTCGCTGCATTTCCGGGTTGGTACGCGACCGTCTTCTCCGCGTTGTACCTGCCGCTGCTGGTCATCCTCGTCGGCATGATCCTGCGCTCGGTGGCGATCGAGTGGCGCGGAAAAATCGACGACCCGGCATGGCGGACCGCGGCCGACGTCGGAATCGCCGCCGGTTCATGGTTGCCCGCCGTGTTGTGGGGCGTCGCGTTCGCAATCCTGGTGCGCGGTCTCCCGGTGGACGCCGCCGGCCGCGTCGACGCATCGCTCACCGATGTGCTCAACGCCTACACGCTGTTGGGAGGCCTCGCGACGGCTGGACTCTTCTTGTTCTACGGCGCTGTGTTCGTCGGCCTCAAAACCTCAGGCGCCATCCGCGAAGACGCACATCGCTTCGCCGGGCGGCTGTCCCTTCCCGTGACCGCACTGGTCGGTGGCTTCGGGCTTTGGACACAGGTTGCGCACGGGAAGGACTGGACCTGGCTGGCATTGGGGGTCGCGGTGGCCGCGCAACTGGCCGCGGTGGCGCTGGTGTTGAGGCGCGCATCCGACGGCTGGGCATTTTTCAGCACTGCCGTCGTGGTGGCCGCCGTCATCGTGCTCATGTTCGGGTCGCTCTACCCAAACCTGGTGCCGTCGACCTTGAACACGCTATGGAGCGTGACGATCTCCAACGCCTCGTCGACCCCATACACGCTGAAGATCATGACGTGGGTGACGGTGGTCATGGCCCCGCTGACAATGGTCTACCAGGGTTGGACGTATTGGGTTTTCCGACAACGTGTCTCAGCTGACCGCATTCCGCCGGCGACCGGCTTGTCGAGGCGAGCCTCCTGAGCAGAGTCAGCCGGGCGCCGCTGGATCCACGGTTCTGGCGGACGTCTGGCCCACTGCGCAGGTACCTCGCCAGTTCGGTGGGGTGCGGTCTGGTGATCTCCGGTTGCGCGATTCTCTCGGCGATCCTGTTGGCGCACATCGCTTCCCGAGTGATCACCGAGCCTTCCTCCGCGAGGGATCTGACTCGGTGGACGCCGGCGCTGGCGACTCTGCTCACGCTCTGGCTGGCGCGCGCCGCGGCGCTTTGGCTGCAGGTTCGCCTGAGTCAACGCGGCGCAAGCGCGGTCATTGCCGATCTCAGCGGCCAGGTACTCACCGCCGTCACCTCACGACAACCGCGGCAACTGCACGATCAGCGTGAAGCGGCGGCCACCGTGGTGACCCGCGGACTCGACGGCTTGCGATCGTATTTCACCGCCTACCTGCCGGCGCTGGTACTCGCGACGATTCTCACCCCGGTGAGCGCAGTCGTGCTGGGGCTCTATGACCTCAGATCGGCGATCATCGTGTTGATCACACTGCCGTTGATTCCGATCTTCATGGTGCTGATCGGCGTGGCGACCGCTGATCGGTCCGCGGCAGCGCTCACGGCCATGGCAACTCTGCAGGCCCGCCTTCTGGATCTGATCGCAGGAATACCGACGCTTCGCGCGTTGGGCCGCGCCACCGGACCCGAACGACGCATCGCCGAATTGTCTGCCGCCCACCGCCGCTCAGCGATGTCCACGTTGCGGATGGCCTTCCTGTCGTCTCTGGTGCTGGAACTTCTCGCCACCCTTGGCGTCGCGATGGTCGCGGTGAGCATTGGTCTGCGGTTGGTGTTCGGTGAGATCAGCCTGAGCACAGGGCTGACCGTCTTGCTGCTCGTGCCGGACGTCTTTTGGCCGCTGCGCAAGATCGGGGTGGAATTCCATGCGGCACAAGACGGTCGGGCGGCCGCCGACGCCGCATTCGCGTTGATCGGAGATTCTGCCGGTGCTGGCGCCGGTTCGCAGACGGTGTCGGCGGCCGGCGCGGTGATCATTATCGACCGGCTCAGCGTCGCCGGTCGTGACGGACTGCGCCCGCACGACATCAGTGCGGTGGTCCGGCCCGGTCAGATCACGGTGCTCACCGGTGCCAACGGAACCGGCAAGAGCACGACGCTGGAGGTGCTAGCCGGAATCACCGAACCCACGAGCGGCAAAGTCACCATTGGCGGCGTCCCGCTCGCCGACCTCCAACCGTCGGCCTGGTGGCGGCAGATAGCGTGGCTGCCGCATCGCCCGGTCCTCATTCCGGGGACCGTAGCCGAAAATCTGACACTATTCGGGCCGCTGGCCAATCTTGAAGCTGCCTGCGCGGCATCGGGGTTCGATCAAGTGCTGGCAGAGTTACCGGATGGCTGGAACACCGTCATCGGATCCGGTGGCGTCGGCCTGTCGCTGGGACAGCGGCAGCGGCTGGGTTTGGCCCGCGCACTCGGTTCATCGGCGCCGGTGCTGCTTCTCGACGAGCCCACGGCGCATCTGGATACCACCACGGAGTCTCGAGTGCTACGCGCGCTCACCGCGCGGGCTCGTCGCGGTGCCACCGTTGTCGTTGTGGCGCACCGCCAACAGGTGATTGCGATCGGCGATGACGTCGTGGTGACCGCAGCCGGTGAGGTTCGTCATGCGCTCAACTGATCGGATTGCGGCCGCCGCGCAACTGCTGCGCCCGCGGCTGCCGAGCCTGCTCCTCGCGGTTGCGCTCGGGACGCTTTCGGTGGCTAGTTCACTGGGATTGACTGGAGTGTCGGCGTGGCTGATCACCCGCGCCTGGCAGATGCCGCCGATCCTGGACCTGTCGATCGCAGTGGTGACGGTACGTACTCTCGCGATTTCCCGTGGCGTGCTGCACTATTGCGAACGGCTGGCCAGCCACGACACCGCGCTGCGCGCCGCCGGCACCGCCCGAACGCTGATCTATCAACGCCTCGCTCGCGGCCCGGCCGACGTTGCGACCCGGTTGAACACCGGGGAATTGGTCTCGCGAGTCGGCTCCGACGTCGACCAGTTGGCCGACGTGCTGGTCCGCGCTCTGCTACCGGCCAGTGTCGCGGCAATACTTGGGCTGGCGGCGGTCGCCGCGGTCGGCATGATCTCGGTGCTCGCAGCGGTGGTTCTGGCGGCTTGCCTGGTGGTCGCCGGCATCGTCGCGCCGTGGCTGGCGGCCAGGTCTGCCACCGCCCAGGAAACGATTGCACGCCAGCATCATTCCGGTCGCGACGTGTCGGCGATGCTGGCGCTGGAGCATGCACCCGAACTGCGGGTGGCCGGCCGGTTGCCGGACGTCATCGCCGAGTCGCGGCGTCGTCAGCGCGAGTGGGCTGACGCCGTTGACGCCGCAGCCCGGCCAGCGGCGCTGGCGCAGGCCATTCCGACGGCCGCGATCGGTATCAGTGTGCTCGGCGCGGTCGTCGCGGGAATCCAACTGGCCGGTTCAGTTGCGCCCACCACGCTGGCCGTGCTGATGCTGTTGCCGCTCTCAGCGTTCGAGGCGACGACGTTGCTGCCAGCAGCCGCCATCCAATTGACACGGTCACGTCTGGCCGCGAGCCGTCTGCTGCATCTGGCCTCATCGAAGGAGCCGGCAGCGAGGAGCAGGGCGGTATCGCCGTCTCCCGACGCGCGACTACGCGCGAGCAAACTCATCGCCGCGCAGCCGGGCGGGCGGATGTCCGCCGCGGTCGACGTCGATCTGCCGCCGGGCGCCAGGTTGGCGATCACCGGCCCGAGCGGTTGCGGCAAAACGACCCTGCTGATGACACTCGCCGGACTGCTGGCTCCCACCAGCGGAGACGTCACACTCGGCGGACTACCGCTGCACGCGCTGCACGAGAGCGAGCTACGTTGTGCTGTCGGTTTTTTCGCCGAGGACGCGCACATATTTTCGACCACTTTGCGCGACAACCTGTTGGTAGCCCGCGGTAACTGCCCAGACCATGAATTGCTGGTGGCACTGCAGCGTGTCGGTCTGGACGGCTGGCTGTCCGGCCTTGCGACCGGTCTCGACACGGTGTTGTCCGGTGGCGCACAAGCACTCTCGGCCGGTCAGCGAAGACGACTACTGTTGGCTCGGGCGCTCATCTCACCCGCACGGATCGTGTTGCTAGACGAGCCGACCGAGCATCTGGATGCCGCTGACGCGGACGCGGTCATGCACAGCCTGCTGGCGGCCGGACGGGATTCGATGTTCGACGGACGCACGGTAGTTGTGGCCACCCATCACCCTTCTCCCGATATTCGGTGTCCGGAAATGCGTATCGGCGCCGACGCGTATTCTGGCGAACGGTCGTCCATGTCGCCGGATCAGAGAGCGAGCCATGACCGGATCTTCGGATCAGCCGGTTAGACGGGAGAACGCCGCGGGAACACCGCACACCGGGCCTTCACGGCCGGTGGGTCCCAAGAACGGGTTCGGTATCGCCGCGCTGGTGCTCGCGGTCGTGGGTCTATTGAGTGTCGCGACGGTGTTTGCCCCGATCGCCCTCGGCGTTGTCGCGGTGATCCTTGGCATCGTCGGGCGGGCGCGGGCCAAGCGCGGAATCGCCGACAACGCCGGGGTCGCTATCGCGGGTGTCGTGTTGGGCGCCTTGGCGGTCGTCGTCGGGCTGGCGTTTATAGCCATCTGGAACACGGTCTGGAAGGACGTCCGAGGCGGCGACTACATCGACTGCATACAGAAGGCCGGGGAAAATCAAGTCGCAGAGCAGCATTGCGCCGACCAGTTCCGGCGCACGGTTCAGGACCGGTTGAGCGTCACGTTGACGCCCGCATCGGCGTCCTAGATTGCTATAGCCCGCGGCGGCGCGGCATGAACTCCAGCGACATCATCACGTAGAGCAGTGGCACAAGCTGGGTGAGAGACACCAGCGCGTAACGCCGTTCGCCCGTTGCGTGAAATTTGCGCACGTATCGGTACAACGACTCCAACGCGATCAACGGGTCGAGGCGATGGATCAGCCAGTAGAAAATCGCGTGCGCGCGACCTCGGTCCTGCTCGTCGAAAAGATCCGAGAAGGCGGCGAAGGACAACGATACGCGTTGTGCGCCAGCAGTTTTCGCGGCCTCGATCATGTCGACGCTGAGTCTTTCGTCGATTCCGTTTGGCGCACCGCGCCGCCGCCATGGCACTTCGAGGCTGATTTCACGGCCACCACCGGCCGTGGCATATCGGTGAAATCCTTGTGCACGCCCCGATTTGTCCCGTGCGACAACCAGTTGTATGCCGGGGAAACGGCCTTCTAGAGCCCCGTCCAGTGCCATGCAGAACCCACGATCGCTGTGCGCTCCACTCGGAGATGCCCGCAGCACCTCGCTCAGCTCGGCGACCTGCCGCTCGTCGAGGTCCTGCTCGGCGATGATCTCGGTGGTGATCCCGCAGTTATGGGTGCGTTGGACGGCCTGCCGCAGATTCCGGAATCGACGCCCGTCCAGGGTGAAATCCGCGACGTGGACGACGACGTCGCGCCCGATCGGTATCGCCCGCAGCGACCTTCCGACAACGGCCGGATCGCTCCACAACGGCAGGCGGCGTTCACTGCACGCCAGTACGGCGATTCGCCAGCCATGGTCTTTGCAGTACGCGACGAAATCGGCGACCAGTTGGGGAAACTGGGCCTCGTCGCCGACGGGATCGCCACTGACGACGGCATAGCCGATTCGGGTCCGATACGCGAGAGCCGCCCGGGCGTCCGCGCTGAACATAAAGCACTTACCGGCCTGCATCATGAATGGTGCCAGCGGGTCGCCGTCGGTGGAGTTGATCAATTCCCATACCCGGGAGAGGTCGCCCGGCTGTCGTCGCGCAGCGATCGGCCACATGAGCACCCAACCGGATCCGGCGATCAGCGCGCCGCCGAGCAGATCAAAAGACAGCAATCGCGCGACAATCCCGACCATCAGGACAAGGGACGCCGCGGCCGCGTGCCGCACTGTGACCGGACGCCCGAGGAAGAGTCCCCGCACGATGAAAGCGACCGCGGCCAGTACCGTCACCGACCACTCGAGCCGGCCCGGCGCGTACCAGCCCGCTTGGACGTGGGCGTGCACGATGATCACGATCGGCCAGCACATCGCGCACAGCAGGACTATCACGCCCGACCAGCGCGCAACCGACGAATCGACGTGAGCGGCCTGCTCGTCTGACCGGACTCGACTCGCGAGACCGAGCGGTGACTCTTTCACGCGTACTCCCGGCTGGCTCGGCTATCCAACCCAACGTCGACGATACGCCTCAGATCGCTTCCAGCGCGGTACCTGGATTAGTGGGTTGACCGGTGGTTTTGTTGGCTGGTCAGCTTTTGTCCGGAAAGTATTTGACCAAGCCTTCTTGCACGACGCTGGCCACCGGCCGTCGGGAGCGATCGAAGAAGTACCCGGTTCCGAGCCCGCGTGAATCCGACGCCACCGGCGAGGACGTCGAATACAGCAGCCACTCATTGAAATTCACTTGGCGGTGGAACCAGACGGAGTGATTGACCGTCGCCGCGAAGATGCGGTCATATCCCCACGACAGTCCGTGCGTCGTAATGATTGAATCCAGCACCGTGGTGTCCGAGGAATACAGCATGGTGGCCGTGTGCAGCACCGGGTCGCTGGGCAACTCGCCGTCGGCCTTGACCCAGACCCGGTTGTAATCCAGCTCGTTCCCGTTCTCCCGCATCACCCAGGACGGTTCGTTGGTGTACCGCCACTCGATCGGCTGCAACGCGTTGACGAACAGGGGCACCCGGTCTTCGTAGCCGCGTAGCCGCTCCGTGAGCGTCGGCACGTTCTCCGGATCGGCGACGTCGGGCGGCTCGATGTTGTGCTCGAGACCACTGCCCCCGGCCAGATAGGAAATCATCACCGTGGCCAACAGGATTCCGTCCTGTGTCACGTCGACGCGGCGGTTCGCGAAGCGGCGTTCATCGCGCAACCGAACGACGGTGAATTGCATGTCCTTGTCGGTGTCGCCGCCGTTGATGAAGTGTGCGGACAGCGCATTGGGTGGCAGATTGCGGGCGCGCGTGCGGCTGGCCGCCACGAACGACTGCGCCATCATCAGTCCGCCGAACGTCCGGGGCGGGTTCTTGCTGGGGTGAGATCCGACGAAGACGTCGTCGCCCTCGTGGTGCAGATCCAGCACCTCTAGCAGCTCGTCGAAGTCAGACACTGGGCTTAGCCTAGTGGTCCGCTTCAGACGAGTTAGACGTCCTCTTCCCCGATGCGGTGCACGTGAATCAGGTTGGTCGATCCGACGGTGCCCGGCGGTGCACCCGCGACGATCACCACCATGTCGCCGCGCTTGTAGCGGCCCAGCGACAGCAGCGATTTATCGACCTGGCGGATCATGCCGTCGGTGGTCTGCATGATCGGGACGATGAAGGTCTCGGTGCCCCATGTCATGGCCAGCTGGCTGCGTACTTCGGGCAGTGGAGTGAACGCCAGTAACGGCAGCGGCGTATGCAGTCGCGCGAGCCGCCGAACGGTATCGCCGGACTGAGTGAAGGCGACCAACGCCTTGGCGTCGAGCCGCTCGCCGATATCGCGGGCGGCGTAGCTGATCACGCCACGCTTGGTCCGGGGCACATGCGTCAAGGGTGGCGCGGCCGTCGAGTTCTCCTCCACCGCGCAGATGATGCGGGCCATCGTCTGGACCGCGGCCAGCGGATACTTACCGACCGACGTCTCGCCGGAGAGCATCACCGCGTCGGCGCCGTCGAGGACGGCGTTGGCAACGTCGGAGGCCTCGGCCCGCGTCGGTCGTGAGTGCTCGATCATCGATTCGAGCATCTGGGTCGCGACGATCACGGGTTTGGCGTTCTCCCTTGCCATTTGGATGGCGCGCTTCTGGACGAGCGGCACCTCTTCGAGCGGCAACTCGACACCCAGATCGCCGCGGGCGACCATTACCGCATCGAAGGCAAGCACGACCGCTTCGAGGTTGTCGATCGCTTCGGGCTTTTCCAGCTTCGCGATCACCGGTACCCGCCGGCCCACCCGGTCCATCACCTCGTGGACAAGCTCGACGTCCGACGGGGAGCGCACGAAAGAGAGCGCCACCATGTCGACACCCAGGTGCATGGCGAACTCGAGATCGTCGACGTCTTTGTCCGAAAGCGCGGGCGCCGACACACTCATGCCGGGCAGCGACATTCCTTTGTTGTTGCTGACCGGCCCGCCTTCGGTGACCGTGCACACCACGTCGTCGCCGTCGATGTGGTCGACCAACAAACCGACGTTGCCGTCGTCGACGAGAACCCGGTCACCGGGCAGCGCATCTTTGGCCAATTGCTTGTAGGTGGTCGAGACGCGGTCGTGGTTGCCTTCGCCATCCGCGACGGTGATCCGCACGGTTTCGCCGTCGGCCCAGTAGGTTGGCCCGTCGGCGAAGCGTCCGAGTCTGATCTTGGGGCCCTGCAGATCGGCCAGGACCCCGACCGCGCGGCCGGTGGCGTCGGAGGCCGCCCGCACCCGGTCATAGGCGGTCTTGTGATCGCTGTAGTCGCCGTGGCTGAAGTTGAGTCGGGCGACATCCATACCGGCTTCGACCAGCGCTCTGACCGACTCGTCGGAACTAGTGGCCGGACCGAGAGTACAGACGATCTTTCCGCGTCTTGCCACGACGAGAAGCATAGTCGTGCGATCTGATCATCTCCCGTCAGTTCCGCTTCGCGCAGTGGACTAACGGGTGAGCAGCGTCGGAACCAACGGGAATCCGGGCAGGTTGCGCACCACAGTCCAGGCCAGCAACGTGATCATCACCGCCGCGCCCGCCGGGAGTGTCAACGGCCACTGTCCCCTGCGGCGGCGCAGCAGAATCCATCCGGCCAGCAGCGGGATCCCGACCAGCAGCAGCACGTTGTCGTTGATCGCCGCGGCCAGGTCGCCGTGCAGCACGTCGTGGACCATCCGCAGCCCGCCGCACGCGGGACAGTTCCATCCAGTGAGCAGACGGAAGGGGCAGATCGGGAACAACGAGCCGGGCCGGTGCGGGTCGACCAGACCGATGTAGCCGAGCGCTCCCGCCAGCAGCGCACCCGATCCGAGCAGCGCGTAGAGATTCCAGCGTGCGGCGGGGCGGTCGGCACCGTGCGCGGCCGGGTCGGACATCAGTCGTCGACCGGCTTTTTCTCGGCGTCGGAATCGTCGTCCGCGGCTTCGTCGCGCTCGGCGTCGTCGGGCTCGGCGTCGTCGGCGTCCGTGGCATCGTCGGGCTCAGGCGTATCGGCCGGCTCGACCTCGACCTCAGCCGGGTCCACTTCAGCGGCGTCCGCCTCGGCGACGACGGCGTCAGCGTCGACGACCGGCGGGGTCGTGTCTTCGGGCTCGGACTCAGCCACCTCGGACTCTGCCACCTCGGAAGCGTCGCCGTCGCCGTCGTCTTCGACGGAGTCCGGCTCCAGCAACTCAGCAGCCGAGCCGCTGAGCGTTGCCGGGTCTTCGCGGCCCTTCGGCGCCAGAACCAGATACACCACCGCGCCGATGAGCACGAACGTCGACGTGAAGGAGTTGATTCGGACGCCGGCGATATGGGTGGCGGTGTCGTCGCGCAGCAATTCGACCCAGAATCGGCCTACGCAGTAACCCGCCACGTAGGCCGCGAACAGCCGGCCGTGCCCGATCGTGAAGCGTCGATCGATAATGATCAGGACGACGAAAATCAGGAGGTTCCAGAGTAATTCGTAGAGAAAGGTCGGTTGGACGACCATCGCGAGCTGCCCGGTCGACACACCGTCGAGTGAATGCACGTCGACGAATCCGGCCGGATCGCGGCGGTAGAAGATCTCTAAGCCCCACGGCATGGTGGTCTCGCGGCCGAAAAGCTCTTGGTTGAAGTAGTTGCCGAGGCGTCCGATCGCCTGCGCCAGAACGATCCCGGGCGCGATTGCGTCGCCAAATGCGGGCAGCGGTATGCCCCGACGCCGGCAGGCGATCCAGGCGCCTACCCCGCCGAGCGCGACGGCGCCCCAGATTCCCAGCCCGCCGTCCCAGATGCGCAGCGCGGCAATGGGTCCGGCCCCACCGTCGCCGAAATAGGTCCGCCAGTCAGTGGCCAGGTGATACAGCCGGCCGCCGACGAGCCCGAACGGCACGGCCCATAACGCGATGTCGTAGATCACGCCGCGCTCGCCGCCGCGTGCTTCCCAACGACGGTCGCCGACCAGCAACGCCGCGATGATTCCGGCGATGATGAACAGCGCGTAGGCGCGGATGGGGATCGGGCCCAGATGCCATACGCCCTGCGACGGGCTGGGGAAATACGCGAGGACAGTCGTGGTCATCGAGTCGAAATCCTTTGGCGGACACCGACGGCCAGTTCTTCGCTGAGAGCGCGCATCGTGGGTAGACCTTCGGCGAGTGCGGAGACCAGCGCCGAGCCCACGATGACACCGTCCGCGTAACCGGCGATCTCGGCAGCCTGTTCCCGCGACCTGACGCCCAGTCCGACCCCCACGGCGATGTCGGAAATCTCCTTGACCCTGCCGACCAATTCCGGCGCTGCGTTCGACACCGCATCCCGCGCACCGGTCACGCCCATGGTCGACGCGGCGTAGACGAAACCGCGTGATGCCGCGACGGTGTCCGCCAGACGTTGCGGTGTCGACGACGGGGCGACCAGGAAAATGCGGTCGAGCTTGTGCTGTTCGGATGCGGCGAGCCATTCGTCGGCCTCGTCGGGGATCAGGTCCGGGGTGATCAGCCCGTATCCCCCCGCCGCGGCCAGGTCGCGCGCAAAGGCGTCAACGCCGTAGCGCAGCACCGGGTTCCAGTACGTCATGACGACCGCACGACCGCCCGCGGCGCTGATCGCCTCGACCGCGGTCAATGTGTCGCGGACCCGCACGCCGCCGCGCAACGCAAGCTCCGCGGCGTTCGCGATCACCGGGCCATCCATCCCCGGGTCCGAGTACGGAATGCCGACTTCGATGAGGTCGCAGCCGGTTTCGGTCAACGCCTTCATCGCGTCGATGGACGCCGGGACATCGGGATACCCGGTCGGTAGATACCCGATCAGCGCGGCCCGATGCTCGTTCCGGCAGGCGCTGAAAAGCGCTTGCAGTCGGCTCTTTTCGCTCTGTTCGACGGTCATGAGCGACCGTCCAGCAAGCCGAACCACTTCGCGGCGGTCTCCACGTCTTTGTCTCCGCGGCCCGATAGGTTCACGACGATGATTGCGCCGCTGCCCATCTCGAGGCCCAGTTTGAGAGCGCCGGCGACGGCGTGCGCCGATTCGATGGCCGGAATGATGCCTTCGGTCCGGCACAGCAGCCGGAACGCATCCATCGCCTCGGTGTCGGTGATCGGCCGATACTCGGCCCGCCCGGTGTCTTTCAGCCACGCGTGCTCGGGGCCGACGCCCGGATAATCCAGCCCGGCTGAGATCGAATGGGATTCGATGGTTTGGCCGTCCTCGTCCTGCAACAGGAACGAGAACGATCCCTGAAACGCACCCGGCGACCCACCCGCGAAGGTGGCCGCGTGGCGGCCGGTTTCGACACCGTCGCCGGCGGCCTCGAAGCCGACGAGCCGGACCCCGGGGTCGTCGAGGAAGGCGTGGAATATGCCGATCGCGTTGGAACCCCCGCCCACGCATGCGGTGACGGCATCGGGAAGGCGGCCGGCCTGATCCTGGATCTGCACCCGCGTCTCGAGTCCGATCACGCGCTGGAAGTCGCGAACCATCGTCGGGAACGGATGCGGCCCAGCGGCGGTGCCGAAGCAGTAATAGGTGTTGTCGGCGTTGGTCACCCAGTCCCGGAAGGCGTCATTGATGGCGTCTTTGAGGGTTTTCGATCCCGACTCGACCGAAACGACGTCAGCGCCCAGCAGTCGCATCCGGGCCACGTTGAGTGCCTGCCGCGCGGTGTCGACGGCACCCATGTAGATCACGCAGTCCAGGCCGAGCAACGCACACGCCGTCGCGGTGGCGACGCCGTGTTGGCCGGCGCCCGTCTCGGCGATCACTCGGGTCTTGCCCATCCGGCAAGCAAGTAAGGCCTGTCCCAGCACGTTGTTGATCTTGTGAGAACCGGTGTGGTTCAGGTCTTCTCGTTTGAGGAAGATGCGCGCGCCACCGGCGTGCTCGCTGAGCCGGGTCGCCGCGTACAGCGGCGATGGCCGACCCGTGTAGTGCGTCTGCAGGCGATCGAGCTCCTCGAGGTACGCCTGGTCGGTGCGGACCTTCTCGTAGGCCGCCGTGACTTCCTCGATGACGGCCATCAGCGCTTCGGGAACGAAGCGGCCACCGTAAACGCCGAAATGACCACGGGAGTCAGGATCGTGGCTCGTCGGCTCGGCGATTGCGGCGCTGGAACGCGGAAGTTCCGTACCTGAAATGTCTGCCATCACGAACGCTCAACGGGTAAGCGGCGCATCGGGTTCAGACGGGTTAGCGGGCCGGCTTGGGGCACGACGGGTGTTTACCGGCGGTGACCAGGTCGGCGCAGGCCGCGCGAGGGTCCCCGCTGGTGACCAGGCCTTCGCCGACCAGCACCGCGTCAGCGCCCGCGCCGGCATAAGCCAGTAGGTCAGCCCGGCCCCGCACGCCGGATTCGGCGATCCGGATGACGTCTGACGGCAGGCCAGGCGCGATGCGGGCAAAGCAATCCCGGTCGACCCGCAGTGTGCGCAGATCGCGGGCGTTGACACCGATCACGCGGGCTCCAGCCTTGAGGGCCCGGTCGGCTTCGCCTTCGGTGTGCACCTCGACAAGCGCTGTCATGCCCAGCGATTCGGTGCGTTCCAGCATCGACTCCAGCGCGGGCTGATCCAGCGCCGCGACAATCAACAGCAGCATGTCTGCGCCGTGCGCGCGAGCCTCGTGAATCTGGTAGGGCCCCACCACAAAGTCCTTGCGCAGCACCGGAATTGACACCGCTGCGCGGACTGAGTCGAGGTCTGCCAGGCTGCCGTGGAAGCGGCGCTCTTCGGTCAGCACGCTGATGATCCGGGCGCCACCGTCTTGGTAAGCGCACGCCAGCGCGGCCGGGTCAGCGATCGACGCGAGTTCGCCCGCCGACGGGCTGGCCCGCTTCACTTCGGCGATGACGCCGATACCGGGCTCGCGCAACGCCGCCAACACATCACGAGGCGGCGCGGCCGCTTCGGCGGCGGCCTTGATCTCCGGCATGCTCACGACCGCTTCACGAGCGGCAACGTCGGCGCGGACTCCTTCGATAATGGAGTCGAGCACGCTTGCCGAACTCATGCTGTCGGTTCCTCTCCCCGGCCGCCGCCAGATTATTGACGGCGTCCATCGAGGGTAGCGAGCGCCGTGGTGGCGTTCGTCACCGACCCTCGGTGTCAGCGTCAGGTGCCGGATCGTCGGCTGGGTCGGTCGGGTCACGGCCCTCGTCGAGTTCGTCCCACATCGTGCGTTCCGACGGCGCCGCATCGTCGTGCCGTGCCGCGGACCGGCGTGCGGCGGGAGCCAGGTACTTCGTGGCCGTAGCGCCGGCCGAGGAGGCAGCACGCATCAACAGGGCGGCCGCGATCAAGATGCCGACTGCGACCGCCAGCGTGGTCACCGGGCCCGGGTAATGCCGGGTGCTGCCGACCAGCTCCGCCACCGGCACGCGCGCCAGGTCGGCGCCCCGGACAGCGACATCGCGGGTCTCCAGCGTGCCGATGGCCAGGTACCCCGTCGCCAGGCTGGCCAGCGCCACCAGCACCGCGAGCACCCGCAACGCCCATCCGCGCACCGCCAGGGCCGCCAGCGCGGTCGCCAGCAGCAGCAGCGCCAATGGCAGCAGCGCGGCCGACCATCCCGACCCGGACAGCGTGACCACCTTCCGGGGGCCCAGGCCGTCGAAGGTGGTCAGGTCTACCCAGGTCAGCCGAGAGGCCGCCCACAGCCCGGCGGCCGAGAGCACCAGCAGCGCCTGCGCCGCCCTGAGCGTCCGTCGGCCACCGGCCGCGGGCTGCGCATCAGCCATTGTGGTCCGGGCCGCTGAGGGTCTCCGCCGCGGCGATCGCATTGAGCACCGCCCGCGCCTTGTTGCTCGCCTCGGTGTACTCGTAGGGCCCGTTCGAGTCGGCCACTACTCCACCGCCGGCCTGCACGTAGGCGGTGCCATCGCGCATCAGGGCGGTGCGGATTGCGATGGCGAAGTCCGCGTTCCCGGCGAAGTCGAGGTAGCCGATCACGCCGCCGTACAGGCCGCGCCGGGTCTTCTCCACTTCTTCGATCAATTCCATCGCGCGGACCTTCGGAGCCCCCGACAACGTGCCGGCCGGGAAGCAGGCCGTCACGGCATCCAATGCGGTACGGCCGTGGGCCAGCATCCCGGTCACCGTGGAGACCAGATGCATGACGTGGCTGTAGCGCTCGATATGGCTGTAGTCCTCCACGCGAACACTTCCGGGCACACACACCCGGCCCAGGTCGTTGCGGCCCAGGTCGACCAGCATCAGGTGCTCGGCGCGTTCCTTCTCGTCGGCCAACAGTTCCTTTTCCAGCAGTTGGTCCTCGTCTTCGGTCTCACCGCGCCACCGGGTGCCGGCGATCGGGTGCGTCCTCGCCCATCCGTCCTGCACCGTCACCAATGCCTCCGGGCTGGACCCGGCGATCGAAAATGCGGTTCCCCCTTCGTCATTGGGCACGTGCAGTAGGTACATGTACGGGCTCGGGTTGGACACGCGAAGCATTCGGTAGACGTCGATCGGCTCGACGTGGGTGTCCATCTCGAAACGCTGCGACGGCACCACCTGAAACGCCTCGCCACGCTCGATCTCGCCGACCAGGCGCTCGACGATGGCGCCGTACTCCTCGACCGTGCGCTGCGCGCGGTGCTGCGGCTCGGGCCGGGTGAACGTCGCGACGGTCGACGGCAGCGGCTGCTCGAGCGCGGCGGTCATCACGTCCAGCCGCGCGATCGCATCGTCGTAGGCCTCGTCGACCCGCTCGTCGGTGCCGTTCCAGTTCACAGCGTTGGCGATCAGCGTGATGGTGCCCTCGTGGTGATCGACCGCGGCCAGATCGGTCGCCAGCAGCAGCAGCATGTCCGGCAGGTTCAAGTCGTCGACCGCGAGCTCGGGCAGCCGCTCGAGGCGCCGCACCAGGTCGTAGGCGAAGAAGCCGACCATGCCGCCGGACAGTGGCGGCAGCCCGGGCAGCACGGCGGTGGCCAG
>DATNFI010000207.1:0-10036 GCA_035606475.1 Mycobacterium sp. | reverse complement strand
CGGCGAGTCTTTGGTCAGGTCGAACGGTTGCCGAAACTGCCGCTGCGCCAGGACTTCCAGCCTCAGCTGGCGGGCCTGCTCGGCAAGGCCGGACAGATCATGCTCGGCCCAGTCCGGGCGTAGGTCGTCGTGGATCACCGGGCGGGGATCGCCGTCGCTGCCGGTCTGGTACGTGGTGCGCAGCACCGGGTGGCGCATCGCGACGGCATCCACCGCCCGGCGGAGGCGCGCGACGTCGACCTCGCCGGTGACGCGGTAGGACACGCAGATGTTGAGCAGCGCGCCGTCCGGGTCGACCGACTGCACGAACCACATCCGGCGTTGGCCATCGGACATTTCCGGGCTCTGCGTGACGGCATCCGGGGCGACGTCTGGTCGGGTCAAGCCACGCTCGGCGATCTTGCGCCGCAACAACTCCAGACGCTGCGCTTCCAGCGTGTCCAATCCGGTGGTGTCAGTCACGCGTGCGTTCCAACCTTCCCCATATCCTGGCCGTTGGTCGCACCGAGGACCTCGATCAGTTCGTTGACGGTGATTCCGCCGAGCATCATCGCCACCGGAGCCGAGTGGCCCACGGCCCGGCGCAGCCGCCGGCGCAGGTCGAGGGCGAGCAGTGAGTCCAACCCGAGGTCGATCAGCGACGCCGTCGGGTCGATCGACAGCGCATCGCCCAGCTGCAACGTCGCCCCGAGCTCGGCATGCACGAGCTCGTGGAGCGATCGAGCGCCGAAGCCGTTGTGCGGCAACGCGTCATCGTGCCCAACGGGCCGACTGAACGGCATCGGGATCCCCTGGCTCTCGAAGAAGACCCGGAGTCGATCGAAGTCCGCGTCGAAAATCAACGGGTCGTCGGCGTATCGGCCGAGACTTGCCGCCACCGCCGGTTCGGCCCGCATCGCGATCAGGCCGGAGCGTTCGGTGCGGGCAATCTCCGCCGCGGTGACAACCCCGGCGTCCTGCCACAGGCCCCATCGAATGGCAGTACAGTCCAACCCGGTCGCGCGCAGTTGGGCCGCCAGCGCATCGAGGATCCGGTTTGACGCCGCGTAGGCGGCATGACCGTGGCCGCCCCAGACGCCGAAAACCGATGAGCAGGCCAGAATCCGGCATTCCGGCTGCAGCGGCCACACGTCGGCCATCGCGGCCAGGCCGGACACTTTCGCGGCGCAGACAGCGGCCACGTCCGAACCGGTCAATTCGGCGCGTCCGGATGCCGCCGCGATTCCCGCGGTATGGATCAGCAACGAGGCCCCGGTCTCCGCGAACTCGGCCGCGACGGCTGCGACCGCGACGCGGTCGGTGATATCGCACCGCGGGGCGAGTACCTCGACGTGATGGCGTCCGACCAGTGTGCGTAACGCCTCAGGTTCAATACCGTTGCGGCTCAACAGGAGCACTCTGCGGGCGCCACGCTCGATGCAATGCTGGGCATACCGCAGGCCGATGGCTCCGTTACCGCCGGTGATCACCACGTTGTCCAGCGCGGCCGCATCGAGCGGCCGGGCCGGTGCGGTTCGGCGGTCTTCGCGCAGGGTCCGGACGTAGCGGCGGGGTTCCGCGTCTTCGCCGCTGCGCAGCGCCATCACACCGGCGGCTCCGAGCAGCACGTCGAGAGCGGCAGCCGCGATGTGCGAGTCGACGTCGCCCGCCGGGAGATCGAGGGTGCCGAACGCCTGGTCGCCGAATTCGAAGCCGATGCTGCGGTGCATGGCGCCCAACGCCGCCTGGGCGGGCCGGGTGGCGTTGTCCCCCGCGATGACGCGTTCGCCGCCGGCGGTGAGCAGCCAGACGGCTTGGCATCGCGGTCCGATGATCGCGTCGTAGTCGGGCAGCCCCGCGTCGGTCCGTGCGGCGATCTGCGCGACGGCTTCGGTCGCGTCGGGTTGATAGAGCGGAGGCGCAACTACCGCAACGATTTCCGCGTCTCGCGGCGACACCACGTGATATCCCCGGTGTGCGGAGGCAGCGGCGGTGAATTGTCCGCCGCGGTCGCCGACGATCGCAATGCCACACCGCGTCGCCGCGGCCGGACTGGGCACCTGTGTGTGCTGCCAGTCCTCGACGGCAACGGTCAACGGGTTCGCCGTGTCAGCGAGTGTGGTGGTGACGGGATCGGGCGCAGCCCAGAGGTGTACCGCCCGCATCGGGGCGTTCGGGAATCCGCGTAGCGGTAAGGCGAGCTCCGCCGGCATCGTATCGGCCCAGGCGTAGCCCGGATCGGCGATCGCGGCCGCGGCGATGTTGGCCGACAGCACATCGGTGATCGGCCCGTCGCGATGACCCGAACCAAGAATCACCGCCGAGTCGTCGCCGATCAGGTCGTTGAGCGGATAGAGGAGCGACGGGTGCGCCGACATTTCGATGAACGCCTCGGCCCCGCACTTTTGCGCGGCGATCACGGCCCGGTCAAAACGGACTGTGCTGCAGAGGCTTTCGTACCAGTACCGCGAGAAGTTGACGTCGCTGCCGACCTCCCCCCCGACGGCCGCGCCGATGAACGCCAGCGGCCCGTCGCGGAACGCCGACCGGGGCTGCAGCTTGACCAGTTCGGCCCCCAGCGGCCGTAGCGCGCTGGTGTGGCCCGGGTAGTCCACAGTGAGCTGCTGCGCGAACACACCGCGCGCCCGGGCGAACTCGGCCACCGCAACCACCGCGCCGCGCTCCCCCGACACCACTGTGGCCGCAGGGCCGTTGACCGCGGAAACCTCCAGCCAGCCCGGTGTTTCGGCGATCATCGTCTGCGCCTCGTCGACACTGAGACCGAGCACCACCATCGCGTAGTCACCGGTCAACCGGGCGACCACACTGGCGCGGGCGCCAACCAGAGCGGCCCCGTCGGCCAGCGAAATCTTCTCGGCCACAGCGGCCGCCGCGATCTCACCGAGGCTGTGACCGACCGTGATGGCCGGTAACACGCCGGAGAACCGCCATTGCGCCGCGAGGCTTACCGCATGGGTGAACTGCGCGCCCTGAATCTCGGCTCGCGACCAATCCCGCTCCGCGTCGCCCTGCAGGTACGGCAGCGGTGACGGGTAGCCGGCAGCAACGAATGCCTCCGCGCAACGGTCGGCCTCGGCACGATACGCGGCCAGCAGCCGGTAGGCCTCCGCCCCCATCGACTGCCACTGGTTGCCCTGCCCGGGGAAGACGAACGCAACGCACGGCGCAACGCTTTTCGATGATCGCGCCACCAGCGGATGGTCATCGTCGTGGGCTAATGCCGACAAGGCAGCGACAAGTTCGCCGCGATCGGCGGCCCGCACCACCGCGCGGTGGCGTCGTACCCGCCGTAACCGGAGCAAGGTGGACGCGATCTCGATGGTCGGGTCATGGTCTTCGCCAACCCGGTCCAGGTAATCGAGAATGGCCGAGGCGTCCTGGGCGATCAGCCGCTCGTCATGCGCTGAGAGCACGATCGGGACGCGGCCGTCGGGCAGCGGTTGGGTCAGCATCAGGCGACCTCGGGAAGTGCGACGATGACGTGCGCGTTGGTGCCGGCGATCCCGAATGCTGACGTGGCCGCGACGCGGTGTCCGTCGACCGCCTGCCATGGTGTCAGCGTCGTCGCGAGCCGCAGACCCTGCTTCTCCCAATCGATTTCGGTGCTGGCTTCGTCGGCGTGCAGTGTCGGGGGTATGGCACGGTGTTCGGCGGACACCAGAATCTTGGCCAGGCCCAGCGCCCCGCTGGCGGCCAGGGCGTGACCCAGATTCGACTTCACCGAGCCCAACAGTGCTCCGTTCTCGGGGTCGGTGTTGCCATAAGTCTGCGCCAACGACTGCAGTTCGGTGCGGTCGCCGAGTCGGGTGCCGGTGCCGTGTCCCTCGACCATGCCGACGTCCTCGGGACGGATTCCCGCCTCGGCAATCGCGCGGCGAAACAAACTGATTTGCGCCGCTGCACTCGGGGCGCTCAGGCCTGCGCTGCGGCCGTCGTGGTTGATGGCGCTGCCGAGGATTTCGGCGAGGATCGGCCGCCGATCGCGCTGTGCCGCCGACTTTCGCTGCAGCACAAAAACTGCCGCTCCTTCCGCCCAGACGGTCCCGCTGGCCTGCGCGCTGTAGGCGCGGCAGTGTCCGTCGTCGGACAGCGCGTGCTGTTTGGAGAACTCGACGAAGAATCCGGGCGAGCCCAGCACGTTGACACCGCCGGCCAGCGCCAGGTCGCAGTCGCCGTTCTGCACTGCGCGCACCGCGGCGTGAAAAGCCACCAGCGCTGACGCGCAGGACGAGTCGATTGTCACCGCCGGACCGGTCGATCCCAGCGTGTATGCGATCCGGCCGGAGATCACGCTCAAGGCGGTGCCGGCGAGCAGATGGCCACTGTATTCGGAGAATTCGGCCATCTGTGGCCCGTATCCGGTGGCGGACGCGCCAAGATAGCAGCCCATGTCATGGTCGGCCATGTCGTCGGGATTGATACCGCTGTTCTCCAACGCCCGCCATGACACCCGCAGCGCAACGCGTTGCTGCGGATCCATCGCGACAGCTTCTCGCGGCGAGATCCCGAAAAATTCGGGGTCGAACATCGTTGCACCGCTGAGGAATCCGCCTCGGTCGTGGATCTCCTTGAATCCGCTGCGCCGCGAACCGGCGAACAGCTCGCGGACCGACCAGCCACGGTCGACGGGAAATGGCGTCAGCGCTTCACGACCTTGGGACAACAATTCCCAATACGCGGCAGCGGTATCGATGCCACCGGGCGCCTCCAGCGCCATGCCGACCACCACCACCGGATCCGAGGCAGCCGAAGACCTGTCCTCAGCCACCGGCATTCACCCGCGCGGCGACATCGTCGATGTGGTCGTCGAGATAGAAGTGACCGCCGTCGTACCAGTCGAGATCGAAGGCCCCGGCGGTGTGGCTTTCCCAGCGTTGCAGTTCGCCTGCGTCCACCCGGACGTCGCCGTGAGCTCCCAATGCTGAGATGTCCGCGGCAATGTGAATATCGGGGCTGCAGGCGTAACGGTTGATCGCCGCATAATCGGCGCGCATCGCGGTCACCAGCAGCTCGGCGAATTCCGGGTCGGCGAGCAACTCGGCATCCGTCCCGCCGAATTCCGTCATGTCGACCAGCAGGTCGTCGTGACTCGTCGGCAGATCGGGCTTGGCTTCGACCGCGCAGGGGGCCGGAGCCGCCGAGGCCCACAGCCGTTCCACCGCCACGCCACGGGATTCCGCGATCCTGGCGAATTCGAAGGCGACGACGGCGCCCATGCTGTGACCGAACAACCGCAGCGGCGCCGCCTGACGCCAGGGGCCGGCGATGAACAGACTGCGGGCGAGATCCTGCACCGTCTGCGCGGCAGGCTCATTGAGACGTTCCGCGCGTTGCGGATACTGAACGACGTAGGTGTCACCACCCCCGGCGGCCAGCGCAGTCGCCAGCTTCCGGTAGCCGGTAGCCGCGCCGCCGGCATGCGGGAACACCACTGTGGCACCGCGGGCCGCCACGCCTCCGCCCGGGAATCGCTTGACCCAGGCCGGAAACTCCTTCTTCTGCACCGAAGTCAAGTTATCGAAAATCATTGCACTACTTCGTTTCCGGCGACCGCCGCCACTACCTGACCGGCTTCCATGCCGACGACTTCCCAGTACAGATCGGCGACCTGCTGAAGGCGGTCCGGGTCGGTTTCGCGGCGCAGGAGCAGATCGGCCAGCGCGGAAACGGTTCGGGTGGCGAAGATGTCGGCCACGATGATGCCAGGGGTGTCGAGCCAGGCTCGCAGGCGTGCGACGGTTTGGGTCGCCAGCACCGAGTCTCCGCCCAGCGCGAAGAAGTCGTCGTCGAGACCGACGGCGTCGGCACCGAGAACGTCGCCGACAATCGCCGCGACGGCGGATTCCACCGGAGTTGCCGGAGCGCGGTGTGCGGGCGCCGATGACTCGGCCACCGCAGCAGCCAATTGAGCGCTCACGGCCCGTCGGTCGATCTTGCCGGCAAGCGTGTACGGCACGTGGTCCACGAAGGAAATATGTTGCGGAATCATGTGGGCCGGAACGAGATCGGCCATCGCCACCCGCACGGTGTCGGCGGTGAGCTGTGGGTGGTCGCCGTGCAGGACCGCGGACAGCACCTCGGCGCCGCCGGGTGTCGTCACCAGCGCGGCGACCGCGGTTGCGACGCCGGGTATTTGACGTAGCGCCACCTCGACGTCGCCGATTTCGACGCGGTAGCCGCTGATTTTCACGCGGTGGTCGGCGCGTCCGACGAATTCCAGGACTCCGTCCGGCCAATATCGGGCCAGATCGCCGGTGCGGTACCACGTCTGGCCGTTGTACTCGACGAAACGCTCGGCGGTGAGGTCGGGCCGGCCACGGTATCCGCGCGCGATACCCCGTCCGGATAGCCACAGCTCACCGGCCACCCAGTCGGGGCAATCGTCACCGCGGTCGTTGACCACTCGGCACACGTTGTTGGTCAGCGGTGTGCCGAACGGCAGTGCGGTCAGCTCGGCCGAGAGCTCGGCCAGGTCGCCGACCTCGAAAATGGTGTTGTGCGTTGCGGTTTCGGTCGCGCCGCCCAGGCCGGCGAAGCGGAGCGCCGGCGCATCGGCGCGCAGACGGCGAACAACCTCGGGCCGCACCCAGTCACCGCCGGTCGGCACCACCCGCAGCGACGACAGCCGTCCCGCACCCACCTCGACCAGCATCTCCAGCCAGCCGGGCATGAAGTGCAGCACGGTGACGCGGTGAGCATCGATCAGCCGCGCCCAGGCGTCGGGGTCGCGACGCTGGGCTTCGTCGACCATCACGATCGACCCACCGGTGCGCAGGGTGACGAAGACGTCCATCACGGAGATGTCGCCTTCGAGGGTCGACAGCGCCAGACAGCGATCGGCAGGCCCGATCTCGAAATGTCGCCCGATGAATTCCACGGTGTTCATCGACGCGTCGTGGCTGACCTCGACGCCCTTGGGCTCACCGGTCGAGCCGGAGGTGAACAGGACGTAGGCCAGCGCGGCGGGATCGCCGGCAACAGGCTCGAAATCCGCGGGATCGTCGTTCAGCACGTCGGCGATCGTCAGCGCGGGCACCGGCAACGAGAGTTGCTGCCCGCCACCCACCAGGGCCAGCTTCACCTGGCCGGCCCGCAGGATGCGTTCGGCCCGGTCGCGAGGTTGGTCGACGCTGATCGGCAGGTAGACAGCACCCGCCGCGAGGATTCCCAGCACTGCGGGCACCTGTTCGGCGGTCTTGGGGCCCATGATCGCGACCGTGTCGCCGGCGCCGATTCCGTTGTCGCGCAAAGCCGCACCGACGGCCAGCGCCTGCTGCCGGAGCTGGCCGTAGGTGAGGTCTCCGGAGCTGGCGAGAACGGCGAGGGCGTCGGGCTGTTGCCGCGCACGCCGAAAGAAGCCGTCGTGCAGCATCTCTGCACTGGGAACGGCGCTGCGACCGTTGACCTTGTCGCGGCGGGCTCGCTGTTCGGCGGGCAGCGCCGGCGGATCCGGCTGCGTCCATGCCTCGTCGTCGGAGGCCAGTCGCCGCAATTCGGCGATGTGGTGGGCGAACATCGCGTCGATCACGCCGGGTGGGAAGACGTCCTCGCGGACATCCCAATTCACCATGACGCCGCCGTCGAATTCGGTGACCTGAGCGTCCAGCGACACTTGCGGACCCTGCGAGATGATCCAGCCGGGCGCGCCGAAGGCCTCGGTCACGTCACGGCTGAACAACTCGCCGAGTCCCAGAGCGCTGGTGAATACGACCGGGGCGAGTACCGGGGCGCCGCGGTGGCGGCCGAGGTCACGCAGCACCGACAGACCTGGGTAGGCGGCATGCGCGGCGGCGGTTCGCATGGCGTCCTGCACGGCATGTGCGCGCGACGCCGCATCGGTCGTGTCGGTCAGGTCGATGTCGAGCAGCAGTGAGGAGGTGAAGTCGCCGACCAGGCGGTCGACATCGGGATGGATGGCCTCGCGGCCGAACAGCGGCACGTTCAGCAGGAATCTCGATGCGGTCGACCAGGACGCCAGGGTGTGCGAGAACGCGGCCGCGAACATCATCGCGGGTGTGACGCCGCGCGCGCGGGCGTGTGCGAACAGCGCGTCCCGGGTCTCTGGGTCAAGCCATTGCCAGCGCCGAGTGCTGTTGCGTGACAGTCCTTTTCTCGTGGCCGATGGTAGTCGGGGCGGGTCGGGAAGTTCGGGAATGCGTTGCAACCACCAGTCCCGATCGGTGTCGCGGGCCGGTTGCGGCCCGGCCTCCCGGCGAACAAGCTCACCGCGATACTCCTGGTAGGTGAATCCCAAGTCGGCGAGTTGCCGGCCCCGATAGAGCGCCGCCAAGTCCGCCATCAGGGTGCGGTAGCTCATCGCGTCGGCGGCTTGCATGTCCAAATCGACATGCAGGCGCGATGTTTCGCCGGGCAGCAGCGAGAGGGTGAGCTCGAATACCTGCTCCTCGAGCTGTTGGTGCGACTTGGCCTCGCGAAGCTCGAGCAGCCGCTGTTCGACCATATCGTCGGCGAGGTCGCGAAAGTCGCACACGGTAACCGGAAATTCAGCGGGCGCGCCGATGCGCTGATTCCCATCGGAGCAGAATTGAACCCGCAGCATCGGATGACGCACGGCCAACGCGGTAGCGGCTTCGCGTAAGCGGTCGGGATCGATTGCGCGGCCGTCGAATTCGACGTACAGGTGCCCGGCCACCCCGCCGAGCGGCTGACTGTCGTGGCGGCCGACCCACATGGCGTGCTGCATCGGGGCAAGCGGAAATGCGTCGTCCGGCGCGCGATTCGGCGCGGCCGGCACGTCGGGCTCCGAAGCGGCCGGTGCCGCCTTGACGAGCAGAGACCACGCTTCGACGGTGGGTTCGGCCACCAGCGCGGCGAAGTCGACGTCGACCCCTCGACGACGCCACTTGCCGGCCAACGACATCATCCTGATCGAGTCAAGACCCTGGCTGACGAGGTTCCCGCCGGGGTCGACGGAATCGGCGGTGACGCCGAGCAATTCGGCGACCTCGGCCCGCACGTCATTGAGGCTGCCAGCCACGGAAGCCCCGGCCCCGCCAGTCGTCACACCCACCCCTTTGTCAGTTAGTGGAGGCTACCCTAAATTGCTGGCTACTTTAGTGGCTGGGTACCCGCGAACGCTACCGGCGCACAGTCCCACGCCAACACGCGGCGCGTGAGGTGACGCCGACCACATTTTCGCCCGCAGCGCGCCGGAGCTGACGGTTCAACCAGCGGTTATTGCACGCCCGTCAACGCCAACTAAGGCTGCACTAACTGAGGTTAGGCAAGCCTATTGTGACTCAGCTGAATCTTAGGTAGCGTCCCGTTCCGCCTGGTTATGGGCCAAACCCACTTATGTCCAGTTAAGGAGATGCCCGTGCGTCTAGCTTTCCCCTCCAACTCCACGGCCTACCCGAGCCGTGCCATGATCGCCGGCCTCGCGCT
Source organism: Mycobacterium sp. (assembly GCA_035606475.1). Classification (GTDB taxonomy): domain Bacteria; phylum Actinomycetota; class Actinomycetes; order Mycobacteriales; family Mycobacteriaceae; genus Mycobacterium. Next base: position 631 of record DATNFI010000207.1, on the reverse strand, counting down.
CGCGGGCGCGGGCCTGTTCGGGATGAATGCGCCGACGTCCACCGGCCCGATGGTCCAGCACCTCGACGTGAAGCTGGCCTCTGGAGAGGTTGACTGGACGACGTTCCTGTCCGACACCCAGGCGAACCTGTCGACGCTGCAGGCCGAGGGCACCACGGCGAGCACCGAGCTGTCGACCGCGCTCGGAAACGTGTCGGATGCCTTCAGCACTCAAATCAGCACCGCTCTGACCGGCTTCGACACCGGTATCAACAACGCGCTGTTCGGCGGCTGGTACGGCGGCGACGACGGCTATGTCTTCGGGCTGTTCGGCGGGGAGCCCGTTCTCGGTGGACCCACCCCCGGGGTCACCGGCAGCCTGCTGGCGACGCTGTCCACCGATTTCCAGAACATCTCGACCAACCCCAATGGCAGCGAGCAGCTCTTCAGCGACTTCAACGCGTATTCGCTCGAACTGCTGGACCACACCCTGAAGCCGCTGCTGTCTCCTCTGCTCGACGAGACCAGCAAGGGAGTGACGACGCTGTCGATCCCGGTCGAGCTGTCGCAGATCCAGACCAATCTGCTCGAGGCGTTCGGCAACTACAACGAGCTCAAGGGGCTGGCGGAGACCGTGCTATCTCCCGAGATC
>DATNFI010000206.1:0-10434 GCA_035606475.1 Mycobacterium sp. | reverse complement strand
CCGGCGATGATCACCCCGGCACGGTCGGCGTCGAACGCCTTGGTGACGGCCTTGCCGATCAGTTGCGCGACCGACATGACCTTGCCGAACGCCGCGGACTCGACGTTCTGCCACTGATCGATCTCTGCTCGAGGCACCACCAGCGTGTGTCCCTGGGTCATCGGCTCGATGGTCAGGAAGGCAACGACCTCGTCGTCCTCGTACACGAACCGCCCCGGCAGTTCGCCGTTGATGATCTTGGTGAAAATGGTTGCCATCGCTTCAGCATATGTTGCGCCGATCGACGTTCAGGCGGCTCCACCGTCGAACATCGCGGACAGCTCGGCCACGGTCCAGGGCGGCGCGTCGTGATGGTCCCGATAGCCGATCAGCTCCGGCGCCGCTTTGGGGAATCTGCCGACGAAACCGCCTGAGGCGGCAAAGATTTCGCCGGTAAGGTGGCTGGCCAGGTCGCTGGCGAGAAAGACGTAGGCGGGCGCGGCGTAGTCGGGCGGCGCGACGTCCAGCGAACCCTGGGTGGAGACGTCATCCAGCAGGCCCCGCCGATTCAGGTCCTTGATATGTGCGACGTAGTCCGCGCCGGTCGACAACCGTGTCCTGGCGCCCGGGCAGACCGCGTTGGCGCGTACCCGGTGCTCCTTCAGTTCGGCCGCGATCGCCAGCGTCAGGCTGTTGACCGCGCCCTTGCCGGCCGGATATCCGGTGCCGCCGTAGTCGCCGAGGAACGCGAACGAACTGCTGTTGACGATGCTGCCGCCGCCTTGGGCGATCATCTTCGGTACCGCAGCGCGACAGGTCGCGAACACCGTGCCCAGGTGTGCGTCCATCAGTTCGGCGAACTGCGTGCCGCTGATATCGAGGATGGATGAGCCCGGCGGTTCGGCGATGCCGGCGCAGTTGATCAGGATATGTATGCCGCCGAACTCGTCAATGCAGTTGTCCACCAAGGACTCTGCGGCGCGCTGCTCGGACGGCGAACCCGAATGTGCGACGGCCCGTCCGCCGGTGGCGGCGATCGCCTCGGCGGTGGAACGGGCCGCGTCGCCGTCCCGGCCGTTGATCACCACGCCGGCGCCGTGCTCTGCGAGCAGTGCGGCAACTGCCGCGCCGATCCCGCGTGACCCGCCGACCACGACCGCGCCGCGGCCGGCGAGCAGTGGGGTCACTCCGCGTTGCCGAAGGTCATCATGTCGAGGTTCCAGTAGCCGCGCATGTTCGCGATCAGTCCGGCGTCGTTGACGCGGTAGGTGAACACACCTCGCACGCTGCTGGTGATTCCGTTGTCAAACTTGCTGTCCAGCACCAAGATATGTGCAACCTCGTTCGGGTCGCTGGACGGAAACGTCTCCTCGCAGGTGATTGTCAGATTGTTGGCGGCGATGTTGGTGTCGTAGAACTCGGCGACGCCGTCCTTGCCGCGCACGCCGGTGCCGTCGGGGTTGGTGACGGACGTGCCGATCGGATCTTCGACCACGACGTCGTCGGCCATCAGGGCCAGCCAGCCCTCCCGGTCATGGGCCTGGACGCAGCGCCACGACGACTGCGACGCGGCCAATGCCGGTGACTTCTCCGCGGTTTCGGCAGACATGGTGTTCTCCTAACTATCCGTCGAGTGGCCAGTTATGGCTGAATTTCGGTGGTTTTCACTGTCATAAGTGGCCACTCGGCGGCAATCCGGGTGATTACCGGTCGGCGTCCGTGTAACGGATGACGCCGCGGATGTTCTTGCCGTCCAGCATGTCCTGGTAGCCGTCGTTGATCTGCTCCAGCTTGTACTGCCGGGTGATCATGTCGTCGAGGTTCAGCTTGCCGACTTTGTACATCGCCAGCAGCTGGGGGATGTCGTACTGCGGGTTGCCGCCACCAAAGATGGTGCCCTGCAGGTTCTTCTGCATCAGGGTCAACATCGCCAGGTTCAGCGTGACGTTGGTGTCCACCAGGCTGCCGATGGCGGTCAGCACGCAGGTGCCGCCCTTCTGCGTCAGGACCAGGTAGTTGTCGATGTCGGCACCCTGCAGCTCGCCGACGGTGACGATTACCTTGTGGGCCATCAAGCCATAGGTCACGTCCATCATTCCGCCCATCGCGGCGAAGATGTCGGGGTAGACGTGCGTCGCACCGAACTTGAGGGCCTGGTCGCGCTTCCACTCGACGGGGTCGATCGCGAAGATGTAGCGCGCACCGGCGGCGACGGCGCCCTGCAGCGCTGCCATGCCGACCCCGCCGACACCGACGATCGCGACGTCCTGGCCCGGCCGGATGTCGGCGGTGCGCACCGCTGAGCCGTAGCCGGTGGTGACGCCGCAGCCCACTAGGGCGGCAACCTCGAACGGCACCGACTCGTCGATCTTCACCACCGAGCTCTTGTGCACCACCATGTAGGGCGAGAACGTCCCGAGCAGCGTCATCGGGAAGACGTCCTTGCCCCGAGCGTGAATCCGGAACGTGCCGTCGGATACCGCCGCGCCGTTGAGCAGTCCGGCGCCCAGGTCGCACAGGTTGCGCATGCCGGCCTGACAGGTCGGACAGTGACCACAGGACGGGATGAACGACAGCACCACGTGGTCGCCGACGGCAATGTCCTCGACGCCGGGGCCGACCTCGGTGACGATGCCGGCGCCCTCGTGACCACCGAGAACTGGGAAGCCGCCCATCGGGATGCCGCCAGTGACCAGGTGGTGGTCGGAGTGGCACATGCCCGCCGCTTCCATCTGGATTTTGACTTCGTCCTTCTGGGGGTCGCCGATCTCGATTTCCTCGATCGACCAGGGCTGATTGAACTCCCAGATCAGCGCACCTTTGGTCTTCACCGTGAACCTGCTTTCGTCATTGAAACGTCGGTTGCGGACGGCCCCAATCTCTAGGCAAGCAACCGCTTGGTCAAGTGTAGGTCAGCCGTGATCTCGGTCACCAGATGGGCACCGGAGCTTGTCCCAAGGGGTAGTAACCAGGCAACTTCTCGCCGGCCACGCTGCGCTGGATGCGGTTCTGCATACCGGTGCTCAGGTCGCCGGACTCGATCAGGTTCGCGAACATCTTCGCGACGTGACCGAAGTCGAAGAAGTCGCGCTGTCACTCGATGAGCCCGTCGTCGTTGAGGCGAAACCAGCTGCCACCGATGCCGTAGATCTCGTCCTGGGTGCCGTCGGACTTGTTGACGATCTGCTTCCAGAAACCGACGATCTCGCCCTGCTTCTCGTCGATCAGGACCTTCTGGTACTCGTAGACCCAGTTCTCCAGGCCCTCCATCTCGAGGCCGAGCGCGACGTCGCGGATTTCATCGACCCCGACGCACATTACGTCTTCCTTGGGTCCGATGTTCCAGCCGTAAGTGGCCTCGGGAGCGTAGAAGTCACCCAAAGGCCGCCAGTCGCCGGCCTTTTCGCAGTCTTTGTTGGCCTGTAACCAGCGGTCGACCCATGCTTCGAGTTTTTCGCGGGAGTGTGACGCCATTATCTAGTCTTCCTTCTCTTTGATCAATAGGGCTTGGGTTGGGCACATTTCGACCGCGCGCTCGACTTCGTCGCGGGCCTCGTCGCCGGGCTCGGGATCCACGATCTCGACTTTTCCGCGCTTGGGCACTCGGAAATAGTCGGGTGCCTCCAGCTCGCACATCGCATGGCCCTGGCACAGATCCAGGTCGGCTTCGACGCGAAAACCCATGAGCTGCCTTATACCTGGCGCTTGCGGTAACGGACCTTGGCCGGGCTAGCCAGCTGCACCACCATCTTCGAGTGATCGTTGCGATAGCTGTCGGCGGGCTGAGCCATCTCGAAGTCGTATTCGCGCAACAGGACCGAGAAGATCGCCTTGATCTGCATCTGCGCGAAAGCGGCGCCCACGCAACGGTGGCGGCCCGCCCCGAACGGGATCCAGGTCCACCGGTTGACGATGTCGGCCTGTTCGGGCTTGTTGTAGCGGTCCGGATTGAACGCGTCGGGATCGGGGAAGTCCTCGGGAATCCGGTTGGAGATCGCCGGGGAGGCGGCCACATAGTCGCCGTCATGGATCGGGAAACCGGCGACCTCGAACTCGCCCTGCGCCACCCGCATCAGGATGATCAGCGGCGGGTGCAGCCGCAGCGTCTCCTTGACCACGTTGTCGAGCTTCGGAATCGACCGCAGCGCATGGAAACTGACTTCTTGACCGTCGGCGTACAGCTCTTCGAGTTCGGTCAGCACCTCGGCATAGACGTCGGTGTGGCGGATCAGCTCGATCAACGTCCAGGCCGAGGTGCCGGAGCTGGTGTGGTGTCCGGCGAACATCAGCGAGATGAACATGCCGGTGACCTCGTCGGCGGAGAACCGCGGCTCGCCCTGCTCATCCTTGATCGACACCAGCACATCGAGCATGTCCCGATCGGATTTGTCGGTGGGCGGGTTGGCGATCCGCTGGTTCATGATTTCCTGAACCAGCGCAACCAGTTTCACCCGCGCCTCGTCGCGTCGTTGGAAGCTCTCGATCGGCAGATACGGGTCGACATAGCACAGCGGATCGGTGCCCCGCTCCAATTCGTGGTAGTACTCGGCGAACCGGTGATCGAGCTGATTGCGGAATTTCACGCCGATCAGGCAGGCCGTCGACGTGTAGATGGTCAGCTCGGAGAAGAAGTCGAGCAGTTCGATCTCGCCTTCGTCGCCCCAGTCGGCGATCATCCCCTTGACCTGCGCCTCGATGGTGGCGGCGTGGCCCTTCATCTGCTCGCCGCGCAGCGCAGAGTTGTGCAGCATCTCCTTGCGTCGTTCGGGGCTGGCGTCGAATACCACGCCCTGGCCGAAGATCGGCGCCATGAACGGATACGCCGCGGCCTGGTCGAGGTCTTCGTCGGCGGAGCGGAAGAAGAACTCGTTGGCCTCGGCGCCCGACAGCAGGATGACGTGCTTGTCGACGAGCTGGAACCAGCCGACGTCGCCGCATTCGTCGCGGATCCGCTGCATCAAACCGATTGGGTCGGTGCGGAATTCCTCGAGATGGCCGTGCTCTTCCTCGCCGCCGGACACCCGGGGCACGATCGCGGTGCTTGTCATTGTCCTGGCATCCCTTCGTCGCCGAGTGCGAGTTTCTGGCGGTCCTTGGTGTCGGCCAGCGGCGCCTCGGGCTGCAGCTCCATGTTGGCGATGAAGCCGCCGCGCGGCGTCTCGGCCACGAACGTGATGGCTCGCCCGAGATCCGCGGCACGCAGGAAATAGTCGTGGCGGGCCTGGCCCCACTTCGCCCAATCCTCAAGGGCCGGGCCGATTTTCTCGGCCGGCAGACTCCAACCCATCGACGTCTTCGTCGGGCCCGGGTGCACGATCGAGGCACGCACGCCGGTGCCTTCGAGTTCCATCTGTAGGTTGGTGACCATCGCGACCAGAGCGGCCTTGGCCGCGCCGTAGGCCCCCATGTGCGGCCGCTGTCGCAGCGCCACATCAGAGCCGACGAAAATCAGGTCGCCGCGTTGCCGCTCCATCATGCCGGGCAGCACCGCGGTGGCCAGCCGGTTGGCGCCGATGAGGTGAATCTGCAGCTGCGAGTCGAACTCGTCGGTGGTGATTTCGGCGAGTTTGCCGAAGTAGGTGTCGCCGGCGCCGGCCACCAGCACCTCGATCTCGCCGAGTGCGTCGACCGATTGTGCGACAAAGGATTTGACCGAGTTCGGGTCGGTGACGTCGAGGTGGAAGCCGACCGCTTCGCCACCTTCGGCGTTGATCTTGCCGACGATGTCGTCGAGCTTCTCGACCCGGCGGGCGCCCAGTGCGACCGGGAAGCCGTGGGCGGCGAGTTCGATCGCGGTGGCCTCACCGATGCCGGATGAGGCGCCGGCGACGATCGCCGGGCGGCGTTCGGGCAGTGGTTCAAAGCGGGGCATTCAGCGGACCTCCACGGTCATCGGTAGGTGGGCGAAGCCGCGGACATTGCTCGAGTGGACGCGGACCGAGTTCTCCTCGTCGACTTCGTATTTGCGGATGCGGGTGAACAGTTCGGTGAGGGCGACCCGGGCCTCCATCCGCGCCAGGTGCGCGCCGAGGCAGAAGTGGGCTCCGCTGCCGAAACTCAAGAGCTTGGAACCGATGTCGCGGCCGATCACGAAGTCGTCGGGATTGTCGAAAGCGCGTTCGTCGCGGTGCCCCGAGCCCGGCAGCAGCAGCAGCACATCGCCGTCGGGGATGGTGGTGTCGTACAGGGTGAGTTCACCGGACACCGAGCGGGCCAGGATCTGGCTCGAGGTGTCGTAGCGCAGCGTCTCCTCGACCCAGAGCGGCACCCGGGACAGATCGTCGTAGACCGAAACCAGCTGATCCGGATTGCGGTGACCCCAAAATGCGGCGTTGGCAAGGAGTTTGGTGGTGGTCTCGTTTCCTGCGATCACCATCAGGAACATGAAGCCGAGGACTTCGTCATCGGTGAGCCGGTCACCGTCGATCTCGGCTTCCAGCAGTGCCGACGTGAGGTCGTCGGTCAGTTTCTTGCGCCGCTCGGCCACCATCGACTGGTAGTAGACGATCAGGTTGAGGGAGGCCTCGATCGCCTCGGGCGGCACATCGGTGACGCCGTCGTCACGGTGCATCACGCCGTCGGCCCAGGCCCGGACCTGAACTCGGTCGGGTTCAGGCACACCCATCAATTCGGAGATGACGTCCATTGGCAACTTGCCGGCGAACTCGTCGATGTAGTCGACGGCGACGCCCGAGGCCGCCTTCTCGAGAAGTGTGTCGAGGTGCTGTACCGCGATCTCGGTGACGCGTGGTTCCAGTTCGCGAATGCGCCTGGGGGTGAACCCTTTTGAGACCAGGGTCCGCAGCCGCAGGTGGGCCGGGTCGTCCATGGCCAGAAATGACATGGTCTTGGCGGCGTGCGGTCCGCGCGACGCCGGGTCCAGCGAGACGCCGTACTTGTTCGACAGCGTCGTGCTGTTGCGGAAGCCCTGGTGCACGTCCTGGTGTCGGGACAATGCCCAGAAGCCGAGCTCCTCGTTGTGATACAGCGGGGCCTCGTCGCGCAGCCGCTGGTAATACGGGTACGGGTCTTCGTGGAAGTCGTAGGAGTACGGGTCGAGCAGCGGCTTATCGATGGTGGTCATCAGGCTTCCGTTGTGACGATGAGACCGACCGCATAGGCGAGGTGGTCGGCGATCTGGTGGTAGGTGTAGGCGCCGCTGGCGGCGTTGACGAGTGCGCCGAAGAACGTCATCTCGAGGACCGACACGATGCGCGGCTCGGCGTCGGGTCCGATGGCCGACGTGATGCGCCGGTGGATCTCGGCGCCGATCCGGTCGCGCACGGACCGAACCGCGGGATCGCCGCCGCCGCCGAGCAGCGCGGTCGTGCACGCCGCGGCAACTTCCGGCTCGTCGGCGACCACCAGTGCGAGGTGGCGCAGCGCGTTGTCCACCCGCATCGGCATCGGCTCGTTGACGTCGGTGAAGTACGGGACCTGCCGCACCAGGTCGAGGTAGACCTCGGCGATCAGATGGTTCTTCGACGAGAAGTAGGTGTAGGCGGTCGCCGGGGCGACCTTGGCGCGGGCGGCGACTGCGCGCACGGTCAGGCCGGCGTAGGACGTCTCCCGCAGGACCTCGACGCCCGCGGTCAGGACCTTGCGGAAGGTCTCTTCCTGTCGACGGTTGCGTGGCACGTCACTAGCCGGGACTCCGGCCTCGGGAGTGATCGTGACCGCTGGATCGCTGGACACCTGTCCAAGGTATCCGAAATGATCGCTGCCGGGCAAGTGCGTTCGGTGAATTCGCAGTTAAAAGCCATTGCGTCCCCGTCTTCCCTCGGTCGCTCTTGCCTTTCCGGCGGCGCTGTGACTATGTTCGACTGAATTATTCCGGACAACTGTCCATTGACGATCACCGGTGGAGGCGACGATGGCATTGCTGGCCGACGGGGTGAGCTCGCTGCTCATCGACGGCAAGCTGACGAGCGGCAACCAGGGCACCTTTGCCACGGTCAACCCGGCCACCGAAGAGGTGCTGGGCGCAGCGGCTGATGCCGACGCGCAGGACATGGGTCATGCGATCGAGGCGGCACGGCGGGCCTTCGACGACACCGACTGGTCGCGCAACACCGAGCTTCGGGTGCGGTGCATCCGCCAGCTCCGCGACGCGATGCAACAGCATGTCGAGGAACTGCGCGAGATCACCATCGCGGAGGTGGGCGCCCCGCGGATGCTCACCGCCGCGGCGCAATTAGAGGGCCCGGTCGGCGATCTGAGTTTCGCCGCCGACACCGCCGAGTCGTATCGGTGGAACGTCGACCTCGGTGAGGCGTCACCGATGGGGATCCCCACCCGGCGCACGATCGCGCGGGAGGCCGTCGGGGTCGTCGGCGCGATCACCCCGTGGAACTTCCCGCACCAGATCAACCTCGCCAAGCTGGGTCCCGCGCTGGCCGCGGGCAACACCATCGTGCTGAAGCCCGCCCCGGACACGCCATGGTGCGCGGCGGTGCTCGGCGAAATCATCACCGAGCACACCGATTTCCCACCGGGCGTCGTCAACATCATCACCTCGAGCGACCACAGCGTCGGCGCGCTACTTGCCACCGACCCGCGCGTCGACATGGTGTCGTTCACCGGCTCCACGGCCACTGGCCGCGCGGTGATGGGCGACGCTGCGCCGACCCTGAAGAAGGTGTTTCTGGAACTGGGCGGCAAGTCGGCGTTCGTCGTGCTCGACGACGCGGACCTGAACGGTGCCTGCTCGGTCTCGGCGTTCACCGCGTCCATGCACGCCGGACAGGGCTGCGCGATCACCACCCGGCTCGTCGTACCGCGAGCCAAGTACGACGAGGCCGTCGCGATCGCCGCGGGCACCATGGGTTCAATCAGGCCGGGCGACCCGAATAGCGCCGGAACCGTATGCGGGCCAGTCATTTCGGCGCGGCAACGGGATCGTGTGCAGAGTTACCTCGACCTGGCGATCGCCGAAGGCGGCACGTTCGCGTGCGGGGGCGGGCGCCCCGCCGACCGCGACACCGGCTTCTTCATCGAGCCCACCGTGATCGCCGGGCTGACCAACGACGCCCGGCCCGCCCGCGAAGAAATCTTCGGACCGGTCCTCACCGTGATTGCCCATGACGGCGACGAGGACGCGTTGCGCATCGCCAACGACTCGCCATATGGGTTGTCCGGCACCGTGTTCAGCGCCGACCCGGAGCGCGCCGCAGGGTTCGCGTCCCGCCTGCGGGTGGGGACGGTCAACGTCAATGGCGGCGTCTGGTATTCCGCGGACGCGCCCTTCGGCGGCTACAAGCAGTCCGGTAACGGGCGCGAGATGGGTGTGGCCGGCTTCGAGGAGTACCTGGAAATCAAAACCATTGCTACAGCGGTCTAGTGCCCGAGTGGCCAGTTATGACAGGGATTTTCGTCGTTTTTGCGCAATAAGTGGACACTCGGCCAGAGGAAGGAAGCAACATGGGGCGCTTTGAGAACAAGGTCGCCATCGTGACCGGATCCGGCGGCGGCATCGGCCAGGCCTACGCCGAGGCGCTGGCCCGCGAAGGCGCCGCGGTCGTGGTCGCCGACATCAATGCCGAAGCGGCGCAAGGGGTTGCCAAGCAGATCACCGCCGACGGGGGCACCGCACTCAGCGTTCCGGTCGATGTGTCCGATCCTGCCTCGGCCAAGGCGATGGCCGACCAAACGCTTGCCGAATTCGGTGGCATCGACTACCTGGTCAACAACGCTGCGATCTTCGGCGGCATGAAACTCGATTTCCTGCTCACCGTCGACCCCGAGTATTACCGGAAGTTCATGAGCGTGAACCTCGACGGCGCGCTGTGGTGTACCCGCGCGGTGTACAAGAAGATGGCCAAGCGCGGCGGCGGCGCGATCGTCAACCAATCATCCACTGCGGCATGGCTGTATTCGAACTTCTACGGCCTGGCCAAGGTCGGCGTCAACGGCCTGACCCAGCAGCTGTCCCGCGAGCTGGGTGGGCAGAACATCCGGATCAACGCGATCGCCCCCGGGCCTATCGACACCGAGGCCAACCGGACCACTACCCCGCAGGAGATCGTCGCCGACATCGTCAAGGGTCTGCCGTTGTCCCGGATGGGAACACCGGAGGACTTGGTCGGCATGTGCCTGTTCCTGTTGTCCGATGAGGCATCGTGGATCACCGGCCAGATCTTCAACGTCGACGGCGGACAGGTGATCCGGTCGTGACCGACTTGAAGCTCGGCTACATCGGTCTGGGCAACATGGGCGCGCCGATGGCCACCAAGATGACCGAATGGCCAGGCGGTGTAACGGTTTACGATATTCGGGCCGAGGCGATGACGCCGCTGGCCGAAAAGGGCGCGAGCCTGGCCGACAGCGTGGCCGACGTTGCGGACGCCGACATCATCCACATCACGGTGCTGGACGACGCGCAGGTGCGCGAGGTCGTCGGCGAGTTGGCGGCCCACGCCAAGCCCGGCACGGTCATCGCGATCCACTCCACCATCA
>DATNFI010000205.1:0-24552 GCA_035606475.1 Mycobacterium sp. | reverse complement strand
TCCGATGGTCACCCTGTCCCGCACGGTGTCGTCCTGCGCGGGCAGTTTGATCACGAAGGTGTCCGGCAGGTTGGCCGCATCACCGGCGTAGGTCACCGACACCCGATACGTCGCTCCGGTCTGCCCGGTTCCGATGGCGACCACATCCACTTCTGACAACTCCACTGGCTTATCGCTGCCCAACACGGCTGAAAGCCACTCGGGAGTGACGTCGGCGGGGTATCTGGGAATCGGCATGGGGTTACTGTAAGTCATTCGGCAAGCGCTGCCCTCGGGTTGCCCCAGCCCACGCAAAATGTCGGAATACCCCCCGCCGCGCGTCGGGCCCGTCCTACGATCGCTCCACTTATCTCACTGCAGGGGTGATCACCATGAAGATGAATGCCGCGGTTCTGTGGGAGTTCAACACGGAATGGAGCGTCGAGGAGATAGACCTCGACGGCCCGCAGGACGGCGAGGTTCTGGTGTCGTTCGAGGCCGCCGGGCTCTGCCACTCCGATCATCACGTCCGCAGCGGCGACCTTCCCGTTCCGCTGCCCATCGTCGGTGGCCACGAGGGGGCCGGCGTCGTGCAAGAGGTAGGCCCCGGCGTGCGGGACGTGAAGGTCGGTGACCATGTGGTGGCGTCGTTCCTTCCGGCATGCGGGCGGTGCCGGTGGTGTGCAAGCGGGCATCAGAATCTGTGCGACCAGGGCGCGTTGCTGCTCAGCGGCGCCCAGCTCGACGGGACGTTTCGGCGCCGGTCCGGGGACCGCGATGTGGGCGCCGCATGCTTCTTGGGCACCTTCGCCCAATACGGCACGGTTCCGGACACCTCGATTGTCAAGATCGACGACGACCTTCCGTTGTCGCGTGTATGTCTGCTTGGCTGCGGGATCACCACCGGGTGGGGATCAGCGGTCAACACCGCCAAGGTGGGTCCAGGCGACACCGTCGTGGTGATCGGCTGCGGCGGCATCGGTAGTGGCGCCATCCAAGGCGCGCGATTGGCCGGCGCGGAAAAGATCGTGGCGGTTGATATCGTGGAAAGTAAGCGGGACAAGGTCTTTCAGTTCGGGGCAACCCATTTCGCCACTTCTATGGCCGAAGCCACCGCTCTGGTCGGCGACTTGACGCGTGGTGTCATGGCCGACTCGGCCATTCTGACGGTCGGACTTGCTGAGGGCCACATGATCGGTGAGGCGCTGGACGTCGTCCGCAAGGGCGGGGCCGTGGTGCTCACGGCGCTGGCATCGATCACCGACGTCACGCCGACCCTCCCGATGGCGATGTTCACGCTGTTTCAAAAGCGGCTGCTGGGCAGTCTTTACGGCGAGGCGAATCCGCGCGCCGATATTCATCGACTGCTGAGCCTCTACCGCGAGGGCAAGCTCCTGCTCGACGAGGCAGTCACCACCGAGTACAAACTCAACGACATCAACGAGGGCTACGACGATATGCTGGCGGGCCGTAACATTCGCGGCGTCATCGTTCACGACCATTGAGCTGACAGTCGACGACGCAGGACCGGCACCCCCGGCCCGTCGAGGGCATCCAGTGACGCGGAGCGTCCGCAGACGCTCATCAACAGCGCGGCCACCGGCCCGTTGACCTCAACCCCCTGACGCCACGACCGCGGCACATCGTTGGCGGACAACCGAATTCCGCGGAGCCCACCCAATGGCACGAAGCCGATCGGCCAGCCGGCGGTGAGAAAATCCATCGCGCTCACCACACGCTGCACATCGGGCTCGAACGGCAGGCCGAGCGGAATCCGGACGTCGCCGGTGTGCACCAGGATGTCGGCCAGCGGACCCCGCGGCCCGAACACCGGTGACGTGATTGGACGATCCGCGTGTTGATACAGAGCGGCAACGATCTCGGCGGTGGGCGCCTGGGCACGGCGTCGCGCCAGAACATCAATCCCGCGACTCAGGCCCCCGCACCGGACCCCCATGCGGAGAAAGCCCGGCGTCCCGTCGAGCACGGTGCTCACCACGTGGGCGGCGACCGTCTTGACGTCCCAGCCCTGGCACAGGCTCGGCGTCGCCAACTGCGCCTCGTCGAGGCCGCCTATCAGGCTTGCAAACTGACGTCGCTGGTCCGCGACCGCCGCGAACACGAACTGATCCCCGGAAGCGGCCACCACTAATCCCCGTCCCCCGACGTCCAGATGTGAGTCGATTCCGTGCGACCTCGCAACACCGTCTCGCTTTCGGAGACCCAATGCCCGCGCTCGGCCGCGTCAGCGCGGTCTATCGCGGCGGCCGAGCACACGATTCGTTGGTTCAGCGTCTTGGCGAAGTCGGCCAGCCGCGCCGCCTCGTTGACGGGATCGCCGACAACTGTGTATTCATAACGGTTTTCGGCGCCGATGTTTCCGGCGAACACCGGCCCCGCCGAGACGCCGATGCCGAAGTCGACCTGCGGCAGTCGATGTAGTTGGTCGCGGATCCGTCGCGCTGTGGCTAGTGCGGCAGAGGCCGAATGGTCCAGCGCAAGCGGCGCACCGAAGACGGCCAATGCGGCGTCACCCTGGAATTTGTTGATCAGGCCGCGGTGGTCGTCGACCGCACCGACCACGATGCGAAAGAAGTCGTTGAGGACTTGAGCCACCTCTTGCGGTGGCCTGCTTGCGGCCAATGTCGTCGAGCCGACCAGGTCGATGAAGAGGATGGCCGCTTCACGGACGTCACCGGAAAGCGAGGTGCCCTCTTCGATCGCGCGCCGGGCTACGTCCGCCCCGACATGACGGCCGAACAGGTCGCGCAACCGGTCGCGTTCGCCGATTCCGGCGACCATTCGATTGAATCCGTCTTGGAGACGGCCGATTTCAGACTTCTCGTAGACGCCGACGAAGGTGTCGATGCTGCCTCGCTCGACGTGCGCCATCGCGTCGACGACCTCGCGCACCGGATCCGATATCGACCGGGAGGTCATGATCATCACCGGAAGCCCGATCAGGATGGCGACCAGCGTGACGACCAGTATGGGCATCTCGACCGACCCGGTCTTCTGAATGATCCAGCCGTTCGAGCGGGTCAGCACCAGGCCGGCGATCGCCAGGCACGGCAGGCCACTTCCCAACAGCCACATGCCGACCAACCGGGTGAGCACGCTCGGCGCAACCACCAGCCCTTCGGTCCCCAGGGTGGCCGCCACCATGATCGGCCGGAGGGATCGCTGGGTGAGCAGCAGACCGAGGCTGGCCGCCGCGCTCCCACCAAACACGACTGCCAACAGAGTGGGGATCCAGAGTGCCCCAATGCCAACATGATTCAGTACGAGGTAGCTCAGACCGCTGACCGCCCACACGACCGCCAGAAGGATCGACTGCCGCGTCAGCAGGCGCGTGGCCGACCGTCGCTGATCGGCATTCGGTTGCCGCCCCGCGACAAACCAGCGCAGTACCGGGACGAGATTCGCGACACCGCCGGCCGCGACGGCGGCGGTCCCCAACACGACGATGATCGCCGCGGTGATCAGGCTGATCGGCGCGAAGTACGCCTGCGCCTTACCGGGGTACTGAGCGTACAGCGGGATGACAATGGCCGCGGCGTCCGCGCATCCGAGCAGGTGACCGCAGGCAAGACCGGCCGCGTAGCGGATTGCCATCTTGCGGCCGGTCGCGCGTTGCGCTTGCCCGGCATCGGTCACGGGACAAACGTAGCCCGTCGACGATGCGCGCCGGTACGGCGCGAAGAGGAGACGGGCAATCTGACGTAGCCCGCTGACTGCGCGAATTACCGCAGCTGTGTCAGCCCACCGGGTATCCGACCGACTTGACCTCGGTGTACTGGTCGAATCCGGCCACACCGTTCTGGCGGCCGACGCCGCTGTCCTTGTACCCGCCGAACGGCACATCGGCGCCGTAGGGTGCGCCGCCGTTGACCCCGATGAAGCCGGCCTTGATGCGACGAGCCACCGCGAGCGAGTGCTCCAGCGAGCCCGACATCACGTTGCCGGCCAAGCCGTACGGGCTGTCGTTGGCGATCCGGATCGCGTCTTCTTCGTCGTCGAACGGAATCACCGACAGCACCGGACCGAAGATCTCTTCCTGAGCGATCGCCATCTTGTTGTCGACGTCGGTGAAAAGCGTTGGGCGAATGAAGTATCCCTTGTCGAAGCCGGTCTCCGCGCCAGGTCCGCCGACGAGCGCGGTCGCCCCTTCGTCGACTCCCTTTTGGATATAACCCGTCACGCGCTCGAACTGTCGCTCTGAAATGACCGGCCCACACAGGGTGCCGGGGTCCTGCGGATCGCCGCAAGTGACGTTCTCGTAGATGGCCTTGAGGATCGCGACGCCCTCTTCGTAACGGGACCGCGGCAACAGCATCCGGGTCGGGTTGGCGCAGCCTTGCCCCGCGTGCATACACGGGGCGATGCCGATCGCGCACGCCAGGCCGAAGTCGGCGTCCTCCAAGACGATGGTCGCCGACTTGCCGCCGAGTTCGAGGAACAGCCGCTTCATGGTGGCCGCACCCTTTTCCATGATCCGCTTGCCCACCACCGTCGAGCCGGTGAACGAGATCAGGTCGACCTTCGGCGACAGCGTAAGTTCCTCGCCGACAAAGTGATCCGACGCGGTGACGACGTTGACGACACCGGCAGGGATGTCGGTCTTCTCCGCGATCAACCGGCCCAGCCGGGTCGCGTTGAACGGCGTGTTGGGCGCCGGCTTGAGCACCACGGTGTTACCGGTGCCCAGCGCCTGGCCGAGCTTGTTGAGCGTCACCTCGAACGGGAAGTTCCACGGCACGATCGCGCCGACCACGCCGACCGGCTCCCGCCACTGCCTGATGGAGGTGTTTGCACCGGTCAGGCTGATCACCCGGTCACCGAGGTCGGTCTCCCAGGCGTACTCGTCGATCAGCCGGGCCGGATACTTCAGGCCGTCCTGCAACGGCGCGTCCAACTGCGGGCCGAACGTGATGGCCCGGGGCGAGCCCACTTCGAGGATGAGCTCTTCGCGCAGCTCGTCCTTCTCGGACTCGATCGCGTCGTGTAATTGCAGCAGGCAGCGCTTGCGCAGCTCTTTGTTGGTCGACCAGTCGGTCTCGTCGAACGCGCGACGGGCGGCGTCGATGGCCCGGAGCATGTCCGCTTTCGAGGCGTCGGCCACCTCGCCGAGCGGCTCCTCGGTGGCCGGGTTGATGTTGGTGAAAGTTCCCGCCTGGCCGTCGACCAACTTGCCGTCGATCATCATCTTCGGCTCGAAGCGGACCTTTACAGTGTCAGTCATGTTTGTTGCGCTTTCGTTGAGGGGACGCGAGCAGAGCGTCGTGACGCACATTACTATGGGAAGCCTTACCGGAACGGAGTCGGTTGGCAAGGCGTTCAATTGACCAAATATCTGTTCCACCGTAAAGTTCGCCATTACCCGTCGTCAATCGCCTGAAGCCAATAGGCCGGAGTCAATAGGGACCGTGGATTTCTCATACCCGCCCGAGGTGGAACAGGTCCGCAAGGAATTGCGCGCTTGGCTGTCCGCGAACCTGACCGAAGACGTCATCGCCGCCAATCGGGGCCGGGGCAAAGACGAGTCTGCGTTCCAAACGCTCCGGGCGTGGAACGCGACGATGGCCGACGCCGGATGGGCCGCGGTCTCCTGGCCGCAGGAATACGGCGGCCGCGGGGCGGGGGTGCTCGAGCAGTTGGTGTGCGCGGAGGAGACCACCCGCGCCCGGGTGCCGATCCACCTGAACGTGATCGGGATGAACAACATCGCGCCGGCGATCATGCAGCACGGGACCGAGGCGCAGAAGCGCACGCTGCTCCCCCGGATGATGCGCGCCGACGACATCTGGTGCCAGGGAATGTCGGAGCCCGAAGCCGGATCCGACCTCGCCTCGCTACGCACCCGCGCGGTGCGTGACGGTGACTTCTACATCGTCAACGGCCAGAAGATCTGGACCTCGCTGGGACACCGGGCCCAGTGGTGCCAGCTGTACGTGCGCACCGACCCGGATGCGCCTAAGCACAAGGGCATTTCGTGTCTGATCGTCGACATGTCGTTGCCCGGCATCGAGGTTCGACCACTCGTCACGATGAGCGGCGAGGCGGATTTCGCCGAAGTGTTCTTCAACGATGTGCGGGTGCCCGTCGACGCCCTGCTGGGTCCGGAGAACGGCGGCTGGGGAATCGCGACCACCACGCTGAGTCACGAGCGGGCCGGGGCCGCACGCCTTTACACCGAGATGCAGACCCGGCTGCGGGAACTCGTCACCGATCTTGCCGAGGTCAAGATCGACGGCCGGCCGGTGCTCGAGGATCCCACGACGCTGCGCCGTCTCGGCGAAATCGCGGTGCGCATCAAATATCTCGAGGTGCTGTGCCAGCGATCGATCTCGGCGGTCCTGCACGGCGGCGACGCGTTCGGGTCGGCAAGTCTGGCCAAGACGATCTGGGGCGAGGTCGGGCAGGACATCGCCGCGTTGGCCTTCGACCTGATCGGGATGGATCCCGCCGGGCGCCGTTGGGCCGACTACCGTTTGACCTCGCGCTCGCTGACCATTGCCGGCGGGACGACGCAGATCAACAAAAACATCACCGCCCAACGCATTTTGGGGTTGCCGCGCTCATGAACCTGGAGCTGACTGACGAGCAGATCGCGTTGCGCGACACCGTGCGAAGGTTTCTCGCCGAAAAGGCCTCGATCGCCGGACATGTCCGCCCGATGCTCGACGACGACACCGGTACCACCGACGCGGTGTGGCGCGGGCTCGCCGAGCTGGGGGCCACCGGCCTGCTCGTGCCGCCGGAATACGACGGCGCCGGCATGACGATGGTCGAGGCCGGCGTCGTGGCCGAAGAACTCGGCGCCGGGCTGCACCCGGGGCCGTGGCTGTCCAGCGCCGTCGCGGCGCCTCGCGCCCTGACCCGGTTCGAGGTGGCCGCCGACCTGGCCGCTCCTCTTTTCACCGGCATCGCCGACGGTTCCACGATCGCCACGGTCGGCCCGCTGGACGGACCGCGCCCCCGGGTGACTGACGGCGCAGATGTCACTGCGCTGCGCGGCGAGATCGACAGCGTGTGGGACGTCGCCGCCGCCGACGTGTTGCTTATCGTGGCCGACGATCCTGACGGCACAGGGCTTTTCGCGGTGCACACCGCGGCCCCCGGGATCGACAGCACGCTGCAGGCCGGAATCGATCAGACACACAAGCGGTTTCGCGTGATTCTCGACGATACCCCCGCGCAAAGACTGAGCAGCGCCGCGCCGGAATCCTTCGAGGCCTTGGTCGACGACGTGACGATCGCGTGGGCCGCCGACGCGCTCGGCGCAGCGCGGGCGCTCTTGCACCTCGTCGTCGAATACGCCAAAGTGCGACGACAATTCGGCCAACCGATCGGGGCGTTCCAGGCGGTCCAGCATCTGTGCGTCGACATGTACGAAACGGTCGAGCTCGCCCGCAGCGGCGTGATCCACGCGCTGTGGGCCGCCGACGCCGGCGACCGGCCCGAACGGCATGCGGCAGCGATGCGGACGAAGGCGTTCGCCGGCCGGCTCGCCGCGGTCGGCGACATGGCCGTCCAGGTGCTCGGCGGAATCGGCTACACGTGGGAGCACGACGCCCACCTGTATCTCAAGCGCCTGCTCAGCTGGAGCGCGTTCCTCGACGGCTCCGACCGCTACCTCGTGCAGCTCGGCGCGCAGTTCGCCGAGTCGGTTCTGCACTGACCGCTCACCGGACGCCGCCGCGCGAATACCGTTCAACCTGCACAATCGTTACGTAGCAACCTGGTAGCGTTAAAAACCAAATATTGGGTCTGCGATCTTGCGGTATGCCGGTGGGAGCTGTGGAGGTGTCGTGGGGCTTCAGCAACCATCCGAGGCTGCAGCAACACCGGACCGCGCACGCCTAGACTTGCCCGATGCCGATTCGCCTACCCGGCCTGACAATGCCGGACGTTCTCGCGTGACGCCGCGGGGACGGGGCAGCGCCAAACACACTGCCGATAAGGCAGAGCGTGGCGGCGCTTACGACGACGGCAGTCGTCGTACCGAAATCCTGCAAACCGCTGCGTCATTGATCGCCTCGTCGGGCCTGCGGACGTCGCTGCAAGAGATCGCCGACGCGGCCGGCATCTTGCCGGGAAGCCTTTACCACCACTTCGAATCGAAGGAAGCCATCCTCGTCGAACTGGTCCGCCGGTATTACGCCGACTTGGACCGAATCGGCGAAATCGCCCACGAACAGTTGGACCAAGCCGATTCGCGTTCCGTCGCCGACAAAATCGTCGAGTTGGGATCCGCGATCGCGCGCTGCGCGGTGCAACACCGGGCCGCCCTGCAGATGTCGTTCTACGAGGCGCCGAGCGCTAATCCCGAACTCGTCGAGCTGCTGCAAAACCCGCCGACCGCGGTCCAGCAAGCGATGCTGCAGACCTTGCGCGCGGGCCGGTGGAGCGGCTTCATCCGGTCCGACATCGACCTTCCCACACTGGCCGACCGCATCTGCCAGACCATGATGCACGTCGGGCTCGACATCATCAGGCACACCGGCGCAGCCGACCAGACCGCGGTGGTCATGTGCCGAATCATGTTGCACGGCTTGGCTAGTCGGGATTACACCGATCGGGAACTCAACGACTCGAGCGCGTTCGCCGCCGCCGAGGCGGCCATCAAGACGTGGACCGAGGACGAGTCCGACGGCAACGACAAGGCCGCGCACGTTCGTGCCGTGGCGCGAGCCGAGTTCGGCAAGAAGGGCTACGAGGTCACCACCATCCGTGACATCGCCGCCGCGGCGGGGCTGGGCACCGGCACGGTTTACCGCGTGATCGGCTCCAAGGACGAACTGCTCGCCTCGATCATGGAGTCGTTCGGTCAGAAGGCCGGCGGCGGGTTCGCCAGCGTCCTGCGCACCGATGCGACCCCGGTGGAGAAGCTGGACGCGTTGAGTTGGGTGAACATCAACGCGCTTGACCAGTTCCCCGACGAGTGGAAGATCCAGCTCGCATGGATGCGTCAGTCGCCGCCGGACACCCCCAACCCGGGCTTGGCCTTCACGATGCGGCTGCGCCAACTACGTACGTTGTTGTCCGACGGGATCGAGTCGGGCGACATTCGCATCGAGGGCGCGCCGTCGCTGTCGATGCTGGCGCGCTACGTGATGGACGTGCTGTGGGTGCCGGAGAACATCGTGCGGGCTCAGGGTAAGGACGCGGCACTGGTCAACGCGCGCGACACCCTGGTCCGCGGCGCGGCCGAACGTGACACTTCTACCCAAATCTGACAACCAAAATTTCAGATACCCACCGGTAGATGCATTCACCCCGCATACTTGCGGAGACTTCATCGGCTCGTCCTTGTGCCTAGGGTCTGGCCTGCATAAGGTCATCGCAAGGCTTACCGTTGGCATTCCAAGAGAGGATTCACATGACTGGTATCGACCAATTCCGCTACGACGGCAAGCGGGCGTTGGTAGTCGGAGGTGCCACCGGCATGGGCGCCGCGGCGGCCAAGATCGTGGGTGACCTCGGAGCCGAGGTGATCAACCTGGACTACGCCCCCGTCGAGGCCGGACTCGGCCGCGGCATTCAGGTCGACCTTCGCGACCCGGCGTCGATCAACAGCGCGCTCGAACAGGTGGGCAAGGTTGACGCGTTGTTCTCGGCCGCAGGTATCGCCGATGGTCCGGACCTGATGAAGATCAACTTCATCGGGCACCGGCACGTGATCGACACGCTGATCAACAACGGCCAACTGGGCCGCGGTTCGGCCATCTGCTTCATCTCGTCAGTCGCGGGCATCGGATGGGAGACCGACCTGCCACGGCTCCAGGAGTTCTTGGCCACACCGGACTTCGAGTCGGCCGACGCCTGGTCCAAGGCCCACGAGTCGGACAACTTCGGCCACTACGGCACCAGCAAGCAAGCCATCAATGCCTACGTTGCTACGCACGCATTTCCCTTCCTGGCCAAGGGAATTCGGATCAACGCGATCTGCCCGGGCCCGACCGACACTCCGCTGGCCCGCGCCAACGCCGACCTATGGCTGTCGTTCGCGCAGGACTACCGCGAGGCCACCGGCACCGCGACGCACACGCCCGAGCAAATGGGCAATGTGATGGCGTTCCTCAACAGCGACGCGGCCGCCGGTGTCAACGGCGTGACCCT
This sequence comes from Mycobacterium sp., assembly GCA_035606475.1. Classification (GTDB taxonomy): domain Bacteria; phylum Actinomycetota; class Actinomycetes; order Mycobacteriales; family Mycobacteriaceae; genus Mycobacterium. Next base: position 14,451 of record DATNFI010000205.1, on the reverse strand, counting down.
GCTGGTCGACTACGGACACGTCGCCTCGTCGAACACCGGAACCTTCGCCGCCGGCAAGCCGATTATCGACTTGCTCATGGGCCGAATCTCGCTCGGTTAGTCCATGACGCACGTTTACTCCCGAGGACGCGCGCAGGCTGATAGAAAAGGTGGGCGAACGAGACCTGCGTGCGTGGGGAGGTGGCCCGTGGGGCAACCGCTTATCACCGCGGCGGTGAGCGCTGCACTGGTAGCGGCATCGTGTTCGGGTTGCTTCACACAGGACGACAAGGCGGCGCAGAAGACCGCGCACATCACCGTCGACAACAACAGCCGCACCTCGCACGCGATCACCTGCAACCAGGTGAACTGGCTGCTGACCGCGAACATCAGCGCGGCCCCGGCCAATGTGAAGGTGCTGCTCCGGCTGGATTCGGACAAGCCAACAGTTGAGTCGGTCCACTTCGACAATTTCGCCGGCTTCTACGGCGTCTCCAACGCCGGCGCTGGCGACGCGAAGATCCGCGTCGTCAAGGACGTCTACACCATCACCGGCAACGCCACCGGGACCCAACTCAACGATCCACGCGTCTCGGTGACGAAGCCGTTCTCCGTCGAGGTGGGTTGCTGAGCGACGTCATTCCGGTTCGTCGTCCGGTGGTGGTTGGAACTCCTGCGCGGGTGGCGAATTCTTCAGCCATGCTCGCAAACGCAAAAGCGGAGCGACTACGACACCGGTAGCCAACAAGATCACCAGCACCACGATCGCGGCGTTCATACCCTCAATGGTGCCAGTGCGCGGGTCGAGGGGATTACGAATTTGACGCCCGCGATGCCAATTTCAATTGGTGCCCCTGTTACGAAAGTTGCTTGATTTACCTTTCGCAGCATTGAGATAAGTCGTTGTTTACGCTGCTCAGGGCGCCTGAGTTCGGGTAGACGGAATGGCGCGACGTTTGGATTCTCCGGAGCGTGGCTATTCGCACTCAGCGGTTTGCACCCCGATGGTGCGTTCACGCTCAAACGACAGGGAAGTAAGAAGGAGCCCATCGTGAAGACGACGACAATCATGAAAACTGCTATCGGTGCCGCGGGTATTGCTGCCATCAGCCTGACCACCGCGGGAAGCGCTTCGGCCACGCCGAATATTCAAGGATTCGGCACCAGTGAACCCTTGATCGACGGACCGATGATCACCAACTACACGGTGAGCAACCTGCAGCCGAGTACCGTCACGATCCCCGGCTACACGCCGAAGGGGAAGCTCTACCAGGCTGACATCGTTGTCCGCTCCGACGGCGGCGTCGTCACACCGCTGGTACGCGACTTCAGCGCCCGCGGCCCCAACGGCCAGACCTACAAGCTGATCGACAACGTCGAGTTGCCGAACGGCCTCAACCCGGCGCCCATCCCGCAGGGCAGCGAAGCGAAGGGCACGCTGTACTTCGACGCGACGGGTGCACCGCCCAACGGCGTCGTCTACAACGACGGCATGCAGGACGTCCTGATGTGGACCTCGAACGTGCCGGGAACCTCGACACCTAACGGGCCGGGAACGGTGGTGCCGGGAATGAATGGGCCCACTGAGCCGGGCAACACCAGTCCTGCGCCGGGCGCGCCTGCCGCGCCAGCGGCGACGACCTAAGCCGAATTGTATTGCCCCCCTTCGCCACCCAGTGTGGCGGAGGGAGGCTTTCGGCTAGCGAGGGTTTGGCTGGAACGACCCGGGCGGCTGGCCGAGCGCCAGCGCGGTACCCGTACCGATCGGGCCAGTGCTGTCGAACATGGTCGCCGAGCCCGACCCCACCCCGTCGGTGCCGTAGTAGCTCTGGGCGGCCAGCCCGATGTATTCGCCTTCAGGGAGGCGGCTGATTGCCACGGTGTAGTCGGCATTGATGTAGCGCAAACCCGCTGTGCTCCAATGCGTTAACGAGCTGATGATGTCACCGGCGAAAGCCGCGCGAGTGAACGGGGTGAGCGGGTGGCCCGCCACCATCGGACGGAACAAGCGGCCCCACGCGAATTTCTGCACGCCGGGCTTTTCCCACTCCGGCGGCGGCATTCCCGAAGTGCCGGTGTCTGACTCAGAGTTGTAGGTCCAAATTCCGAACGGCACATCGGCGTCGGGCGGGCCGACGTCGGCGGGCAGCGGCGGCATCGTCACGGGTCCCGACCACACTTCGCCGTCAGGGGCGGTGCTGCGACGGAGGAAGAGCGCGCTGGCCCGTGCGACGACGCGGCCCTGATGCCGCATTGCGGCGTCGACGAGTTTGATGCGTCGGCCTTCGCGCTGAACCGATGTCTCGATCGTCACCGGCTCGATCGGCACGGGACGCAGCAGGTCGACTGTCAATCGAGCGGGCTGCAGCTCGTCGCCGCCCTGACGATCCAACGCCCAGCCGAGAAGCCCACCGACGATCTGACCGCCCATCGTCAGGCCCCACGGCCCGCGGGTCAGATCGCCGGGTACATAGGAGTCGCCCTCGGCGGTGAAGAATGCGTCCACCCGCTCATGTTAGGGAGCGGTGGATGGCGCATCGTGGTCGTCGACAAGAAGCATCAGGTCCACCGCACGGAACATACGACGGTTGCTATGACCCGCAGCATATGAAGCAGCCCCCACCGGGCAAACGCGGCGGGCACTGGTGGTCGTTGTGATACGGCACGCAACTGTTTCCGTCCCACACCGGCGCGGACTGTGGGCACCCACCGGGCGGCGGCGGCGCGGCGGATGCGGTTGGGGCGAACAACAGCCCCAGGGCGGTTACTGCAGCCGCAAGACCAACCCTAGCGATTTGTTTTCTCATTCATTTCCCTAATCTGCTGGTGTCCCCACAAAATCGTGTAGGGCGTCAAACGGCGCCATTGAGTGGTTGCTGCGCGGAGGTTGCGCCGACGATCGTCAGTCCGACTACGACGGCGGCTGCACTCAGTGATTTGGACACGATCATCACGACCTCCCTCGGTGTGGCAGACGGGAGAGATCGTCCCACAGTGGCGGCTCGGCGGCTGTCGAACCAGCAAATGTTCGTCCGCTCGTCCGATAACGGGCTATGGCAATCGGCTGCGCGGGCACGGGCCGCGAATGGGAGCTCAGACGAGGCTTCGAAAACCCCCCTACCAGCACGAAGGCCGGAAGGTTAGGAGTGCGGGCGGAGGGACTCGAACCCTCACGCTCTTTCGAGCACCGGCACCTAAAGCCGGCGTGTCAGCCAATTGCACCACGCCCGCGCGCTACGCGATCGTACCGTCTCGGTGCTCCATCAATCTGTCGGTGGTCCCCCATATGTTGGCGATGAAGGGATTCAAAGGGTGCGATCCGTTGAAGAGTTCGAAATTGTCCAGCGCCTCATCGCTGCTGGTCTAAATGACTGTGCGATCGCTCGTCAAACCGGCATTCCGCGCTGCACCGTGCGCGACTGGCGATGTCGTCCGCAACTTCGAGTTAGAACCGCGGGTGGCTCGCCATGTGCCCACGATTTCACTTGCCTTCCAGCCAAGAGCTATAGCTATCTACTCGGCCTGTACTTGGGTGACGGATGTGTCTCTCGGCATCCCCGAGCCTGGCGGCTAAGGATCGTTCTCGACACCAAATACCCCGGAATCATCGAGCAGTGCCGCCAAGCCATCGACACCCTGATGCCGGGTCAACGGGCGGCGACGCTGCGTCGCCCCAACAACTGCACCGAGGTCTCGCTTTATTCGAAGCATTGGCCATGCCTGCTGCCCCAACACGGCCCCGGCAGGAAGCACTTCCGGCCGATTGGATTGGAAGCGTGGCAAGAAGAGCTCGTCGGCGAAGCCACCGAAGAGTTCGTGCGTGGTCTCATCCATAGCGATGGCTGCCGCGTCGTCGCGAACGATCGCGGTGTTCGAAGCGTCCGTTACCACTTCTCGAACCGCTCCGACGATATCCGCGGACTGTACTGTGCGGCTCTCGATCAACTCGGCATCCCCTGGACACAGCCTCGCTGGTTCGACATTGCCGTCTACCGCAAGGCCGCGACCGCACGGCTCGACGAATTCGTCGGGCCGAAAGCGTGACGGACCCGCAAGACAGGCCCCGGGGTACCTTCTAGGGATGTCCACTACACGTCGTCGGAGACCCGCGCTGATCGCGCTGGTGATCCTCGCGGCGGGCGGCTGCCTGGCGTTGGGCTGGTGGCAGTGGACCCGGTTTGAGTCGACGTCTGGTTCTTTCCAGAACCTCGGGTATGCGCTGCAGTGGCCGGCGTTCGCGGCATTCTGCGTCTACGCCTACCGCAAATTCGTCCGCTACGAAGAAGCGCCGCCGGAGCCCCGAAAGACTCACGCCGTCAACGAAATACCGGAAGGGCTATTGCCCGAGCGCCCCAGAGCACACCACGATGCCGATGACCCCGAACTCCGTCAGTACAACGCCTATCTGGCCGAACTTGCCAAGGCGGACAACGAAACCCAACAGAAGCAGAACAGGACAACCGCATGACCACGGCCGGCCAGAACATCCGCACTCCCCTGCTCGCCTATCGCGTGATGGCGTGGACAACCGGCATCTGGCTGATCGCACTGTGCTACGAGATCGTGGTCCACTACATCGTCAAGGTGTCGAATCCACCGACCTGGATCGGCATCGTGCATGGCTGGGTGTATTTCGCCTATGTCCTGGCGGCGTTCAACCTCGCCGTCAAGGTCCGCTGGCCGATCGCGAAGACGATCGGCGTGCTACTGGCCGGAACCATCCCGCTGGTCGGGGTCATCGTCGAGCATTTCCAGACGCGAAATGTGAAGGCGCAATTCAACTTAGCCTGAGCGGTCAATCAGCGTGAGCGGCTAGGGCACGCAGCGCCGGCAGTAGCAATGCCAGCGCGCGACCACGATGCGATGCCGCGTCTTTCTCTGCCGAAGTCAGCTGTGCCGCGGTGCGATTCTCGCCGTCCGGAACGAACACCGGGTCGTAGCCGAAGCCGGCATCGCCGCGCGGCTCAAAGGCGATCGCGCCCGGCCACTCGCCGCGCACTACGACTTCGCCAGAACCCGAAACCAGCGCGCAGGCCGAGACGAATGCCGCGCCACGACGCTCATCTGGTACATCACGCAACTGCGCGAGCAACAGCGCGGTGTTGCCAGCGTCGTCACCATGGTTGCCCGACCAGCGCGCCGACAGCACACCGGGCATGCCGTTCAACGCGTCCACCGCGAGCCCGGAATCGTCGGCTACGGTGGGCAGGCCCGTCGCGGCGAATCCGTCGCGGGCCTTGGCCAGCGCGTTATCTTCAAACGTCGCACCGGTTTCCGGGGCCTCGTCGAACGGCGGAACGTCATTCAGCGACACCAGGGTGAGCCCCGATATCCCGGCAGCGTCCAACACTCGACGCAATTCCGCCAGCTTTTTCGCGTTGCGACTGGCGACCAGCAGGCGGGTCACGGGTTAATCCCAAACATTGACCGTCAATCTATCGGTCACCGTGCGAAATGGGTCGAATGCCCCATGATCTTTTCGCCGGCTCGGCGCACAATCCGGCATATGAAGACCAACCGGATGGTGAGACAGACGATCGGTGTCGCGCTGCTGACCGCGGGCATCGCGGTCGGCGGGCTCGGGTTGGCAGGAACCGCGCAGGCGCACAAACCGCACAACTGGTGCCCGGGCGACCCGATGACGTATCCGGTGGGGCCGGGCCCCGCCTACAGCTGGGACATGAATATCTGCCACACCTGGTTCTGGGTGAAGAATGGAAAAGGCAACGTTCCCTACAAGGGCCAGCTGCCCAGCTCGCTGTTCGACGGAGAGGTCCCACCGCCCGATTCCGAACCGCCCTGCGGCACAGACATGTTCACCGGCATACCGGGAAACTGCTAACCGCTGCGCCGCGTCAGCTGCCGAACGACTTCTGCGGCGCGGCGCCTTCGGGCAGCACACCCGGATAGGGCAGGGCCAACGCCTCGTTCTGCGCGACGAACAGCTTCTCGCAGGCACCTTCTGCGGCATCGAGCAGTTTATCGAGCGTCGACCGCGGGAAGGTGGCGCCCTCGCCGGTGCCCTGCACCTCGACCAGCGTCCCGGTGTCGGTGGCGACGACGTTCATGTCCACCTCGGCGCGGGAGTCTTCCTCGTAGGGCAGGTCGACGCGGATCCGGCCATCGACGACGCCGACGCTGATCGCGGCAATCGCGCACGACAGCGGCCGCGGATCGGACAGCTTGCCTGCCGCCGACAGGTAGGTCACCGCATCGGCCAACGCGACGTAGGCCCCGGTGATCGCCGCGGTCCGGGTTCCGCCGTCGGCCTGCAGCACATCGCAGTCGATGGCAATTGTGTTCTCCCCCAACGCCGCCAGGTCGATGCAGGCCCGCAGCGACCTGCCGACGAGTCGGCTGATCTCCTGGGTTCGCCCGGACGGCCGGCCCTTTACCGACTCGCGGTCACTGCGAGTGTGGGTGGCCGACGGCAGCATCGCGTACTCGGCGGTGAGCCAGCCCAGGCCGGAGCCCTTGCGCCAGCGCGGTACGCCCTCGGTGACGCTCGCGGTGCACAGGACCTTGGTCTGACCGAATTCGATCACCACCGAACCTGCCGGGTGGGAGGTGAATCCGCGGGTGATGACGACCGGTCGAAGTTCGTCGTCGAGACGGCCGTCTTCTCGTTTTGACACGGGCCAACCTTAGCCCGGCGACGATGCAGAGCGCGTAGCGCGATGAGCAGGAGGCGGGCAAGTCAGCCCTAGCGGGTGGTTAAGAGCGCCCGACGTTGAATGTCTCGCCGCACACCACCGCGTGCACGGGACCGTCGAATTCGGCTTTGGCCTCGCTGATCACGTCCTCGCGGGCGGTCCACGGCGGGATATGTGTCAGCAGCAACTCCCCCACCCCGGCCGCAGTGGCGATCCGACCGGCCTCGGTGCCGGACAGGTGCAGGTTCGGTGGCCGGTCGGGCGCGTCTGTCCAGGACGCCTCGCACAGGAAGACATCGGCGCCGCGGGCGAGCTCGATGACCGCGTCGCAGTAACCGGTGTCGCCGCTGTAGACGAACGTGCCGCCGGCGCCGTTGGTGATGCGCATGCCGTACGACTCGGTCGGGTGGCACACCAGCCGCGGCATGACGTCGAGCGCGCCGATCGTGACCGCTTCCCCGTCGACCCAGTGGTGCACATCGAAGATGTCGGAGCAGTCATCGATTTCGCCGCCGTAGGGCGATGACGCGGCGCCGAGGCGTGACCAGGTATCGCTTGGCCCGTACAGCAACGCCTTCCCCTTGGGCGGCGACGGGTGGTAGCGGCGCCAGACGAACAGCCCGGGCACATCGAGGCAGTGGTCGGCGTGCAGGTGCGACAGCAGCACGTGGACCGAACCGGGATCGGCGTGCCGCTGCAGCGCGCCCAGCACGCCTCCGCCGAAGTCGATGACCAGCGGCGGCGTGTCCGGTGCCCTCAGCAGGTAACCCGATGCCGGCGAATCCGGGCCCACGACGCTCCCGGAGCAGCCCAGCACCGTAATCCGCACGGTCACTACTGTGCCATGCCCAACGTCATGTTGTTGAAAACATCCCCGGTTACTGATGAGTAAGGTCGCCGGGCCACGATGCAGGGCGCGCAGCGCGATGAGGTGGGGGTACCTCCCAGCCGCGAAGCGGCGAGGGGGCGAGCCCGGTACTAGCGTCAGCCGGATGCGGCGATGCGCCGATGAACCGGTTCGACACCGGTAACCGCCGGCCCCAGGAACCGCGCCGCGAGGGCCAGAAAGGCCTCCGGATCACCGGTGGCCTCGAACGCGCGTAGTGGCGACGCGGCGTCGGGACGGTCCGGGTGGGGATGCAGTAGGTCGCGTTCGGTGAGCACGCGAAGGAGTTCCTTCGCCGTCTCCTCCGCGCTGGACACCAATGTCACCGCGTCACCCATCGCCAGCTGGATGAGCCCAGACAGCAGCGGATAGTGCGTGCAACCCAGCACCAGAGTGTCGACGTCGGCGCGCTGCAGCGGCTCGAGATACCCCTCGGCCAGACCGAGCACCTGGCGGCCGCTGGTGATGCCGCGCTCGACGAAGTCGACGAACCGCGGGCAGGCCACCGCGGTGATCTCGGTGTCGCGGGCCGCCGCGAAGGCGTCCTGGTAGGCGCCGGAGGCGACCGTGGCCTGAGTCCCGATCACGCCGATGCGACCGTTGCGAGTGGTGGCCACGGCCCGTCGCACCGCGGGCAGAATCACCTCGACGACGGGCACGCCGTAGCGTTCGCGGGCGTCGTGCAGGCAGGCCGACGACGCCGAGTTGCAGGCAATGACGAGTGCCTTGACGCCGCGCTCGACCAGGTCGTCGCCGATGGCCAGGGCATGCGCGCGAATCTCGGGAATGGTGAGCGGGCCGTAGGGACCGTTGCCGGTATCGCCAACGTAGATGATGTCCTCGTCGGGCAGTTGGTCGATGATCGCGCGGGCCACCGTCAACCCGCCTACGCCGGAGTCGAACACCCCGATGGGCGCCAGTGCGTTACTCATGTCGGCTCAATTATTGCCGTGGTGCCGCACGGCGCCGCTCACGAGCCTCGCGTTCCGGCCTGGACAACAGGTACGCGGCGAGCACCCCGGCGATCCCGCCGCAGAGATGCCCCTGCCACGACACGCCACCGCAGACGTTGAGCACCGGCACCGCGCCCCACAGCACGCCGCCGTAGACGACCAGCACCAGCAGACCGATGACGATCTGCCAGCCCGAGCGGGTGAAGAACCCGAACACCAGCAGGAAGGTCAGCCAGCCGAAGATCAGCCCCGAGGCGCCGATGTGATCGCTTTCCAAGCCGCAGCTCGACCCCAGGTTGCCGATCAGCCAGGTGCCGAAGCCGCCGACGATCCACACGATCGCGGTCGCCCAGAGGAATCGCGAGAGCCCGGCCAGGGTGACCAGGAAACCCAGCACCAGCGCCGGCCCGGTGTTGGCCGCCAGGTGCGCCCAGTTCGCATGCAGCAGCGGAGCGAACAGGATTCCCCACAGCCCGTCGGTCTCCAGCGGACGGATGCCGTTCTCGTCGAGTCGGTGGCCGTTGAGTTGGTCGTATGCCTCAATGATGTAGAGCAGCGCCACGAAGCTGAGGATGGTGGCTCCGCCGACGACGAACGCGGACCGCTTTTTGCGCGGTTGTGTCTGGCTCGTCATGCCGTTGGCCGCCCTTCGGAATCCCTCGCTGCGTCCACGCTACCGGCGTGCGGCGAACGCGCCCGGTAATAGACCGCGGTAGGTCGGGATCCCGGCCACGGAATCGGCGGCGATGACGGCGCCGACCACCGCGTGAGCCAAGCAGTCGGCCGCCGCGCTGCCCACCTCCGTCGCCAGGTGCGTCTCCGGCGAGAACGCCGCGGGCAGATCGGCCGGCGCGGCGACCTCGATAGCACCGGTGGCCAGCGCGAACACCGTGTCGCCGTCCACCGGGGTGTGCGCAGGCCGGATGCTGCGGGCCAGCCCGTCGTGAGCAGTGCTCGCAATCTGTCGGCAGGCGGCCGGGCTCAACGCGGCGTCGGTCGCAACGACCGCGATCGTGGTGTTCAGCGAGCTCAACGGTGACTCGAGGGCGGCCAGCTCGGCGAGTTGGTCATCGGGCGGGGTGCTCAGCCCGAGCTCGGCGATCAGATAGTTCAGCCACGGTAGCCCGGTGGCTTGATCGATGACGTTGCCCGCCGAGTTCACCACCACCAGCGCGCCGACGGTGACCCCGGACGGCAGCGTGGTCGACGCGGTCCCGACGCCGCCTTTCAGCACGCCCGCACAGGCCCCCACCCCGGCGCCGACCGTGCCGACGGCGACTTCGGTGCCGGCGGTCTGGCAGGCGCGGTAGCCGAAGTCGGCGGTGGGCCGGTTGGCCCAGGCGCCGACCTCCAGATCGAAGATGACCGCGCCCGGGACGATGGGAACCACGCCGCCGGTCATCGCCACGCCGCGCTCGTGTTCCTCCAGCCAGCGCATCACCCCGTCGGCGGCCGCCAACCCGAATGCGCTACCGCCGGCGAGCAACACCGCGTCGACGTAGCGCACGCTGTTGGCCGGGTCGAGCAGATCGGTTTCCCGGGTGCCGGGCGCGCCGCCGCGCACATCGACGGCACCGACCGTCCCCGGGGGCGTCAGGACGACGGTGACACCGCTCGCCCACCCCTCGCCCATCGCCGCGTCGGGGTCGAGCTGCTGGTGCTGGCCGACCAGGATGCCGGCGACATCGGTGATCGCGTTCAACGCGATCCCATCAGCGCTACCACCAGGTACTCCTGCAACACGGTCAACCACTGGTAGACGTCGAGATGAGCGGCCAGCGGATGGTCGTCGGGCAGTCGATCGGGGCCATTGGGCTGGATGTCGAGCATGGTGCCCAAGGCCAGACGCAGGTCGTTGACCGACGCGGTCCAGGCATGCGCGGCCTCCTCGGTCAGGTCGAGCTTGCCGCCGTGATCCGGCAGCGTCTCTAGAAGTTGTTGCGCCGCAGCCCGTTTAGCGTCGATGATGGACGGCTCGTGAAGATTGCGCAGTGCCGCATTGAGGCTGTCGGCCCCGTCGGGGTCGGCGTCGTCGGGTTTGGAGAAATCCGGCAGCAACCGCTGCAACGTCGCGTTGTCCGGCGGCTCGGAGTTGCCGGTCTTGATGCCGGTGATCTGCTCGAGTTCGTCTTGGGGCGAAGATGATTCGCGTTCGTCGAGCAACCCGATCATCGAGGCGACCAGATTCCTCAACAACGCGGCTTCATGGGCATCCAGCGCGGACCGGAAACGGACGCCGTCGGCGGTTTCTACCCGCTTCCACTTACGCACTCAGTTGTCCTGCTGCATGGTGGCCCACAGGCCCGCCGCGTGCAGCTTGGTGACGTCGACTTCCATGGATTCCCGGCTGCCCGCCGACACCACTGCCTTGCCCTCGTTGTGCACTTGCAGCATCAGCTTGGTGGCGTGCGGCTCGCTGTAGCCGAACAGCTTCTGGAAGACGTAGGTCACGTAATTCATCAGGTTGACCGGATCGTCCCAGACGATGGTCACCCACGGAGCGGCGGTGGCTTCGACGGTGTCTGCTTCCCGTTGCCCAGTGGTACCCGGCTTAGTCGGGGCTGACGCAACCATGGTCACCACGATACCGAGCCGCGGCCGCAGAACGGATACCGTTGCCGGGTGCACTCCGGCCTGCTGACCGACAGATACGAGCTGACCATGCTGTCGGCGGCGCTGCGCGACGGAACCGCACACCGCCGGTCGGTGTTCGAATTGTTCGCTCGCAGGCTGCCCGACGGCCGCCGCTACGGCGTGGTGGCCGGGACCGGCCGGTTCCTGGAAGCCTTGTCCGACTTCAGGTTCGACGATGCGGCGTGCGAATCGCTGGCCGAATTCCTCGACCCGGACACGCTGAGGTATCTGCGTGACTTCCGGTTCGGCGGCGACGTCGACGGCTATGCCGAAGGCGAGCTGTATTTCCCTGGCTCACCCGTGCTTTCGGTGCGGGGCAGCTTCGCCGAATGCGTGATCCTCGAGACGCTGGCGTTGTCGATTTTCAACCACGACACCGCTGTCGCCTCGGCCGCGGCCCGGATGGTCAGCGCGGCCGACGGGCGGCCGTTGATGGACATGGGCACCCGGCGCACCCACGAGCGCGCCGCCGTCGCCGCGTCGCGCGCCGCCTACCTCGCGGGGTTCGCTGCGACGTCCAACCTGGAGGCCCACCGCCGCTACGGTGTGCCGACCGAAGGCACCAGCGCGCACGCCTTCACCCTGCTCTACGACGGGCGCAGCGGGCCCGACGAGCCGGCCGCGTTCGCCGCACAGGTCGCGGCACTGGGTGCGGGCACCACGCTGCTGGTCGACACCTACGACGTGACCACCGGCGTGGCCAACGCGGTGGCGGCCGCCGGCACCGGACTCGGCGCGGTCCGCATCGACTCCGGCGACCTCGGCGTGCTGGCCCGGCAGGTCCGCGAACAACTCGACCGGCTCGGGGCCACCCAAACCCGCATCGTGGTCTCCGGTGATCTCGACGAATTCGCGGTCGCGGGATTGCGCGCCGAACCGGTCGACAGCTACGGCATCGGCACCTCGCTGGTCACCGGATCGGGCGCACCCACCGCGAACATGGTCTACAAGTTGGTCGAAGTCGACGGCGTACCCGTCGAGAAGCGCAGCGTGCGCAAGGAATCGCACGGCGGCCGCAAGGAGGCGGTGCGTCTGGCGCGCTCGACGGGCACGATCACCGAAGAGGTCGTGTATCCGGCGGGCCGCCCGCCGGATAGTGCGGAGCCGTCGCGGCTGCTGACGGTTCCGCTGGTCCGCGGCGGCGAGGTCGTCGCGGAAACCGATCTGGGCGTGGCGCGCGACCTGGTGGCATCGGGCTTGCGAAGCTTGCCGTGGGAAGGTCTGATGTTGTCGCACGGCGAACCGGCGATCCCCACCACGCAGATCCCGGCCCGACGTCCGCCGGCCGACACCCAGGAGTAGCCACGCCCGACGATGTACCTCAGCTGCTGGCCACTGCGGTGGCGGCGTTGGGCGGCAAGGAACGCAGCGGCCAGCTGGACATGGCCAATGCGGTCGCGCATGCCTTCGCAGCCGGAGAACACCTGGCCGTGCAGGCGGGCACCGGCACCGGCAAGTCGTTGGCATACCTCGTCCCGGCGATCGAGCGCGCGGTGGCCGACAACACGCCCGTCGTGGTGTCGACGGCAACCATCGCCCTGCAGCGCCAACTGGTCAACCGCGATCTCCCCCAGCTCGTCGAGGCTCTCGCCGATGCGCTGCCGCGCAAGCCGCGCTTCGCCTTGCTGAAAGGCCGGCAGAACTACCTGTGCCTGAACAAGATTCACAACGGTTCGGCTGCCGATGCCGCCGAGGAGCCGCAGGAGCTGTTTCGGCCGCAGGCCGCCTCCGCGTTGGGCCGTGAGGTGCTGCGGCTCACCGAGTGGGCGTCGGAGACCGACACCGGCGACCGCGACGACCTCAAACCCGGTGTCGCCGACCGGTCGTGGGGGCAGGTCAGCGTCTCCGCGCGCGAATGCCTCGGGGTGGCCCGCTGCCCGTTCGGCACCGACTGCTTCTCCGAGAAAGCGCGCGCCAAGGCCGGCATGGCCGACGTCGTCGTCACCAACCACGCGCTGCTGGCCATCAACGCCGTCGCCGACTCCGCCGTGCTCCCCGACCATCGGCTGCTGGTGGTCGACGAGGCCCACGACCTGGTCGACCGGGTCACCGCGGTCGCCACCGGCGAGCTGACCGCCACCGCGCTCGGCATCGCGTCGCGACGCATCGCCCAACTGGTCGAACCCGAGCTCATGCAGCGCTGGGAACGCATGACGGGCAGCTTCATCACGCTCATCCAGAATGCGTCGGCCGGTCGCATGGACCACCTGGACGACGAGCTCGCCACCCAGCTGACCGCGCTGCGTGATGCGGCCACCGCGGCGCGCTCGAGCATCGACACCTCACCCACCGATCCCAAGGCCGCCGCCGCCCGCTCCGACGCGGTCGCCAGCCTCGCCGAAATCGCCGACACCGCAACGCGAATCCTGTCGGCCTTCGGGCCGGCGATCCCCGACCGCACCGACGTGGTCTGGCTCGATCACGAGGACAGCCGCGGCTCGACGCGGACGTTTCTGCGGGTCGCGCCGCTGTCGGTGTCCGGTTTGCTGCGCACCCGGCTGTTCGCCGAGGCGACCGCGGTGCTCACCTCGGCGACGCTGACCGTCGGCGGCTCCTTCGACGCGATGGCCACGGCGTGGGGCCTGGCCGACAGCGAAACACCTTGGCGCGGGCTCGATGTGGGCTCGCCGTTTGAGCACGCCAAGTCCGGGATTCTCTACATCGCGGCCCAGCTGCCGCCGCCCGGGCGCGACGGCACCGGCACCGCCGAACAGCTGACCGAGATCGCCGAGCTCATCACCGCGGCGGGCGGCCGGACGCTCGGGCTGTTCTCGTCGATGCGGGCGGCCCGCGCCGCCGCCGAGGCGATGACCGAGCGGCTGTCCACCCCGGTGTTGTGTCAGGGCGACGACACCACCGCGACGCTCGTCGAGCGGTTCGCCGCCGACCCGGCGACCTCGCTGTTCGGCACGCTGTCGCTATGGCAGGGCGTCGATGTGCCCGGCCCGTCGCTGTCGCTGGTCATCATCGACCGCATCCCGTTTCCGCGGCCCGACGATCCGCTGCTGTCGGCCCGGCAGCGGGCGGTGGCCGCCGGCGGCGGCAACGGTTTCATGGCCGTGGCGGCCAGCCACGCCGCGCTGCGGCTGGCGCAGGGCGCGGGCCGGTTGCTGCGGGGCATCGACGACCGCGGTGTGGTCGCAGTGCTCGACTCGAGGATGGCCACCGCCCGCTACGGGGGTTACCTGCGCGCGTCGCTGCCGCCGTTCTGGGCGACGACCGATGGGGACGCGGTGCGTGCGGCGTTGGAGCGGCTGACGGTTGAACCGGCTTGACGAGGTGGCACGGTGGGTGGGCCGCGCAGCTTGCTCGTTGTTACGGGCTACCGTATGTCTACGGGTTTGCC
>DATNFI010000204.1:0-9548 GCA_035606475.1 Mycobacterium sp. | reverse complement strand
GCCGCGGTCCAGCAGGTCTTGCTTGGCCCGAACCAGACCCTCCATCACCGGGTCAACGGCCTCCAGGTGCGACGGGTTGGCGGTCAGCGAAACCTGAATGTCGTTGTCGCCGAACATCTGTAGGTACACACCGGTGGCGCCGAGGTGGTATTTGACGTCCCCGGACCCGTGCGCCTGCGCCGGGTTGAGGTTGCCCTCGAACTCGGAAAAGATCTGCGAGTACGGCTTACCGACGATGTTGGCCAACACGTTGAGCCGGCCGCGGTGCGGCATCCCGATGACCACTTCGTCGAGGCCGTACTCGGCGCACTGGTCGATCGCCGCGTCCATCATCGGAATGATGCTTTCCGCACCTTCCAATGAAAACCGTTTCTGGCCAACGTATTTGGTCTGCAGAAAGGTTTCGAAGGCTTCGGCCGCGTTCAGTTTGCTCAGGATGAACTTTTGCTCGGCCACCGTCGGTTTGACGTGCTTGGTCTCAACACGCTGTTGCAGCCATTCCTGTTGCGAGGGATCGAGAATGTGGGTGTACTCCACGCCGATGTGACGGCAGTAGGCATCGCGCAGCAGACCCAGCACGTCGCGCAGCTTCTTGTACTCGGAACCGGCGAAGCCGTTGACTTTGAACACCCGATCGAGATCCCACAGCGTCAGGCCGTGGTTGAGGATCTCGAGATCGGGGTGGCTGCGGAACCGGCTGCCGTCCAAGCGCAGCGGGTCGATATCGGCCATCAGGTGGCCGCGATTGCGGTAGGCCGCAATCAACTCCATCACCCGCGCGGTCTTGTCGACGATCGAGTCCGGGTTGTCGGTGCTCCAGCGCACCGGCAGGTAGGGGTTGCCCAGCTCGCGGAAGATCTCGTCCCAGAAGGCGTCCGACAGCAACATCTCGTGGATGGTCCGCAAGAAGTCGCCGGATTCCGCGCCCTGGATGATGCGGTGGTCATAGGTCGAGGTCAGCGTGATCAGCTTGCCGATCCCCAGCTCGGCGATGCGTTCCTCGCTGGCGCCCTGGAACTCGGCGGGGTACTCCATGGCGCCGACGCCGATGATGGCGCCCTGGCCCCTCATCAGCCGTGGCACCGAGTGCACGGTGCCGATGGTGCCCGGGTTGGTCAGCGAAATCGTCACGCCGGCAAAGTCTTCGGCGGTCAGCTTGCCATCGCGAGCCCGCCGGACGATGTCCTCGTAGGCGGTGACGAACTGGCCGAAGCTCATCGTTTCGCACCGCTTGATACCCGCGACCACCAGGGACCGCTTGCCGTCCTTGCCCTGCAAGTCGATGGCGAGCCCCAGGTTGATGTGCGCGGGCGTGACCGAGTGCGGCTTGCCGTCGATCTCGGCGTAGTGCCGGTTCATGTTCGGGAAGCTCTTGAGCGCCTGCACCAGCGCGTAGCCCAGGATGTGGGTGAACGAAATCTTGCCGCCGCGTGTGCGTTTGAGCTGGTTGTTGATCACGACGCGGTTGTCGATCATCAGCTTGGCCGGGATGGCCCGGACGCTGGTCGCCGTCGGGAGATCGAGTGACTGCGACATGTTCTTGACGACGGCGGCGGCCGCGCCGCGCAGCACCTGGACCTCGTCGCCTTCGGCGGGCGGGGGGCCCGCGGGCTTCGGTGCCGGCGCTTGGGTCGCCGGCTTCGGGGTGGTGGGTGCGCCGTTGCCGGACGCGGCGGGCACGCGGCCTGCCTGTGGGGGAGTTACCGCGGGCGGTGCAGTCGCGGGTGGGGCCGGAGCCGGCTTTACCTCGGCGGGAGTTTCACCCGTCGATTCGGGGTTGTAGTCGACCAAAAACTCATGCCAGCTCGGGTCGACCGAGGAGGGGTCGTCGCGGAACTTGCGGTACATCTCCTCGACCAGCCATTCATTCTGTCCGAATGGTGAACTCGTACTGCTCACAGCAGCTGCTCGCCTCGATTCCTCTGTCCATGCGCGTCTTACCCTGATTGTCCGGCGGCTTTGACAGGCCGCCTCATAAAGGCTAACCCTTTGCTGCCGATCCGCCATGTGACTTCGTGCGGGATCGCTCCGCCGTTACGCGGCGCTCAGCCGGCGTCGGAAATCGTCGGCAACAGGTGCAGGGTCACCGGCCACTTCGCCGGCGGCGTCCCGAAGGCGTTGCGGGCGTTGCGCACGATCTTCTTGCCCGCCAGCCGGTTGCCGACCGCCCCGATCAGGGCGCCGATGCCGACCGGCAGGATCTTGCCGAGCAGCAGCGCGCTGCGACGCAGCGTGAATCGCCGCACCGCGCGCTTGAGCAGTCGCGAGTTCAGCTGTGACAGCGCCGGCATCGGCAGCGATGCCATGCCTTCGGACAACCATGCCCCGCTGGTGCGGCCGCCACCGATGAGTTCGCTCATCGCTTGCTTGCTGTCGTCGCCGACCAACACCGACAGCACCAACGCGCGCCGTCGCTCCCGCTCGTCGGTCGAAACCCCGTACACCGATGCGATTGCCAGCGCAAAGAACGCCGTCGCCTCCAGGAATACCGCGGTCTCGCCGGCCGCGGCGGACAGCGCGGCCAACGTGCCCAGGCCCGGCAGCACGGCGGTCGAGCCCACCGCTGCGCCGCTGGCCGTCACGGCGGCCACGTAGCGCTTCTCCAGTTTGGCGACGACCGCGGCCGGCCCGGCGTCGGGATCCGTGCGGCGCAGCCGGTCGACGTAGGCGGCCGCGGCCGGTCCCTGGATGCGCGAGCTGCGTTCGATGATGCTGGCTAATACCCGTGCCGACCGTTTGGGCTTCCCCTCGGTGGTCGCGGGCAGCGAGTCGGCCGATGACCGTCGGGCGCTCATGGATGCCTCCGGTAGTGGATTGCCCGGCTCCTTTGCGGGCGGTGCCTGGTGGTCCGGCTCCTCCCCGGGCCGGTTCGGCCCGCATCGTCGCCGGGGGGTACGTGGTTCAGGCTAGCGCCGGTGCCGGCAAACGTGGGGCCCGGCGTGCACACCAATAGTCCATTGGGAATAATCCGGGACAGATACGTGCGATGACGACGCGGGATCACGCCCGCCCGACGATGCGCCGGGACGGCCCGCCAGGCAAGACGGACGGTCGATGGCCTACCAGCTCACCTCGTTGGGTATTTCGGTGTTGGCGCTGCTCAAAGCCCATCCGATGCACGGTTACGAGATGTTCCAGACCCTGGTAGAACGGCACGCCGATCGCATCGTGAAGGTCCGGCCCGGGTCGCTCTACCACGTCGTCGACCGGCTGACTGAAGAGAAGCTGATTCGTCGCGCCGGGACCGCGCGGGACGGTAAGCGGCCCGAGCGGGCCATCTACGAGGTCACCGACGCGGGCCTCGAGGCGCTGGCCGATCGGGTGGGCGAACTGATCGCCGCACCCACGTACGAGTTTCCGCGGTTCGCCGTCGCACTTGCCGAGATCGATACCCTGGGTCCAGACGTCGCCGCGAACGCGGTGGACGAGCGTGTCGGGGCGCTCGAGGCTCGGGTTGCCGAACTGATGGCGCTCCGCGACGCCAGCGTCACGCCCGCCGGATATCTGGTGGCATTCGACTACCTGCTGGCGACCACGCGGGCCGAGCTTTCCTGGCTGCACGGGTTTGCCCGGCGGCACCAAACGAACGAGGTGGAGAGATGACCACGGCGCCTGCTCGCCGGCGACCGGGCAGCGGCCCGGCGGCGAAGCGCGCCGACGACGTGAATGCGTGGAACGCGCTGTGGGCGATGATGGTCGGCTTCTTCATGATCCTGCTGGACTCGACGATCGTCGCGGTCGCCAATCCCAGCATCATGATCAAGCTCGGGACCGGCTACGACACGGTGATCTGGGTGACCAGCGCCTATCTACTGGCCTACGCGGTGCCGCTGCTGGTGTCCGGTCGACTCGGGGACCGATTCGGTCCGAAGAACCTGTATCTGGTCGGGCTGGCCGTCTTCTCCGGCGCGTCGTTGTGGTGTGGGCTGTCGGGCACGATCGGGATGCTGATCACCGCGCGGGTGGCACAGGGCATCGGTGCCGCGCTGATGAGCCCCCAGACGCTGTCGTTGATCACCCGGATCTTCCCCGTCGAGCGCCGCGGGGTCGCGATGAGTGTGTGGGGAGCGACCGCGGGCGTGGCGACGCTGGTCGGACCGTTGGCCGGCGGCGTGCTGGTCGACTCGATGGGCTGGGCCTGGATCTTCTTCGTCAACGTGCCGATCGGGGTGATCGGCCTGGGGCTGGCGTTCTGGCTGATTCCCGATCTGCCCACCCACAAGCACCGCTTCGACCTGGTCGGCGTCGGGCTGTCCGCGATCGGGATGTTCCTGATCGTGTTCTCGCTGCAGGAAGGGCAGTCGCACAACTGGGCGCCCTGGATCTGGGCGGTGCTGGTCGCGGGCGTCGGCTTCATGACGGCGTTCGTCTATTGGCAATCGATCAGCAAGTATGAGCCGCTGATCCCGCTGGAGATCTTCCGCGACCGCGACTTCAGCCTGTGCAACGCCGCCGCAGTGGTGATCGCCTTCGCCGCGACCGGGATGATCCTGCCGCTGATGTTCTATGCCCAGGCGGTATGCGGATTGTCGCCGACCCGCTCCGCGTTGTTGACCGCGCCGATGGCGATCATCAGCGGTGTGCTCGCGCCCATCGCCGGCAAGCTGGTCGACAGGGCGCACCCGCGACCGGTGGTCGGATTCGGCTTCTCGGCGCTCGCGATCGGCCTCACCTGGCTGTCCATCGTGATGACGCCGTCGACCCCAATCTGGCAACTGGTGCTGCCGTTCTTCGCGCTGGGCGCGGCGATGGCGTTCATCTGGGCGCCGATCACCGCGACCGCCACTCGCAGCCTGCCGCACCGGTTCGCCGGCGCCAGTTCCGGTGTGTTCAATGCGACCCGCCAGGTGGGCGCCGTGTTGGGCAGCGCCGCCATGGCGTCGTTCATGACGTCGCGCATCACCGCCGCGCTCGGGCCGATGGCCGACGGCGGCTCGGGGCCGCCGGGCGGTTCGGGCATGGACCTGGAGTTGCCGGAGTTCCTGCACGTGCCGTTCGCCGACGCGATGTCGCAGTCGATGCTGCTGCCGGCGTTCGTTGCACTGTTCGGGATCGGCGCGGCGCTGTTCCTGGTCGGCGCGACCGGGTCGACGGGCGACGACGAGACGCCGGCTTCGGGGACCGGCACCCGCGATGCGCCGACAAAGCGAGTGCGGGTAGGGCCAAGCGCCGCAGAGGGTTTCGCGAGCGGCTTCGACGATTACCACGATGGCTTCGACGATGACGACGACTACGTCGAGTACACCCTGGTGCCGCCCCGGCCTTCCCGAACGGCCACCCCGCCGGTGCGCGCGGAGCGTCGCCGACCGACCCCGGCCGAGTCGTGGCGCAGCCAGCTCGACGACATGACGACGACCACAGAGATTGAACGAGTTGTCGACGCGCACAACGCGTCTCATGTCGATGACGACCGTTACAACAGAGATCACCGGCCGCCCCGGAGCAGGCACCGTCACCCCGACTGAGCGGCGTCAACTACCGTCGGCAGCATGGCCAACGGCGGCGAGTTCTCATTGGCATGGCTGCTTCAACCGCTGACGGTGGAGTCCTTCCTCAACGATATTTGGGCAACAACCCACCACCATGTCGCAAGGGGTTGTGCTGGTTATTTCGATGGCCTGCTGCGGGGGCCGTCGGCGGTTGACGAACTCTTGGAGCATGTCCGGCCCGATCCGTCGGCGGTCCGCCTGGTCAGGGGCGGCGAGAGCAAGCAGGCCGAGACCTACCGGGGTGCTGATGGCGGTCTCGACCTTGGTCGCGTTCGAGACGACTTCGCCGATGGCTACACGATCGTGCTGAACGGACTTGAGCGATACGTGCGTGCGATCGCCTCGCTGTCGCATGGCATCGAGGTCGAGCTGAACTTCCCGGTCCGTGTCAACGGATACATCACGCCACCGCAATCCACCGGCTTCGTCCCGCACTTCGACCCGCACGATGTGTTAGTCCTTCAGATTCAGGGATCCAAGACATGGCAGCTGTCCGACGACACCGTCGTACCCCACGAGATGCTGCGCGGGGAGGCGGTGGATATGGCCGGACATGCGCTGTCGACAGCTCTGCGCCTGGAAGCCGGCGACGTGCTGTATCTGCCGCGGGGCCGAGTGCACGCGGCCGAAACGACGTGCGAGCCCTCGCTGCACTTGACGGTCGGCATGCACGCTCCCACCGCGCTCACGCTGCTCACCCATGCGCTGCATGCGCTGAGCTTGACCGACGACCGCGTCCACGCTCGCCTGCCGCCGCGGCACCTAGATGACCCCGACGTCCGCGCCAGTCTGACCGACCTCGTCGACGAGGTGGTCGACACACTGGCCAAGCCGAGCGTGGTCGCGCAGGGTCTTGGAGCAATGGAAGAGGTGTTGGCCCGCCGCGGGCGGTGCCCACCCGTAGGACAGTTCTCAGACGCCGTGGGAATCGACGAACACACCCTGGTGGCCAAAGTCCAGCCGCTCTATTCGCGGGTGGCTGCCGTCGCCGGCGGCGTTGCCCTGCAATTCGCTCAGTTGTCGATCGGCGCCGCCGCTGACCATGAAGCCGCGCTGCTGTTCCTATCGAGGAGCGCCGAACCGTTCCAGGTTGGCCATCTGCCGGGGCTGACCCCGGCCCAGCAGACGGAGCTCGCCCGCACGCTGATCGCGACCGGATTTCTGGTCCGGGTGGGCGACGGTCAAGCCGCAACAGCAGATCCGCATTAGCGCCGGAGATAGCCTAGTTCAGTTGACATCGCGGAAATTCCAGCGAAATATTGCCGCAGAAGAGGAATTAGACCGTGATGGATGAGCGGCATCTGTGAAGGTTTGGTCGGCTGACAATGACGGCACCCCTGTGGATGGCCTCGCCGCCGGAGGTGTATTCAGCGTTATTGAGCACAGGCCCGGGGCCCGGCTCGTTACTGGCGGCGGCAGGGTCGTGGAATTCATTGAGCGCCGAATATGCCGCTGTTGCAGACGAACTCAGCGCAGCATTGGCCACAGTGCAGGCCGGGGCGTGGCAGGGCCCGAGCGCTGAATCGTATGTGGCCGCGAATGTGCCGTATCTGGCATGGCTGATGCAGGCCAGCGTCAACAGCGCGGCAGCGGCCGTCCAGCACGAAACCGCTGCCGCGGCCTACACCACCGCGTTGGCGACCATGCCGACCATGGCCGAGTTGGCCGCCAACCACGCCACGCACGCGGTGTTGGTGGCGACGAATTTCTTTGGGTTGAACACGATTCCGATCGCGTTCAACGAGGCCGACTATGTGCGGATGTGGATTCAGGCGGCCGTCACGATGAGCACCTATGAATCGGTGTCGACCGCCGCGGTGACGTCGACCCCGCACACCAGCCCAGCGCCGCACATCCAGAAAGCCGCAAGCACGGGAACCGGTAAAAACCAAGACGAAGGGCCCGGTCCCACCCAGCTGAGCTGGTACACCGAACGCATAGACAAATTCATCACCCTCGTTGAGAACGAGTTGACCAATCCGAATCAAACCAACACGGCGGCGCTCTACACGGAATTCACCTATTGGATTCCCCGCTATGCCGGCGAAATCTATCTCACCTTCGCACCGCAAATACAGCAGCTGACGCAAATCTCGCTTGGCCTGATTGCACCCGCATTACCAACGGCGGGTCTTGCGGGGGTGTCCGGGCTGGCCGGCTTATCTCAATCCGCCTCGCTGCCAGGCGTTCCCGACGCGGCCGTCGCTCCCGCTGGTACCGCGATCGGCCAGGTCGCCGCGACGGCCCCCACGCCCGCGGCGGTGACGGCGACGACCCCGACGCCTGCGTCCGCAACCATCGGCGCGCCCGCACCCGCCACCCCGCCGCCATCGTCACCGCCCGCGCCGGGCGTGGGCGGCGCGACTGTCGCCTACCCCTACCTGGTCGGTCCGCCGGGTGTCGGATCGGGGATGCACATGAGCACCGGCTCCCACACCACGAAGAAGGATGCGGAACCCGAGACCGTCGCGACGCCAGCCGCCACGGTCGCGCGCCAACCAGCCGGACGTCGGCGGCGCCGGCGGGCGCGGCTGATCGACCGCGGCTATGAATACATGGACGTCCACGACGCTTCCGACAGCGGTGATGACCGGGCGGCGGCCGCCTCGACGCATGGCGCGGAAAGCCAGGGGTTCACCGGAACCGCCCACAAGTCCGGTGCCGGGCAAGCCGCCGGCTTGACAGCGCTGGCCAGCGACCTGTCTGGAGGCGGGCCGACCTTGCCGATGACGCCGAGCAGCTGGGCAAAGATGCAGCCCTGAAACGGAAAGCGCCGTGGCGGCAAGCGGCTGCTAAGCCGGGTTGTCGGTCGCCGTCAACGCCAGAAACGCGCCGAGTTCGACCAGCCCGGTCGGCGCCGACGGCAGGTATTCGGTCAGCGTGTCGGCTCGCACGATCACGGCCGCGTACTGCGCCCGGCTGATCGCCACGTTCAGCCGATTGCGGTTGAGCAGGAACGGAATTCCGCGCGGGATGTCGTCGACGGACGAGGCCGTCATCGAGACGATGGCCACCGGTGCTTCGGCGCCCTGGAACTTGTCGACGGTCCCGACCCGGACATCGCCGAGCGCCGCGCCGGCCAGATGCTCGCGCAACAGCACTACCTGCGCGTTGTAAGGGGCCAGCACCAGCACATCGGCAGGCGCCAACGGCCGGGTGCCGTCCTTGGTCGTCCAGTCCAAACCGACCAGGGTGTTGATCAGCTCGACGATGGCGTCGGCCTCCTCCGGGCTCTCCGTCGAATTGCCTTCGTGGACAACGCGAAGCACCTGAACGCCGGGCGGATAGCCGTCCAGGCGACGCGCGGCGGTGACTTCTTCGTATGGCTGCAACCGGCCCTCGTAGGCCAGCGCCGACACCGGAGCGCACACCGCGGGATGCATGCGGTGTGTGCGATCCAGGAAGTAGCCGCGTTCGGCGGGCAGCGTGCGGTGTCCGTCGACCAGCCAGCCGAGCGCGGACCCGTCGACCGGTTCAGGGTGCGTGCCCTGGCTGACCTGGGGCAGCTGCTGCGGGTCGCCGAGCAGTAGCAGGTTGGCCGCCGATGCGGCCACCGCGATGGTGTTGGCCAGGCAGAACTGGCCGGCCTCGTCGATCACCAGCAGGTCCAGGCTTCCCGGCGGGACCCGGCTGGGGTTGGCGAAGTCCCAGGCGGTGCCGCCGATCACGCATCCTGGTGTGCCGCCGATGAATCCGGCGTACTCGTTCTCGCTGATCTGTTGCCACGCGACGTCGGTGCGGTCGGCCTTTTTCTTGGCGACCCGTGCGGGTTCGATGCCGGCGTTGATCGTGCCGTGCAGCAGGTTTTCCACCACCGCGTGTGATTGCGCGACAACGCCGATGCGCCAACCATGATCGGTGACGAGTCGGGCGATGACCCGCGCCGCGGTGTAGGTCTTGCCGGTCCCGGGCGGACCATGCACGGCGACGTACGACGAATCCAGGTCGAGCACGGCGGTGGTGATGTCGTCGACGGCGTCACTGCTTCGGGGGAGGTCGCCGCCACCGCGAGTCCGGGGGCGGTGACGGAGCAGGATGTCGATCACCGCGGCGCGGGGG
>DATNFI010000203.1:0-37472 GCA_035606475.1 Mycobacterium sp. | reverse complement strand
GCGTACTTACACATCAGCAGCTGGCTTCCGAGGTTGACGTCCAAGGATCGCTGCCAGACGTCCAGTGGCATTTCGCTGACGGTGGTATCCCGCGACAGGAAGCCACTCGTGGTCAGCGCCGCATTGTTGTGCAGCACATCGACGCAGCCGAATTCGGCCACGGTGGATCGCACAACATGCCGGGCGGTCTGCTCGTCGGCGAGGTCGCCGCCGAGTGCGATCGCCCGCGCCCCGGCGTGCCGAATCGCGTCGGCGACCTCGGTCGCCTTGTCAACGTCGATATCGACGACCGCGACCGCGGCGCCCTCACCCGCCAATTCGTGCGCCGTCGCCGCACCGATCCCACCGGCGCCTCCGGTGACGATCGCGACCTTTCCGGCAAGTCTGGACATCGAGTTCTCCCATCACCGGTTCTTTTCGCCGACGTAGAAGAAAGCTAGCCTGAATCATGCCGCGAATAGCGCCAATCCCCATGCACGAGCTCAGCTCGCACTCCCGCGAAATCGTCGAGGCCGGTGTCGCGGCCGGACTCTATGCCACCCCAGTTCCCCTGCAGATCTTCGCGTATCGCAGCGCGCAGCTCGAACAGGTCAACATGGCCAGGACCCACCTCGGCGCCGGCACCTTGCTCGGCGGCCGGATACTCGAGCTGTTGCGCATCCGCAGTGCGCAACTGGGCGAGTGTGAACCCTGTAGCCAATCACGCAAGCACGACTCGATCACCGATGACGACGTTGCATGCCTGCTTGCCCCGCAGCACGACGCGTTGACACCGCAGGAACGAATTGCCGTGGAATTCCTCGACTTATTGTCGAGCGATCACCATTCGATCGATGACGAGTTCTACCGCCGGCTGGGCGAGCATTTCACCGCCGCGCAGATCGTCGAGCTCGGATTCACCTGCGCCGCAACGATGGGACTGCATCGCTTCCTGCACACCCTCGACGTATACGGCGACTCGCTGCCCGTCATCGACTACTCCCCCGACCAGGTCGACTCGGCGCATCCTGCAGCGCCGCGCTGATCGCCTCGGGAGTGACGCCGAGTCCGCCCAGACAGAAGCGCTGCACGCGATCCCGAATCTCGTCGGGATCGCGATCCGCTGTGGCCCAGTGGCGTTCGACATTGGCCCACACCACCCCGTGGATGGACAGCGCCGTACCGTCGGGGTCGATGTCGGCAAAGACCCGCAGACCCTTTCCACGCGTGAGCTCGTGGACCAGCGGCCGCAAAATCTCGCGATACGCGGGCGCGACGAGTTCGGGCGTCACGAACATCTGAGTCTGCGCCTCGAGGGACATCTGGCGTAGATCGGAACGGATTTGCTGATTGAACGCGATGTCCAACCGGCCGTCGATCCAGGCCGCCACCGCACGAACGGGGTCGCGGCCCGACATCCGCTGTTCGAGTCGCGACACTTCGGCGTGCGCCATCTCGAGGAACACCGCCGCAACCAGTTGGTCCTTGGAATCGAAATGGCGGTAGAACGCCCGGGTGCTCACGTTCGTCCGGTTGAGCAACTCGGCGACCGAGAGCGCCTGAACACCGGCGGAGCGAACGACTTCCGTGGCCGCGGAAACAAACTCAGCGCGCACCTGTGGGTCCGGCTCGACCTTCTTGCGCCCGCCGGCCCTGCCGATCTCGGCCTGGTCAGGCGGACGCATCGTAGGCGGCGATGTAGTCACCGAAGGCCTCGTGCACGCGTTCCGGAGTCAACCCGTAGTCGGCCAACTCGTAGTTGTGGGTGCCGCGATGACCGGGCTGGTGTTCATCTGCCCACTGCTGCACGGTTTTCCGTGCCGAATCGGTGAACGTCAGTCCCAGTTTTTGGTAGCTCTTGGCGACGGTGTTGACCGAGTCGCTTTGCAAGTCGGCGAACGACACGTCGACAAAGCGATCGTCACCGAACCTGTTGCGGAATTCCATGGCACGCCGTATCCCCTCGGCCCACCACGCCAACTGCTCGGCACCGAGTTCTTCAGGGTCGCGGCGATCGCTGCTCCAGCTGCGGACGTAGGCGATCAGGCTGCACACCGACCCCAGTACCTTTGCCGGATCACGGTGACTCCACAGGAATTTCGCGTTCGGGTAGGCCTCGACAAACGAATCGAGCGCAAACATGTGCACCGGCGTGCGCAAGTGCCACAGGTTCGGCTTGCAGCGCCACTGCAGCAATTTGAGCACGTCCTTGTGAAACGCGTACGTCTCGCCCATGTCGCTCTGCAGCAACCATTCCACGTAGCCCGGGACGCGGACCACACCGTCGAAGTGAAAGGTGCGAAAGCTCATCCCCATCAGGTCCTGGCATTCGGTCGCGGCTTCGGGCTCGGAACTCACCATCGCCTGGAAGTCGGGAAACATCTGCGAGATCATCGCGAGGCCGTCGGCGGCCTGGGCGATACGCGGATCGCTGTGCTGCGTCGCCGACTCGGGCGGTGGCGTCGGGGCTTGCGATTCCCACACCCGCAACGATCTGAATTGTGGGTCCGCAGCGACCAATTGGCTCAACGCGGTGGTACCGGTGCGGGGCAGGCCGAGGACGACCACGGGGCCCTCGATCACCTCGTCGGCGATCTCGGGATGTTTCTTGTAGGTCTCCACCACGTTCAGCCGCTGGATCAGCGCGTTGCTGATGGTCGCGTGCTGCATGACGCGGCCGAGATCGTTGAGTTCGGCTTCGGTGTTCAACGCGGTGACGGTCTGCTCGAGACCTTCGCGGTAGTAGGACGAGCCGAAATCGTCGAGGCCGGTCGCGGCGCGCGCACCGTCTTCGAGTTCGTCAGCGGAGAAACTCATCGGTAGAACCTCTTCTGTACTGCGCGGCGACGGGCGTCGATGACGCGGACGCGTTCATCGGGTGTGGTCATCGTGGTGTCGGCGGGCAACGACGCCAGTACCTCGTCGACCTTGACGACGCGGGTACTCGGGACAGGCGCGGTTTCCGTTCGCACGCAACGCAAGAGCATCGCGCCGTTGCTGTGGCCCGCGGTGTCCAACCAGTTCGCCACCCCCGGATCCGTGGCAGCGAGGACGGCCCGGAACATCCCATCGGAATCAAGCACCGCCTGGTGGCCGTTGAGACTGGACTGATGGCGTCCGTAGTGGATGGTCTCCAACCATGGATTGCCCAACGAGATGCTCCAATAGACACCAACCGGAGGTTGCACCTCGAGGATCAGCGCCTCGTCGGGGTCGAGTTCGAATCTGCCGATGACAGGCCGGTTTTCGGCAGCAGCGCCCATCTCACTCATGTCCATCGGTGGAATGAAGCCGTTCGCCGGCGGCATCGCGCCGAAGTCGAGAAAGAATTTCAGATTGTCGTAGACGAAGTCTCCCAGCGCATGAAGCTGGCGCGTGACCGACAGGTCGAGCGGAATCGCGCGCGCCTGCGGGGCCACCTCGTCACCAACGCGCTCGATGCTCAGCGACGCCAAAACCTCGGTGTCCCAGTCGTAGAGGAAATTTCGCACGGTCAGCGTCGGATGATCGCCGGCGAGTCGTAGCCAGTTGCCGTCGTGCTCGTCGGCGGACAGGATCGCCTCGAAGCGTCCGTCCGCGCCGACGTCGAGATCGTCGACGAGGCAGTTGGCGATCGCGGCGATGCCGTCCATCGTCTGCAGGCCGACGTAGCGCGCCGTCCCCCGATTGCCGGCGAGCCGATAGGTCTCCCCGGCACGCAGGCTCGCGTTCATGTACACACAGTCCGGGCATTCCAGCCCCCAGGTGACGATGTCGTCCATGCCGGCGCGGTTGACCGCAAGAACGGGATCGGGGTCGACGCGCAGTGCCACATCCGCGCCGACCGCCAACAGCACCATCAGGTGGCGCATTCCCGAGGCGTAGTCCAAGGGGGTCTTGTTGACCGGTGCGGTCCTGACGAGTTGCTCGGCGGCAGACAGCCGCTCCTGCAGGTGTTTCCACGCCTGCGAGAGGTCAGCCGAGTCACCGTCCCGGTCCGCCAGTGCGGCCTCCGCGATCGCGTGCGGCAGCCAGGCCATCGGGTTTTTCCAAGCCTGTTGGGCTCCATCGGCCACGTTGTCACTCCCGCCAGGTGCGCTCATCGAGCAATTGAAAACGCTGTTTTCAATTGCCTAGTTACTACCACGCACCCGATCCGGCGGTCAATAGACGAGCGCCGGCCGCAGCTAGGGGGTTTGCGGGAAGGCTATTCCCACTCGATCGTGCCCGGCGGCTTGCTGGTGACATCCAGCACCACGCGGTTGACCTCGGCCACCTCGTTGGTGATCCGGGTCGAGATTCGCTCCAGCACGTCGTAGGGCACCCGCGTCCAGTCGGCGGTCATGGCATCCTCGCTGGACACCGGCCGCAACACGATCGGATGCCCATAGGTCCGGCCATCCCCCTGCACGCCCACCGACCGGATGTCGGCGAGCAGCACCACCGGGCACTGCCAGATCTGCTGGTCCAAGCCGGCCGCGGTCAACTCCTCGCGCGCGATCGAGTCGGCCCGGCGCAGCGTGTCCAGCCGGGCCGCGGTGACTTCTCCGACGATGCGGATCGCCAGGCCCGGTCCCGGAAATGGCTGGCGCGCAACGATTTCCTCGGGCAGTCCCAACTCGCGGCCGACGGCACGCACCTCGTCTTTGAACAGCAGCCGCAGCGGCTCGACGAGTTTGAACTTCAGATCGTCGGGCAGGCCGCCGACATTGTGATGGCTCTTGATGTTCGCCGCACCGGTACCGCCGCCGGACTCCACCACGTCGGGATACAGCGTGCCCTGCACCAGGAACTCGGTCTCGTTGTCCCCCAACGCATCCCGAACAGCACCTTCGAACGCGCGGATGAACTGCCGTCCGATGATCTTGCGCTTGCCTTCCGGGTTGGTCACCCCAGCCAGCGCCTCGAGGAAGGTTGCCTCGGCGTCAACCGTGACCAGGTTGGCGCCGGTGGCCGCGACGAAATCGCGCTGGACTTGTGCGCGTTCGCCCGCGCGCAGCAAACCGTGGTCGACGAACACACATGTCAGCCGATCGCCGATGGCCCGCTGCACCAGCGCCGCGGCCACGGCCGAATCGACCCCGCCGGACAGCCCGCAGATCGCGTGGCCGTCGCCGACCTGATTGCGCACCTGGTCGATCAAGGCTTCGGCGATGCCGGCCGGCGTCCAGTCCGGAGCGATGCCGGCGAATTCGTGCAGGAATCGTGTCAGCACCTGTTGTCCGTGCGGGCTGTGCAACACCTCGGGGTGGTACTGCACGCCGGCCAGTCGCCGCGCCCGGTTCTCGAACCCGGCCACCGGGGCGCCCGCACTGGTGGCGATCACCGTGAAGCCGTCCGGCGCGGACGTGACGGCGTCGCCGTGACTCATCCACACCGGTTGGGTGTCGGGAAGGTCGGAATGTAATTCGCCGCCAACGACTTTCAGTTCGGTGCGACCGTACTCGCTGGTGCCGGTGCGCGCGACGGTGCCGCCGAGCGCCTGCGCCATCGCCTGAAACCCGTAGCAGATGCCGAACACCGGCACGCCCAGATCGAACAGCGCCGGGTCGAGTTGCGGTGCGCCGTCGGTGTACACGCTGGCCGGGCCGCCCGAGAGCACCACCGCCAGCGGATCGCGGGCCTTGATCTCGTCGACCGAGGCGGTGTGCGGAATGACCTCCGAGAACACCCGCGCCTCACGAACCCGGCGGGCGATCAACTGGGCGTATTGCGCGCCGTAATCGACGACCAGCACGGGACGGGGCGATGCTGACTCCACCGGCACAGTCTAATGACCACGGGTGGACAATCAGTTCCATGATCGCCCCTGGAAGCGTTATCGCCCCGCACCAGTTGGTCGGCGTTTCTGGCGAAGCGGTCCCGATCCCCGATCCCGATCGTCTCGTCCATCTCCAATTCCGACGCTTCGCCGGCTGCCCCATCTGCAATATCCACCTGCAGTCGATCGTGCGCCGCCACGACGAGATCGAAGGCGCCGGTATCCATGAGGTCGTCGTGTTCCACTCCACAGACGACGAGTTGCGTCGCTACGTTGACGAACTGCCGTTCGCGGTGGTGGGTGACCCGGACAAGGCACTCTATGCCGAATTCGGTGTCGGTTCGGGCCCGCGCGCCGTGCTCGACCCGCGCGCGGTGGCGCCGACGGTGGTTTCGGTGGCGCGTCAGCTTGTCACCGGGAACCGAGGTCAGAAGCCACTGACCAATTTGCACCCGACCGGCGGCCGGCTGGGATTGCCCGCGGATTTTCTGATCGGCGCTGACGGCCGGGTGATCGCGTGCAAGTACGGCACACACGCCAACGACCAATGGTCGGTGGACGAGGTGCTGGCGCACGCTTCCTGATCGCTTACAGCGAGAAAGCCACCCGCAGAGTGTCGATGGCATCGGGCTCACCGTGGAATTTGATGCGCCGCAGCGCGGCCTTGCGCTTGGCTTCGGTGGAGCCGAGGCGGGCGTTGGCGAGATCCGCGGCGCTGGCGGTAACCGTCACGTCGGGTTCGCCGCGAGCGCCCGCCAAACGACCCTGATCCAGCGCGAATTCGAAACGCCGGCCGTCGATGTCGACACGGTAAGCCGCCGTCGTCCCAGCGGCTTTGATCGGGTCGAACGGGACCACGATTAACGCGAGAAATCCAGTCAGTGGCGAGACGGGCCCACTGTCGATGGAGTCAATCCGATCCAGGCCGAACCGGGCAAGGCTCTGCAGGACAGGTAGCACCCGCTGCCAGCCGGCGTCGCTGAGCGTGTAGACGGTGCGAGCAATCGGCGGTGGTAGCTCGGCGCGATCCACCAGCCCCGCTTTCTCCAGTTCCTTGAGTCGCTCGGCCAGCAGGTTGGTGGCAATACCGGGCAGTTCGGCGCGTAAATCGCTGTAGCGGCGCGGTCCGGCGAGCAGCTCGCGCAGGATCAGCAACGTCCACCGTTCACCGAGGATGTCGAGCCCCTTGGCGATCGGGCAGTTCTGGTTGTAGCTCTTGCGGCCTGCCATAAGAGCCATATTACCAGCGGAAACTTCTTTATCAAACTTAGACTTGAAAAATATGTCTATCGAGTTTAGATTCGTACGCAGATGCACATGACCCGACGGAAAATAGGAGGGAACCGTGACGCCGTCTGCTACCGCCCCCACCGGCACCCGCATCGTCGCCCACCAGGTCAATCGCCTGGTGATCGATTCCGATCGCGGCTTCGACGACCTGTGCCGGCGCTACGAGACACTGGTCCCCGATATCGGGTCGGATGACCTGAGGGCCCTGCTGGAAAAGGGCGACCTGGACGAAGTGGTGCGCTACACCGCCGAACACACACCGCACACGTTTGCCCGGTTTTGGTCGTTGGATCCGACACCGATGATGCGGCTACTGGGGCACAAGACTCGAGTGATGACGTACATGATGGGCAACAACGTGGTCGTGGAGACGATGTACCGCCACAATCCGGCGGTCATGCTCTATGCTCCGCTGCGCACCGCGATCTATGAGGATTCATCCGGCGCAACCCATTTCAGCATCGACCAACCCTCGACACGGTTCGCCAGCTTTGGCGATCCCCGGATCACCGAGGTGGGCCGCTTGCTTGACGCCAAGCTCGCCGAGCTGCTGTCGCTACTCGCGCTGCCGGTGCCCGTCGAACTCGAGCAAAGCCAGCACCATGGATGAGCCGACGGAACGACGCCTCGACTACGACGGTGGTCACTTGTATGTGCGCGACCATCCGGGTCGCACTCCGGCGATCGTCGCGATGCACGGATTTCCCGACGACTCCCGTATCTACGACCGGCTCATCGGTCCACTCGACCCGCAGCGGGTGGTGACATTCGACTGGATCGGCTACGGCCGATCGAGCCGGCGCGATTCGGGGGAATCGAGCGCCATCCGCCGTCAACAAGAGCTCCTGGCCGTATTCGACGCCCTGAGACTCGAGCAGGCGGTGCTGGTCGGGCATGACGCATCGGGGCCGGAAGCCATCCAGTTCGCCTTGGCCCACCCGCAGCGCGTTGCCCGGCTGGTGTTGCTGAACACTTACTACGGGCGGCGGCCGAACCTTCGGTTACCCGAAATGATCGCCCTGATGGCCGACCCCGCGTTGACGCCGTTGACCGACGCCCTCGTTGACGACCCGAACCAGCGGTTGTGGCTGTTGGCCTACACCGGCCGTCGCTTCGGCCTCGATGACAACCTTCCCCCCGACGGCCTCGGCACTGTCTCCGTCGTGCCGCAATTTTTCGGCGATAACACCCAATCGGATGCACTC
This sequence comes from Mycobacterium sp., assembly GCA_035606475.1. Classification (GTDB taxonomy): domain Bacteria; phylum Actinomycetota; class Actinomycetes; order Mycobacteriales; family Mycobacteriaceae; genus Mycobacterium. Next base: position 29,258 of record DATNFI010000203.1, on the reverse strand, counting down.
GCCGAAATTCGGGCATGGACCGGCGATCTTCCCGCGGCCCTAGACCGCCAAGACGCCGAGATTGCATCGGCCCGACTGCAGACCATCCAAACGCCGGTGTCGGTGATCTTCGGCCGCGATGATCCGAACCTGACTCCTGATGTGGCACAACACATCTGCGCGTTATTCACGAACTCTGAACTGCACCTGATCGATCGCGCATCCCACTGGCCCCAGTGGGATCAACCCGCCGAGGTCGCCGATCTCATCAAGCGATCCATTCCCACGCCTGTGTAGCACCACCCCCAATCGTTAAGGAGATACAGATGAGCAGCGACCTACTCGACAACGTGCTGGACGCCCACGGTGGGCTGGCGAACTGGGACCACGTCAGCGCGGTCACCGCCGAGATCGCGGTCGGGGGGCCGTTTTGGGCCCCGCGCGGCTGGCCGGACCTGGCGCCCACGCTGACGGTCTCGATGGACGCCCACCGCGAACACGTCACGACGACACCCTTTCCCGCCCCTGATCAGCGTGCCGTGTTCGACGTGGATCCAGAACGGCTGGTCATTCACACCACCAGCGGGAAAGTCGTTGAGGAGCGCACCGATCCGCGGCCGAGCTTTCCCCCCTTTGACCTGCAAACCACCAAATGGGATGCGATCCAGACCGCGTACTTCACCAGCTGCGCCAACTGGAACTACTTCACCCAGCCGTTCAGCCTTACCTACCCCGGCGTGCAGGTCCACGAAATTCAGCCCTGGCAGGAAGACGACGAAACCTGGCGGCGCCTCGCGGTGCACTTTCCGCGGAACATGCCCAACCACAACGCCGATCAGGTTTTCTACTACGACCAACACTTCATGCTGCGCCGGATGGACTATGCCGCCGATGCGACCGGCGGTGCTCCCGTCGCGCACTACACCGACGACCACAAGACATTCGACGATTTCGTCTTCCCAACCCGTCGCCGCATCTACCGGCGGGGCGATGACGGCACCGCCGACCAACGCCTCGCCATCATCACCGTGGATGTTTCCTTGGTCCGCGTCCACTAGTCGCCGGCATCACACCGTAGAGGAGTTTGAAATGACTGACATAGGCGTCCACGAGCAGTACTCAACTGGCCTGTCTCAGAACAACATCGAGCATGCCCTCATTGCCGCCGGAAAGAGCATGGACCATCTTCAGCCGGCAGATCTCGCGATGTTGGAAGACTTCCACACCATGGGTCGCATCGCCACCAGCCAATTGGTGGATCTGGTCGGGATTACCAGTGCGGACCAGGTGCTCGACGCGGGCTCTGGGATCGGCGGCACCGCCCGCTTCATCGCCGACCAGTGCCGCTGTCACGTTACGGCCGTCGATCTGACCGAGGAGTATTGCGAAACGGCCCGTTGGCTTAATCGACTTGTCGGGTTGGACGAGCGGATTTCGGTGCATCAAGCAGACGTGACCGAATTGCCGTTCGCCGATGAGACTTTCGACGTCGTCGTCAGCCAGCACGTCCAGATGAACATCGCCGATAAGCCGGGTCTTTATCGCGAAGCTCGCCGAGTCTTGGCCACCGGTGGCCGGCTTGCCCTGTGGGACATCACAACTGGCAAGCCCAGCGAACTCGACTACCCACTGCCGTGGGCCGACCACCCACGGGTCAGCCACCTGTCCACCCCTGACGACTTGCGCGCAGTCGTAGAGTCCGCGGGGTTCGCGATCGACCACTGGAACGACCTCACCGATCAGGCGGCCACGCTGATGCAGGCCCTGCTGACACTGCCGCCGAACCCGCTCGGTCTGCACGCATTCGTCGCCGACTTTGCGCAGAAAGCCAGCAATCTGACTGCTGCTCTCGCCGACGGACGACTGCGCGCCGTTCAAGGCGTGGCAAGAGCAATCACCTGAGGACCCCGTCGCTTGACCCGAGTGTAGTCATTCGTCTACACTCGCTCCCATGGCAATGACCGTGACCCAGTTGGGCAGCCGCATCGGTGCCCGCATCGACGGCGTGCAGCTGTCCGGCGATCTCGACGCCGCCACCGTCGCAGACATCCGAAAAGCGCTGCTGGGACACAAGGTGATCTTCTTCAAAGACCAGCACCACCTGGACGACGCCGGGCAGCACGCCTTCGCATCGCGCCTCGGAACACCGATCGCCCACCCCGCCGTGCAGCAGGAGAACATGCCGGTCATCACGCCGATCAACTCCGAGTACGGCAAGGCCAATCGCTGGCACACCGACGTCACGTTCGTCGCGAACTACCCGGCCGCGTCGGTGCTGCGCGCCGTCACCCTGCCCAGTTATGGCGGATCGACGCTGTGGACCAACACCGCCGCGGCCTATGCGGAGTTGCCCGACTCCCTCAAGCACCTCGCCGACAATCTCTGGGCGCTGCACAGCAACCGGTTCGACTACATCGCGCCGCCGCAGCCGCAGACCGACGACCAGGAGTCTTACCGGACCCGATTCGAGAAGATCGACTTCCGCACCGAGCATCCTGTCGTGCGAGTGCATCCCGAGACCGGCGAACGCACCCTGGTGGCCGGCAACTTCGTCCGCGGATTTGTCGGGCTGGACAGCTACGAGTCGCAAACCCTGCTCGAATTGCTCCAACGTCGAATCACCATGCCGGAGAACACAGTTCGATGGAACTGGGAAGCCGGCGACGTCGCCGTCTGGGACAACCGCGCCACCCAGCACCGAGCGGTCGACGACTACGACGACCAGTACCGCCTGATGAACCGGGTCACCGTGCAGGGCGACGTGCCGGTCGACATCCACGGCCAGCGCAGCCGGGTGATCAGCGGGGCGCCGCTGCAGGCGGTGCAGACCACCGCGAGCTGACCCTGAGGCGACCGCGGGCAAAAAAACTCCGGGAAAACAGTCGGTCAGCGGGTATGCCTGGCGAACCGGCATCGGGCATGGTGAGGTGGTAACTGCTCACGGCAGAAAACATCCCTGGCCGAAGTCACCTAGAAGGGAGGCCCGCCTTGCTGGGTCTACCGGAAGCCGTCCACGCCTGCCTGTTCGATCTCGACGGCGTGCTGACCGACACAGCGAGCGTGCACACCAAGGCCTGGAAGGTGATGTTCGATGCCTTCCTGAAGCAGCATGCCGAGCGCAGTGGTCAGCCGTTCGTGCCATTCGACCCGGTCGACGACTACCTGAAATACGTCGACGGCAAGAAGCGCGAAGACGGTGTGCGTTCGTTTTTGGCCAGCCGCGGCATCGAACTGCCCGATGGTGCCCCCGACGACTCCGGCGACCGGGAGACCGTCTACGGCCTGGGCACCCGCAAGAACGACGCGTTCCAGGAGACGCTGCACAAGGACGGCGTCAAGGTCTTCGAAGGTTCGCGGCGCTACCTGGAAAAGGTGGCCGCCGCCGGGTTGGCCGCTGCGGTGGTGTCGTCGAGTGCCAACACCCGCGAGGTGCTGGAGATCACCGGGCTCGAGAAGTACATCCAGCAGCGCGTCGACGGGGTGACGCTGCGCGAGGAACACATCGCGGGCAAGCCGGCACCGGACTCCTTCCTGCGCGCCGCCGAACTACTCAACGTCCCCGCCGCCGAAGCCGCAGTATTCGAAGATGCCCTCTCCGGGGTGGAGGCCGGCCGCGCCGGTGACTTCGGCTATGTCGTCGGCGTCGACCGGGTGGGCCAGGCCGACGAATTACGCAGCCACGGAGCCGATGTCGTGGTGACCGACCTCGGCGACCTGATTCAGGAGGCATAGATGATCAACGAAGACGCCTTCCCCGTCGAACCCTGGCACGTCCGGGAAACCGAGCTCGACTTGAACATGCTGGCTCAGTCCGAGTCGTTGTTCGCTCTTTCTAACGGGCACATCGGATTACGCGGCAACTTCGACGAAGGTGAGCCGCACGGACTGCCGGGCACCTACCTGAACTCGTTCTACGAAGTCCGGCCGTTGCCGTACGCGGAGGGTGGCTTCGGTTACCCCGAAGCCGGCCAGACCGTCGTCGACGTCAGCAACGGCAAAGTGTTTCGCCTCATGGTCAACGACGAGTTGTTCGACGTCCGCTACGGCCAATTGATCGACCACGAGCGGATTCTCGACATGAGAGCCGGAACGCTGGAGCGCCGCGTCCAGTGGCGCTCGCCCGCCGGCCGGCAGGTCAAGGTGACGTCGACCCGGCTGGTGTCGCTCGCCCATCGCAGCGTCGCGGCAATCGAGTACATGGTCGAGGCGGTCGACGAATTCATCCGTATCACAGTGCAATCCGAGCTCGTCAGCAACGAGGACCAGCCAGAAACGTCCAGCGACCCCCGGGTCGCAGCGGTGCTGGACCAGCCACTGGAGCCCGTCGATCACGAGGTCACCGACAACCGCGCGGTGCTGATGCACCGCACCAGGGCCAGCGGGCTGATGATGTCGGCCGCGATGGATCACGAGATCGAGGTCCCGGGGCGCGTCGAGGTACAGACCGAGGCCCGCCCAGATCTGGCCCGTACCACCGTGATCTGCGGGCTGCGCCCGGGCCAGCGCCTGCGCATCGTGAAGTACCTGGCCTACGGATGGTCGAGCCTGCGCTCCCGGCCCGCACTGCGCGACCAGGCCGCCGGTGCGCTGGCCGGTGCTCGCTACGCCGGGTGGAACGGGTTGCTCGATGCGCAGCGCGAATACCTCGACAACTTCTGGGACAACGCGGATGTCGAGGTCGAAGGCGACCCCGTCATCCAGCAAGCGGTGCGATTCGGGCTCTTCCACCTGGTACAGGCGAGCGCACGCGCCGAAGGCCGCGGAATCCCCAGCAAGGGGCTCACCGGCACCGGCTACGACGGCCACATCTTTTGGGACAGTGAGGGATACGTTCTGCCCGTCCTCACCTACACCTTGCCGCACGCGGCCGCCGACTACCTGCGTTGGCGGGCATCGACGCTGGATCTGGCCAGGGATCGTGCGGTCGAACTCGGCCTGGAAGGCGCGTCGTTCCCGTGGCGGACGATTCGCGGTCAGGAGTGCTCGGGTTATTGGCCGGCGGGAACTGCGGCCTTCCACATCAACGCCGACATCGCAATGGCGTTCGAGCGGTATCGCATCGTGACCGGCGACCAGTCGCTGGAAGTGGAGTGCGGGCTCGAGGTGCTCATTGAGACCGCCCGGCTGTGGCGCTCGCTCGGCCACCACGACCGGCACGGCGTCTGGCACATCGACGGGGTGACCGGCCCGGACGAGTACACAGCGATCGTGCGCGACAACGTCTTCACGAATCTGATGGCGGCGCACAACCTTCAGGTCGCCGCCGCCGCATGCGCCCGCCATCCGGAGCAGGCCCGGGCGTTCGGTGTGACCACCGAGGAAACCGCCGCCTGGCGTGACGCGGCCAACGCGGTCAACGTCCCCTACGACGAAGAGCTCGGCGTGCACCAGCAATGCGAAGGCTTCACCACCTTCGCCGAGTGGGACTTCGAAAACAGGAACCACTATCCGCTGCTGCTCCACGAACCCTACGTGCGGCTCTACCCCGCGCAGGTGATCAAGCAGGCCGACCTGGTGTTGGCGATGCAGTGGCAGAGTCACGCGTTCACACCGGAGCAAAAGGCGCGCAACGTCGACTATTACGAGCGGCGGATGGTGCGCGACTCGTCGCTGTCGGCGTGTAGCCAGGCGGTGATGTGTGCCGAGGTCGGCCACCTGGAGCTCGCGCACGACTACGCCTTCGAAGCGGCGCTGATCGACCTGCATGACCTGCACTCCAACACCCGCGACGGTCTGCACATGGCATCGTTGGCCGGCGCATGGATGGCTCTGGTCAACGGCTTCGGCGGCCTACGAGACGACGAGGGCGTGCTCTCGCTCGACCCACAGCTGCCGGATAGCTTCTCGCGCTTGTGTTTTCGATTGAACTGGCAGGAATACCGGCTGACCGTTTCGGTGACCCACAAGGACGTCACCTACACATTGCGGGACGGTCCCGACGGCGAGTTGAAGATCCGCCACGCCGGCGAAGACCTGGTGCTCAACAGCAACGAGCCGCTGACCATCGCGATTCAGGAGCGTGAGCCTCTGTTGCCGCGACCGCCACAGCCGCCGGGCCGCGAGCCGATGCACCGGCGCAGCCGCCTGGGCGCGAAAGTTTCCGCAGTCACCCAGAGCTGACCGGTTCAGCCCGCCGAGCTGACCGGTCCCGTCGAGCTGCGCCGCTCCTCAGCATCGCTTCGCGCTGCATCGTCACCGGCGGGAAGCCAGTGCAGCGCCCCGGGCGCGCCCTCCGGCACCACCGGGTGAGCCGGCGCGATCGGGTCGAGCCGACGGTAGGCCTCACCCTGCTGGGGACGAATGTCGTTCTCCCCCTTGTTCGGCCACAGTGACGCGGCCCGCTCGGCCTGCGCCGAGATCGACAGCGACGGGTTGACCCCGAGGTTGGCCGAGATCGCCGCGCCGTCGACGACAAAGAGCGTCGGGTAGCCGTAGACCCGGTGATACGGGTCGATCACGCCGTGTTCAGCGCTGTCGCCGATCACCGCACCGCCGAGGAAGTGGGCGGTCAGCGGGATGTTGAACAGCTCCCCCCAGGTGCCGCCGGCTACCCCGTCGATCTTCGCGGCGATGCGACGGGTGACTTCGTTGCCGACCGGGATCCAGGTCGGGTTCGGCTCGCCGTGCCCCTGCTTGCTGACATAGCGGCGACGCCCCAGCCGTCCCCGTTTGGTGAACGTGGTGATCGAGTTGTCCAGATGCTGCATCACCAATGCGATCACCGTGCGCTCGCTCCACTGACGCGGGTTGAGCATGCGAACGATGCCGCGCGGATCTTCACCGGCTTGATCCAACAACTGCCTCCAGCGCGGCACATCGGTGCCCTGCGGACCGGCGCCGTCCGTCATCAAGGTCTGCAACAGCCCCATCGCGTTGGAACCCTTGCCATATCGGACCGGTTCGACGTGCGTGTCGGGGGTCGGGTGAATCGAGGACGTGATCGCGACCCCATGCGTCAAGTCCAGGTCCGGCGCGACGGTCAACGTCGCGGCACCCACGATCGATTCGGAGTTGGTGCGGGTCAGCACACCCAGCTTTTCGGATAGGCCGGGCAGCGTGCCGGTGTCGCGCATCTTGAACAGCAGCTTCTGGGTGTTGTAGGTGCCGGCGGCCAGCACGACATGCTTCGCGGTGAACGTGCGCCTGTTGCGTCGTACCACGCGGCCGGTGTGCTTGGTGCGAACCTCCCAGATCCCATCGGGCCGCGGCGCGAACCTGGTCACCGTCGTCATCGGATGTATCTGCGCCCCAGCCGATTCCGCGAGGCCGAGGTAATTCTTCAGCAGGGTGTTCTTGGCGCCGTAGCGGCAGCCGGTCATGCACGATCCGCATTCCAGACAGCCGGTCCGGGCTGGACCCGCTCCGCCGAAGTACGGGTCGGGCACCGTCTCGCCGGGCGCCTTGGTTCCGTTGGGGCCGAAGAACACCCCGACCGGGGTCGGCACGAAGGTGTCGCCTACGCCCATGTCGTCGGCGACTTCTTTCATGAGGCGGTCCGCGTCGGTGAACGTCGGGTTCTGGACCACACCGAGCATCCGCTGGGCTTGCTCGTAGTGCGGCGACAACTCCGCTCGCCAATTGGTGATGTGCTTCCACTGCGCGTCGTTGAAGAACGGATCCGGCGGGACGTACAGGGTATTGGCGTAGTTCAGGGATCCACCTCCGACGCCGGCGCCGGCCAGGATCATGCAGTTCTGCAGCAGGTGGATGCGCTGGATGCCGTAGCAACCAAGCTGCGGCGCCCACAGGAACTTGCGTAGGTTCCACGACGTCTTGGCGAAGTCCTCGTCAGAGAAGCGGCGGCCGGCTTCGAGCACGCCGACCCGGTAACCCTTTTCGGTCAGCCGCAGCGCGGTGATGCTGCCGCCAAAACCCGAACCGATGATCAAGACGTCGTAGTCAGGTTCCATCGCACCAGTATGGACTTACCGCTGGGTAACAATCTAGCTGCCGACGGTCAGACCGACCTTCTGGAATTCCTTGAGGTCGCAGTAGCCGGCCTTGGCCATCGAGCGGCGCAATCCGCCGACCAGGTTCAGCGACCCGAACGGGTCGTCGGACGGCCCGCCGAGCACCTGGTGCAGCGGCGGCCGCTCGCCGACGGCGATCTGGAGCAACGCGCCGCGCGGCAGGGACGGGTGGGCGGCGGCGGCCGGCCAGAACCAGCCGTCACCGAGCGCCTCGGCCGCCTCGGCGAGCGGGGTGCCCAGCACCACCGCGTCAGCGCCGCAGGCGATGGCCTTGGCCAGATCGCCGGAGGTGTGAATATCCCCGTCGGCCAGCACATGCACGTAGCGGCCACCGGTCTCGTCGAGGTATTCACGCCGGGCCGCGGCGGCGTCGGCGATCGCGGTGGCCATCGGCACGCTGATCCCGAGCACCTCGTCGCTGGTGGTCACTCCCCTGGTGGAGCCATAGCCGACGATGACGCCCGCCGCCCCGGTACGCATCAGATGCAGGGCCGTGCGATGGTCGAGCACGCCTCCGGCAACCACGGGAACGTCGAGTTCAGCGATGAACGTCTTGAGGTTCAGCGGCTCGCCGTGACTGTCGACGCGTTCGGCCGACACGATGGAGCCCTGGATGACGAGCAGGTCGATGCCGGCCGCCAACAGCGTCGGGGTCAGCGACTGGGCGTTCTGCGGGCTCACCCGGACCGCGGTGGTCACCCCGGCCTCGCGGATGCGGGCCACCGCGGCGCCGAGCAGATCGGGGTCCAGCGGAGCGGAGTGCAGCTGCTGAAGCAACCGGATGGCCGCCGACGGCTCGGGCTCCTTGGATGCCGCCTCGATGACCTGGGCGACCTTGGCTTCGACGTCGGCGTGGCGGCCGATCAGCCCTTCGCCGTTGAGCACGCCGAGACCGCCGAGCCGCCCGAGTTCGATGGCGAACTCCGGTGATACCAGCGCATCGGTCGGATGCGCCAGGATCGGGATCTCGAAGCGGTAGGCGTCGAGTTGCCAGGCCGTCGTGACGTCCTGCGACGAGCGGGTGCGTCGCGACGGCACGATGTTGATGTCGTCGAGTTCGTAAGTGCGCCGGGCGGTTCTGCCCATGCCGATCTCAACCATGTCACGCATGAGCGGTCCTTAGATCAGTTCACCGAGCGTAGTAGTTGGGCGCTTCGGCGGTCATCGTGATGTCGTGCGGATGGCTTTCTTTCAAGCCGGCCGCGGTGATGCGGACGAATTGCGCCCGCTGTAGTGCCTCGATGGTCTCGGCACCGGTGTAGCCCATCGCGGCGCGCAGTCCGCCGGTGAGCTGGTGGATCACCGACGCGAGCGGGCCACGGAACGGCACCCGGCCTTCGATGCCCTCGGGCACCAGCTTGTCCTCCGACAGCGCGTCGTCCTGGAAGTAGCGGTCCTTCGAATAGGACTTGCCGACGCTCCCCGCTGCCCCACGTCCTTGCATGGCGCCCAGCGACCCCATGCCGCGGTAGCTCTTGTACTGCTTGCCGTTGACGAAGATCAGCTCGCCGGGCGCTTCGCCGGTGCCGGCCAGCAGCGAGCCCAGCATCGCGGTGGATGCGCCCGCCGCCAGCGCCTTGGCGATGTCGCCGGAGTACTGCAGGCCGCCGTCGGCGATCACCGGAACACCGGCCGGGCGGCAGACCGCGACTGCTTCCAAGATCGCGGTGATCTGCGGGGCCCCGACACCGGCGACCACGCGGGTGGTGCAGATCGATCCGGGACCGACCCCGACCTTGACCGCGTCCGCGCCGGCCTCGACGAGCGCCGCGGCGCCGGACCGCGTCGCGACGTTGCCGCCGACGATCTCGACGCGATTGCCGACCTCGTTCTTGAGCTGGCGGACCATGTCGAGGACCAGCCGGTTGTGGGCGTGAGCGGTGTCGACCACGAGCACGTCGGCGCCCGCGTCGGCCAGCGTCATCGCGCGCACCCAGGCGTCGTCGCCGACACCGACCGCGGCGGCTACCAGCAACCGGCCGTCGCTGTCCTTGGTCGCCAGCGGATGCTGCTCGGTCTTGACGAAGTCTTTGACGGTGATCAGACCGGTCAGCCGCCCGTGGCCGTCGACGATCGGCAACTTCTCGATCTTGTGCCGGCGCAACAGACCCAGCGCCGCATCCGCGCTGACGCCCTCTTGGGCGGTGATCAGCGGGGCCTTGGTCATCACCTCGGCGACGTGCTTGGACTGGTCAACCTCGAAACGCATATCCCGGTTGGTAATGATGCCGACCAACTGACCCGCGTCGTCGATGACCGGCAGCCCGGAAATCCGGAACCGGGCGCACATCGCGTCCACCTCGGCCAGCGTGTGGTCCGGCTTGCAGGTGACCGGATCGGTGACCATGCCGGCCTCCGACCGCTTCACGGTCTCGACCTGTCCGGCCTGTTCAGATATGGGCAGATTGCGGTGCAAAACGCCGAGGCCACCGGCACGAGCCATCGCGATCGCCATCCGCGACTCGGTCACGGTGTCCATCGCGGAGCTGACCAGCGGCACCTTCAGCCGGATGTTCTTGGTGAGCTGACTGGATGTGTCCGCGGTCGCCGGCACCACATCGGAGGCAGCAGGAAGCAGCAGAACGTCGTCGAAGGTCAGTCCCAGCATCGCGATCTTCTGCGGATCGTCGCCCCCGGTCGGCACCGGGTCATCCGGGAAACCACCAACCCGGGGATACGAGGTGACGATCAGGTCGCCGCTGCCTTCGAGACGGGACAAGCCAGATGACATTGCCGGGGCCCTCCCAATACGAGCGCGGAGTGATTGGGCCATCCTATCGGCTGCTCCCCCGGTGACGATGCACGCCGCCGCGCGGCGTGCGGAGGAGGCGGGCAATCAAGCTCGCGGCCACAGTTGACGGCGCGCGCCGTGGAAGTCACATAAGACCGCGACATGGCGGTTGGGCTGCGGGGTAGCGCTGGCGTGATGCCCGCCCGGCTGCGTACTGTGGACCCCGTGCGCGACTACCTTCCGCCCGGTCTGCCGCCTGACCCGTTTGCCGACGACCCCTGCGATCCGTCGGCGGCGTTGGACGCAGTCGAGCCCGGCCAGCCGTTGGACCCGCAGGAGCGGATGGCGGTCGAGGCCGACCTGGCTGACCTAGCGGTGTATGAAGCCCTGTTGGCGCACAAGGGAATTCGCGGCCTGGTGGTCTGTTGCGACGAGTGTCAGCAGGACCACTACCACGACTGGGACATGCTGCGCGCCAACCTTCTTCAGTTGCTGGTCGACGGCACGGTCCGTCCACACGAGCCGGCTTATGATCCCGAACCCGATTCGTACGTGACCTGGGATTACTGCCGCGGATACGCCGACGCCTCGCTCAACGAGGCAACGTCGGACACCCCGATGTCGCGGGAATAGCACGGCTCGCCGCGCTGCGGCTTCTCCCGCTCAGCCGCCAAACGGATGGGGCGCAACGGTAATAACCGGAGCACTAGGCGGTATCGCCGCTACCGAGGCTGTCGCGCCGGCCTCCGGCGGGTGGGCGGTGCGGCTGACCACCTTGGCATTCAGCCGGTTGACCTTATCGATCAGCCCTTGCTTGCGACCGACGTCCTTCACCGTCTGGACGTGGGCACCGACGGCGGCCAGCTTCTCGTGGGCCTGATCCCATTGCCCCTGCGCGATCATTTGCTCAACCTGATCCAGATCGGCCTCGGCCGACACCGCGATCTTGTCGTCTTGGACCCACGCCGGCTCGCCGAACAGCGTCGCGCGGACGCCGTAGAACGTGTCGCCCGGCTTGACCTGGCCCAACACAGCGCCGAATGCCGCGACGCCGAGGACCACCGCGGCCGCCGCGACCAGCGTCATCCGGCGCGTGGCGCGTCGGCGCCCGGCCAGCGCGCGGTGGAGCACCGCCGCGGCGTCCTGTTCGGCACACAGCTCGGCGGTCGAGCGGCTTCGCACCTCGTCGCGCCAGTCCTCGAGCAGCCCGGCCAGCTCCCGGTCCTCCGCGTCGCCGTCGCCGGGGAGGTCGGCGACGTCGACCGGATCGCGGTTGGCCAATGCGTCGACGAAACGCGCGCTGCGTGCCACCTCATGCGGGCGGGGCTGCTCGATGGGCTCAGACATAATCACGTCCCGCCGCGGCGATCGCGGATTTGAGCCGCGCCAGCGCGCGGTGTTGGGCGACGCGCACCGCTCCGGCGGTGCTGCCGACCGCCTGGGCCGTCTCCTCCGCGCTCAGCCCGACCACCACGCGCAGGATCAGGATCTCGCGCTGCCTGTCGGGCAGGACGTCGAGCAGCTCGGTCATCCTGGACACCGAGTCGGCATCCAGCGCCGACTGTTCGGGGCCCGGCTCACTCGACAGCCGTTCCGGAACAGACTCGGTGGGATAGGAAAGGTCGCGGCCAACCGCGCGGTATGCGTCGGCGACCTTGTGCGCGGCGATGCCGTACACGAAGGCCAAGAACGGGCGGCCGCGATCACGGTAGCGCGGCAACGCCATCACGGCGGCCAAGCAAACCTCCTGTGCCACATCGTCAGCCGATAAATCGCTCCGCTCGAGTGTGCCGATGCGCGCGCGACAATATCGGATCACGAACGGGCGGATCGTCTGCAGAACCTCGCGAAGCGCGTCCCGGTCACCTGCGACGGCGTCGGCGACAACCGCGTCGAGATGTTCCTCCTGCATTGTCATCGGCGGCAACGTCTCCAGCGTTACGAGCCCGGTGGCACCCGGCCCGGTGGAATGTCACTTCGACAATAACGACCCGGCGGATTTCACTGCCGTCGCCACGTTCCGCCCCAGTGCTCGACGCGGCGCGCACACTCGTCGCGGATCTCGCGCAGATCGGCGATCCTGCCTTCGGCGTCGGCAAGGTCGACGAGCAGACACGCCAGCGCCCACCGCAGCGGAATCAGCCCCAGTCCGCCGGTGAGCTCCAGCGCGGCCTCAGCGACGGCCCGCGCCCGGTCGAGCGCTCCGGCGCTACACAGGGCGGCGGCCAGCACCACCTGGCTTTTGGCCCGGTGCCGGGCCGCGCCGTCGAGGGTGCTCGCCGCCAACTCGACGGCGACCTCAGCGTTGCGAACAGCGACGCTGCCTTCACCGCCGGCCATCGCCAACTCGGCCGCCACCCACGCCCGTCGGACTGCGACCCGGTCCGGCGCCCGGGTCACGATCGGCTCCGCGCGCGCCAGCAGCGTCGCCGAGGTGGCCAGCCGGCCGACACCGAGCGCGTCGGCGGCGAGTCCGGTCAGCGCATCCCCGGTCGCCTCGGCGTCATCGCCCGCGAGCGCCAGCGCGCGACCGTCCCAACCGCGGGCCAGGCGATGCCAGCCCAGCTGGCGCAGAAACGACGCCCGGGTGCTGTGAGCGAGCGAGGCCAGCCGGCTCGACGGAGTGACCCGAAGCAGCGCGTCCAGGTCGGCATACGCGCTGCCGTAGCGGCCCTGCCCCCCGGCGGCGACCGCACGTAACCACAGCTGATCGGGCGTGGTCGCGACGGGCAGCGGCCAGCGGCCGGGCCGATCGCCGAACCCGGCAGCCAGCAGCTCTGACCCGCCGGACGAGTCGTGAGAGAGATGTATCACGGAGTTTTACCCGTTAAGACTTCATGGTTTCTGAGTTACGCCGCTATTAAATCCGACGATGATCGTATGTGGTGTGCATGCCGCATGCCTCGCCCGTACGCTGCGACGTTTGCCCATAGCGCGCGCTCAACATGCATGCTTCCGATCAATAGGACCAGCGCGTCGATGAACTCGAGGTAAATTCCCAAGCCGCACTTGGGCATTCAGCAGAGTAGAGCGTGTTGACGGGAATTCCCTAGCGCCTCTACGTTTGTCGCGACGAGTAGTCACCGATGACCCGCTCGAGGAAGAACATGGGCGCGTAGAGAGGGACTTCAATGCCGCAACCGGAGCAACTACCAGGCCCGAACGCAGACATCTGGGACTGGCAACTACAAGGCCTTTGCCGCGGCGTGGATTCGTCGGTGTTCTTCCACCCGGACGGCGAACGCGGCCGGGCGCGCCTGCAGCGTGAGCGTCGGGCCAAGGAGATGTGCCGCAGCTGCCCGGTGATGACCCAGTGCCGCGCGCACGCGCTCGAGGTTGCCGAGCCGTACGGGATCTGGGGCGGCCTGTCCGAGACCGAGCGCGAGCTGCTTCTCAAGCGGGATATCGGCAGGACGCGGGGCATCCGCCGCAGCGCCTGACCCGCGCTCAGAGAATCGACCCGTCCTGCTTGTACTGCTCGATCTTGTCCCAGTCGACCCCGGCGTCCAGCAGGATCTCTTCGGTGTGTTGGCCGTGTTCGGGTGCGCCCGTGGGCTGGACGTGGTGCCCATCGAACTGGACCGGGTTGGTCGGCAGCAGGTAGGGCTGGCCGTTCATCGCTTTGACCTCGGGGATATATCCGTTGGCGATGACGGCGGGATCCTCGTGTAGCTCGCTGCTCTTCTGCAGCACACCCCACGCACCCGTCAGCGGCTTGAGGATGTCGCGCCACTGGTCGAGCGTCTTGGCGGCAAATTCGGCGTCCATGATGTCGATGAGCTCGCCACGGTTCATGAAACGCGAATGGCCGTCGGCGAAGCGCTCATCGGTGATCAGGTCCGCGCGGCCGATAACCGTCATGAACTCGGGGTAGAACTTGTCGCCCTGCAACATCATCAGCGTGATGTAGCGGTCGTCCTTGGTCTTGTAGTTGCCAACCAGCGGGTTGGGCATCTCGCGGTGGGTGAACGTCGGGATCGGGTCGCCGCCATAGAGATTGGCCGCCGTCACCTGCGGGGTCATCGCCCACGCCGCAAGGCCGAGCAGCGAAACGTCCACGATCGAGGTCTCACCGGTCGCCTTGCGCTTGAACAACGCCGCGGCGATCCCGCCGGCGATGGTCAGCCCGCCCATCAGGTCGCCGAATGCCGGGGTCTGCATCACCGGCTCGGGAAGTTCGCGCGTCAGCGCATCGGCGATTCCGCCGCGTGACCAGAAGGAGACGCCGTCATAGCCGGGACGGTCGGCGTCGACGCCGTCGGGCCCGTATCCGGATCCGCGGACATAGATGATCTCGGGGTTGGCGGCGCGAATCTGCTCGATGTCGATGCCGAAGTTCTTGCGGCGGCTGGGCAGATAGCTGGTGAGGAACACATCGCTGGACTTGGCCAGCTCGTGGACCACCTCCTGACCGCCCGGCGTGGTCAGGTCGATACCGATGGATCTCTTTCCGCGGTTGGGCATTTCGATCATGTAGTTGACCGCGGTCGGACCCCCGGGGATGAGGCCCATGGTGACCAGTCCACGCTGCGGATCGCCGCCTTCACGTGGCTCGACCTTGATCACGTCGGCGCCCCACTCGGCCAACACCGCGCCGGCCGCGGGGACGAACGTCCAGGCCGCGACCTCCAGGATGCGGATGCCGCTCAGCGGTTTGGCGTCGGTCATAGTGAGTCCTCCACTTTCGCAATCATTTTCAGCTATTCGCTGATGAGCCCGCAACGACGATAAGCCGCGCGGATGTCGGTGCGCGCCTGCTCGGGCAATTTAGCTTGGGGCGGGCGGGATTCCGGATACGTGCCGACCGGCAACCCGAGCACCGACGCGGCGTATTTGAACGCACCACCCCAGTGGGTGAAGTAGTCAGGCCGCCCAGGGTAGCGGGTGAACCAGCCCCGCATGTCGAGTTCGAACTGGTCGAGCCCAGATTCCTTGGCGAAATCCATTGCCTCGATGAGCTTGTCGTTCCAGACCAGATCCCAGTATTGGGACAGCGACCGCTTTTCCGCCGTCTCGAAGAGGTAGCCGGTGGTGCCGAGCTGACCCGGGCCGACGATGCCGGACCGCAGCCACCCGGCGCGGTACACGGTGGTATCGCATTCCCAGATCACCAGATCCGGCGCGAGCTCGTGCAGCATCCGGCTCTGATGCGGCCGGAAAGCGCCCTCCTTGGTGGCGCACACCGCCGGAATCGCTTCGACGATCCGCGCGCTCTCGTCAGCGGAGAGCACGTACCCGGAGCTGGGCGAGTTGAACATCCCGAGTGCGATGTCGGTGCGGTCGGCCACATACCGGAAGAAGCTCAAAACGCCTTCCCCACCGTGCAATTCCATCATCGGGGTCTGGATGTAGACGATGTCGGCGCCGGCATCTTGAGCGTGTTGAGTGAGCTCGAGGCAGTCCTTGGCCGACAACGCCGCGGTGCACGACTGGACGATCACGTCCGGATTGATGCCCCGGGCCTCGTCAATCGCGATCTCCAACAGCTTCTTTCGCTCGGCGATGGTCAGCGACCAGAATTCCGCCACCCCGCTCGTCACCCAGAGCATTGGGTGGCCCAGGGTGCCGACACAGTGCCGGACCAGCGCGCGGTAGGCGTCCCAGTCGATGTCGTCACCGTCGCGCCCGCTGAACGGGGTGTACAGTGAGTTGCCGATGCCGTGCAACGAATTACGTGCCCACTGACGAGCATCCTTGGCGTTAGCCATCATTCACGCTCCACAATTTCGAAGATCGCCGCGGCTGAGGTGACCGCTTTGTCGGCGTTGCCCTCGTCGTGCAGCAGCATGCGGACCCCGACCTTGCCGGACCCGCCCACGTGCGCCGTGCCCTCCACCCGGAACGGGCCGACCTTGCCGCGCGACATGAACATCACGTGCCAGCTGACCACCTGAAGTTTGCGGGTCCCGACCGCCTCGGCGGCCAGGTCGATCGCGGCGGTTTCCAGCGCCACGTGCTGCGGCCCGATATGCAGCGCCGCATCCGGCGACGCCAGCTCCTCGTTGAGCGCCGGCAGCTGCCAACGGCCATCGGGTCGTTTGGAGGCGCCGAAGGCCTGCCACAGCGGCGGCAGATCCGGTGAGTCCTCGATCACCAGCTCGGTGCCCGAAACATCCATCTTGCCAAGGCCTTCGGGCGGGATGCCGATGATCGCGCCTTGGCCTTCGTTGAACGCGATGACCCGGTCCGGGTTGTCGGCGTCGACGATCTTGCAGCGCCCGTAACCCATCATCCGTCCCTGATGGACGTTGCCCGAGTCGACGATCTCGACCCGCTTCACGTCGTATCCGGGATCGACGATCTGCACCGAGGCGATCACCGGGTTGGGGACGGCGACCATGTCGGTCTGGCAGCCTTCGGGCGAGGCGATGGCCAACGGCGCCACCATGATTCCACCCGCCTCGTTGCGCATGTCGTGGCGGATGACCACGGTGTCGTCGGTGTCACCGATGTTCATCGACGAGTGGCTGCGCCCGATGTAGCGGTAGCTCAGCAGCCCCGTCCACCGCCGGTACAACTCGTCCCGGTAGGCGTCGGCGTCGCCGAGCAATTCCCTGATGTCTCGCAGTGGTCCGGACAATCGCGTCGTTCCTCCTGAGCGGAAAACGTGAGCAGGCGCTCAGCTAGGACTTTACGGCTGCCCCCGCGAATGTAAAGCCCCTATCGGCGATCTACTGCGGATCGAACAGCACCGGCAGCGCCGTCGGCGACCGGAACACCTGGCCTCGAATGTGCGGGTCATCGGCCTCGGGGTCGAGGCGAAGGTTGGGCAGGCGGTCCAGCAGCAGGTTGATCGCGGTGCGCATTTCCAGGCGGGCCAGGTGCATCCCGAGGCAGACGTGGACGCCGTGACCCCAGCCCAGATTCGCCTTGGCCTGCCGGTGGATGTTGAACGTGTCGGGGTCGTCGTAACGGTCTTCCTGCCGGTTCGCCGAGCCCAGCATCGGCATCACGGTGCAGCCGGCCGGGATCTTGACCCCGCCGAGCTCGGTGTCGCGGGTCGTGACCCGGGTGATGGTCAGCAGCGGCGGCTCCCACCGCACGCCTTCCTCGATCGCCTGCGGCAGCAGCGAGCGGTCCGCCTTGATCGCTTCGAGCTGCTCGGGGTCCGACAGCAGACCGAATAGCAGGCTGCCCAGCGAGCGGTAGGTGGTTTCGACGCCGGCGGGCAGCAATAGCCGCAGGAACGAAAAGATCTCCTCGTCGGCGAGCTTCTCGCCGTCGATTTCGGCCGCAGCCAGCGCGCTGATCAAGTCCTCCGTGGGCTCGGCGCGACGGGCTTGCAGAATCGGCGCGAAGTACTCACACAAGGCGGCTGAGGCCGCGAGCCCGCGCTCGGGGTTCATCAGCCAGCTGAGCAGCGAGATCGACCACCGCTGGAACTGCGGGTAATCCTTTTCCGGCAGGCCGAGCAGGCCCGCGATGATCTGACTCGGGTAGTCGAAGGTGAATTCCTTGACCAGATCCGCCTTGCCGTTGGCCGCGAAGTTGTCGATCAGCCCGTTGGCCACCCGGCCGACCAGCTCGTCCTGCCACCGCGCTAAAGCCTTCTGCGAGAACGCCTTCGACACCAGTGAGCGCAGCCGACCGTGGATCGGCTCGTCCATGCCGAGCATCACACCCTCGCCGAGCACCGGTCCGAAGGCGGCGATGACGGCCGCGGAGGAGAACGTCTCGTTGTCCCGCAGCATCTGCTGGACGTCCTCGTGGCGGTACACGATGAACATCGGCAGCGACTCCTCATGCGGGAGCGCGCCGGACGTGTCGAGTCGTTGCACCGGTTCCTCACGCCGCAGCCGCGCCAGCTCGGTGTACGGGTCACGCACGTCTCCGGAGATCGCGTCGTCGAATGCCCCGAAGTCTTCGAGGTCGTCGAAAAGCTGTTCCATACTTACCTACTCCTTATTTCCCTTGCTGCGCTTGGCCGCCAACGCCGCCAGGCGTTGCATCACCGGCTGCGGAATGACTTTGGTCGCGAACACCATGGCTTTCTGAGCGGTGGTGAGCGGCCACGCGCCGTCGCGCATCGACCCCCGCTTGGGGATGCCGAGCACGACCCGCGACATGTGGTGCATGCCGGTCGCCGGCAGAATCCGGCTGAGCGCCAACAACATCGAGGCATCCGGGCCGACACCGCGACGGCGAAACGACCCGGTGTCGGCTAGCGCCTTGACCACTCCGTCGGTGAACTTCTCCGGCGGGCGGGCCATCCGCATCGCGAAGCGGCCGCGGCTGTTCATGGTGTTGTGCAGGCGGGCGTAGGGCCCACCGAGGTCGCGATCGTCGGTAGTCCCCTCGTCGGTGATGATCTCGGTGTCATAGGTGCCGGCCACCAACACGGTGACGCCGAGACCGAACGGCGCAATCTCCACCGCCATCGCCTCACCCCAACGCTCGAGTGCGCCCTTGGCCGCCGAATACGGCGCGGTGGCTGGCTGGCCGCGGACACCCGCGGCGCTGGAGACCAGCACAATCCGGCCTTCGCCCGCTGCCCGCATCGACGGCAGCAGGGCCTGAGTGAGCGCGACGGGGCCCAGCACGGTGGTGGCAAACAGCCGCTGCCACAACGCCATATCGGTTTCTTCCACCATTCCGGCGGCGGAGATCCCCGCGTTGTGCACGACCGCGAATGGCGCGCCGACCGCTTCGCCGATCGCCTTGGCGGCTGCCGTCACCGATGCGTGATCCAACAGGTCGAGTTGGACGCCGATCAACCGGTCGTCGTCGGCCGTGGTTCCGGTCGCGTCGCGCAACAGCGGCATGCCTTGCTCGGGTGTGCGCATGGCCGCGACCACCCGCCAGCCCTCGCGATACAGGCGAGTGGCCGTTGCGAACCCAAGCCCTCGGGACGCGCCGGTGATGACGACGCTGCGCACCTCAGCCATTCCGGCTCGCGCAGGCGCCTTGACCGGCCGGCGGCGCTTCGACGTGTGGCCGGCCGTTCGGCTCGCCGCTCGCCCAGGTCGACCAGATGCCTACCGAATACGGGCCTTGTGCGCCGGCCTTTTCGTAGAAACCTTGCGGGTCATACACTTTGGCCTCGGGGTACGGCCACGGGCAGGCGACCGAGGTCGCGGCGTGAGTGACCTTGATGACCCAGAACCAGGCGCCGTAGGCGAAGTAGGACACGTTGATGATCGCGAACATCACCAGGAACGTGCCCAGCACGGGTCGGGTCGGGAATACCTTCGCCTTGGCCGCAAGCTTTTCCGCCACCGATTTCCCGGTGTCATCGCGGTAGCAGAGAATAGCGGCGGGCACCATCACGAACGTCACCGAGAACGACTCCCAGATCAGCGGGAACTGGAACGTGGTACCGGTGAACACCGAACCCCAGGGAATCACCTGCGAGTAGATGTACATGCCCATGTGGACCAGCTGAATCTCCAGCCACGCGTCGAAAACGAAACCGATCGCGCAGGCCAGCACGCCCAGGCTGATCAGCGGATGGCGCGAAAAGTAGCTTGTGGGGCCGTATTTGGCCTGCAGCTTGCGCAGAATCCAGACCGACGGGAAGTAGGGCCCGAAGTAGAACATCACATAGCCGAACACCACGAACGGTTCGACGGTCGGTGACAGCGACACCAGCGGCCACGACTCGGGCCAGTGGATCAGATCCGGGTTGTAGACCGCGAACGGCGACCAGTTCATGATCGGGTCCTGCCACACGATCAGCGTGGTGCACAGGAACATCAGCATCACCGGGCTGCCCGGGTTGCGCCGCCAGCCCCTGATGAAGACGACTAACAGGATGGCCAGCGAGACGCAGGTGGCCGCGTCGAGGAAGCCGATGTAGTCCAGCCCGAAGATGAACTTCACCGGTCGCGGACGGCCCTGTACGTTCGGGTTGGCGACGCGCGGGTCAAGCACCCACCGGCGATTTGCGATAAAGAACAGCGCGAAGGCGGCCAGCGCGGCACCGGCGATCCAGCCGCCCCATTTGCGTTGCGGTGCAGCGTGTTTAGTGCCCGCGTCGACCGGCGTGGATTGGTCGGTACTCATTTGTTCCTCACCCTTCTTGTCCGAAGCGGTCCACCAGGTGCGAGTTGACGCCGTCGGCGTCCAGGGTGCGCGCGACCAGGTAGCCGGCGCCCATCCAGGCGCGGCGGGTCCACTTGCCGAACGACACGCGAGTGCCGGGCGCGCCCGCCGCGGCGGGCATCATCTTCACCCGCTCCAGCGCTTCTTTGACGCCGCGCGGGCTCAGCGGATGGGCGTCGCTGAACGCCCGCACCAATGTCGCGGCCACGTCGTGATTAACCGGCGGCACACAGTATTCGGGGCGTCGACCGCCGTACCGCTTGGCGTAGCGGTCGAGGAAGTCCTGGATCAGCGGGTTCGATTCGTCGTACTGGTCGACCCCGATCCAGCCCATGAATGCGTTCCACATGATCGGGTTGACCCAGGCGTTCTGGAAGGCGGTGGTGGTGAACCGGGGCGGGTCCCAGTTGGCGGCTTCCAGGGCGGGGTTGATGAACACGATCCCGAAGCCGAACCCGAGATGCACGATCGCCTCGGCCTTGGCGTCGTGCAGGGTGCGGACGGCGTCGTTGATGTCCTGCGCGGTCTGCGCGATCGCCGCTTCGGCGACGATGCGGATTCCCTTGCGGCGACACGCCGTTCGCAGGTTCTTGAGGTAGCTCTCGCCGATCAGGTTCTGTTCGACGAGGACACCGATCTCGCTGAAGCCCCGTTTGGCGACCAGGTCTGCCAGGAAGATGGGCTCGTCGGTCATCGATCCCTGCGGAAACGCGAACGTCCACTCCCCCAGCCAGTCGTCGGTCCCGGTGACGCTGATCGCCGGAACCTTGAACCGCTCCTCGATCGCCTCGCGGGTGGGCACGCAGTTATCGGTGATGTGCGGCCCGAATATCGCGAGGCATCCCTCGTCGACCAGTTCGCCGTAGGCGTCGATGACGGCCTTGACCGAGCCCTTCGGCAGCCCCTCGACCTCGCGATAGATCATCTGCACCGGTCGGTCGAGCAGACCCTGTTGCACCGCCTCGTCGAACACGATGTCGAAGACCTGGGTGAAGTCGGCCTTCATCTCTTCGGGGAACATCGGCGGAAGGGTGAAGTCCATCAGGTAGCCGACCTTGATCGGCTCAGCAGTGCTTTCGTAGGACATGGGACCTCCACTGGAACGCGGCCATCGCGTTCGTTCACAAGGCGTGGTAAACCTAATATTTGTTCAGACCCTAGCGGCGGCGCTGAGCCGCGTCAATCACTGGATCGGACCGACTCGCTCAAGTAGACGCTGATCATTTCCTTGAGGCTGCGGTTGACCGCGACGTCGTCGGTGAGCGGGCCGGCGATCGCCGCCTCCGCGGCTGCGGGCATCGGTAGGCCCTCAGCGACCAGCCGTCCGGCCGCGATCAGCACCCGGGTGGAGGCCACCTCGCGCAGGCCACCCGCCTCCATGCGGCGGATGGCTTGCCCGAATCGCACCAGTTCGGCGGCCGTCGCTTTGTCGACACCCGCTTCATGCGCGACGATCCCCTCTTCGACTTCGCTTGCCGGGAAGCCGAATTCGATGGCGACCATCCGCTGCCGCGTCGAGTCCTTGAGGTCCTTGAGCACACTTTGGTAGCCCGGGTTGTACGACACGACCAGGCCGAATCCCGGTGCCGCGGCCAGTGTCACCCCGAGCCGCTCGATCGGCAGTTGGCGCCGGTAGTCCGCAAGTGGGTGCAGCACCACCGTGGTGTCCTGCCGGGCCTCCACCACCTCGTCGAGGTAGCAGATGGCGCCCTCGCGCACCGCGCGGGTGAGCGGGCCGTCGACCCATTCCGTCTCGCCGCCCCGCAGCAGATACCGGCCGACCAGATCGGCCGTGGTGAGGTCGTCGTGGCAGGCCACGGTGATCAACGGCCGCCCCAGGTCGTGCGCCATCGCCTCGACGAAGCGGGTCTTGCCGCAACCGGTCGGCCCCTTCAGCACGATCGACAGACCCTGCCGATAGGCGGCCTTGAAAACGGCCTCTTCGTTGTCGATTGCGGTGTAGAAGGGACGTGTTCTGGACGACGCGCCGTTCTGGTGAGCGAGCGTGGGCTCGGTGGCCATGACTACCTTTCCGCCAGCCGCAGCGTTGCGGTCCATGGAGCGTAAACGGAACAGATGTTAGTTTCAAGAAAGCGTCGCTTCACGAGATCCGCCTTTTCACTTCGGCCGAGCGAATCGCCGAACGAAACAGTGGCCCAACGACACTCGTGAGTTCGGTGGGCCGCGCGATGCTGGCATGCGCTGTGCTGCCGAACACCCGGCGCAGCGATTCGACGTCGGTGCCCGCCCCCACCGTCAAACAGACACACCCGGTGCCACGCCGGCGCGCCTCGGTCAGTGCGCGGCGCGCGTCCGCGGCCCCGTAGGCGCGCTCGTAGCCATGGTCGTAGGCGAGCCCGTCGGAGAGCACCACCAGCAGCCGGCGCGACGTTCCGCCCCGCGCTTCCAAGACCGCCGAGCCGTGCCGGATGGCCGCACCGAGCCGCGAGTACGCGCCGGGCTCCAGGCTATTCAGCCGTCTGATCACCTGGCTGTCGAGATGATCGTCAAACCGCTTGACGGGCACCATGCTTACCGCCGAGCGGCCCTGCGAGTAGTACGCGTAGAGCGCCACGCGGTCGCCAAGATCGTGCAGCGCGACGGTGAGGTTGGCGCCCGCGGTGCGCTGTTGCTGATGCACGGTGCGCCCCAGTGTGCCGGCCTCCGACGTCGAACCCGAAATGTCCAGCAGCACAAGCACCGACAGATCTCGCCGCCGCCGCAGGCTGTCGAGATACACCGCCTCGTCGGGCACCGACCCGGCGAGCGCTTCGACGTGAGCTTCGACGGCGGCGTCGATGTCGATGTCGTCACCCTGGACTTGCCGGTGTCGACGATGCAGACCCATGCCTAGTCGGGCCAGCGGGCGTCGCAGAGCGATCGCGTCGTCGATCGCCGGGCTCGCCGATGCCTGTGCTGCCGAATCGGTTTCGAACACAGTGCACCAATCGGTCCGATAACTCTTGCGGTTGACGTCCCACTCCGGATACTTAACGCCGCGAGCGCTGAGGTCGGCGGCGTGGTCGATGGCGTCCTCGGTGGCCGCGGACGCCAGCGAGGACACCGCGTGTGCGCCGCGCTTCCCTGCGCTGATGCGGTGTGTCGGATTGTCCGCGCCGGGCGGCCCGCCACCGCTGCCGGTCTTTCTTGTTGAGGACAGCATCTTCTTGAGCCATTTGCCGATGAATCCGCCACCGCCGACCGGGCTGGTGAACAGGTCGGGGTCGTCGGTCTCGTCGACCTCGCCGTCGTCGAGTTCCTCCAGCTCCTGACGCTGTCGACCGCGCGGAATGTGCGCCACCTGCTCCTGCTCGGCCCGTGTGGCCGCGCGAGCGGAGGTGGCGAGCAGCTTGCCGGCGCGCACGACGCCGAACTCCGGCGGCGGATCGTCGACCGCCGCGTTGCCCGACGCCAGGGCGAGTGACTCGGCGGGCGAGTTGCTGCGCCGGGCGATCTCCGCGTTGCCGAGTGAGCCCAACACCCTCGGCAAGATATCGGCGTTGGCAACCAGCGCTCGATGCCCCTCTATCGCCAAATATCGCTTGGCCAAACGGGAATGGCGGGCCAGTGGGCGCACCATGTCGGGGTCGAAGCTGCCCGCGGCGATCATCGACGCCTGTACGGCGACGGCCGCGAGATGTGTCCGAGCCGGCAGTGCCGGGTCGACGAATATTGTCTGGCCATCGGTCCACGGCGGATCGCCGGGACGCTGCGCGTCGACCGCCACCGCACGTCCGGCGAAGGCGGAGGCGAGCATGCCGAGCGCGTGTAACCGCTCGGCATCAAACCCGTCCCCCACCGGCCCGCTCCGGATCGTCATCGTCGCACGAATATCGCTATCCCCCAGGGCCGTTGGGCCACTTGAGCAACGAACCGGCATCCACCCGGATCTGTTGGCCGGTGATGTACCGACTGTCGTCGCTGGCGAGGAACACGCCGAGGTTGGCGCTGTCCTCGGGCTCGATGTACGGGATCGGCATTGCCTGGAAGATCGTGAACAGGGGTTCGGCGTCCTCACGTGTTGCCTGCTTGCCCTGCTGGGTGAGGTCGGGCCGGAACATGCTGTACATCCCGTCGTTCTGCAACAGGTGGGTGTTGCAGTTCGTCGGATGGATGGCGTTGACCCGAATCATTCTCGGCGCCAAGTGCATACACATCTCTTCGATGTACTCCATCACGACGCGCTTGCTCCAGCCGTAGCCCGCGCCACCCGGTCCCATGTTCGGGTTGTCGGTGGTGCCGCGAATCATGCCTGCCGTCGAGCCGGTCACGATGATCGACGATCCGTCCGGTAAGTGCGGCACCGTGACGGCGACGGTGTTCATCACGCCGAGCAGGTCGACGTCGGAGGCGTCGACGAACGACATCGCGTCGTGCGGTCGGCCGATCGCCATCGGCAGGATTCCGGCGTTGGCCACCACGATGTCGATGTGCCCGAGATCGGCCAGGCCGGCCTCGACCGACTCGCGAAGTTCGTGGCGCTCACGCACATCGGCGACGCGGGCTACGACGCGACGGCCCAATTCTTTGATGGAGCGCTCGGTTTCGGCGAGGTCGTCGGGAGTCGCCAGCGGGTACGGGTTCGACGGGATGTCGCGACAGATGTCGATCGCGATGATGTCTGCGCCTTCTCTGGCCATCGCGATGGCGTGGGCGCGGCCCTGTCCTCGCGCCGCTCCGGTGATGAAAGCGACCTTGCCTTGCAGCTTTCCGGGCATCCGTGCTCCGTCTCCGACGATCGTTGAGCGCGGGCCCAGTCCCCATGCTCGAGTGACCACCGAAGCTAACCGACGCGTGAGCGCTACGTCAACTTCGATAGGACAAATATTTGGTTTGGCCGTCTGGATGGCGTTCGTGTCGGATGACCCGAGATATGGACGCTTGAGGCTCGTAGAGCCCGCAATAGCTGCGCCTGCGCGCCGGTGTACGCGGAGGTGGTCTGAACATATATTTGGTCATATGCGCCGCTTGAAGCTGATCGTTAGCGGCGTCGTCGGCTAGACCCACGAGACTGCGGCTGGCCGCACTCTCGACGCCGAGAACGCGGCCAGCCGCAGTTTCGCCACGCGTCGTCAGCCGCCGGGGCAGGGTCCCGGTATCCACATGTTCCAGCACGTCCCCGGCGGCGGCGGCAGATACGGACCGCGAGGCGGAAGAGTCTGCGGCGGTGGTGGATTGGGGCCTTCATAGATGCCTTGACCTTGGTTGGCCTGGTCCGGGGCAACGTGATAATAGGTGTGGCAGACGTTCATGTCCCACGTCACCGGCTGATGAACGTGGTTCTGCGTCAGGTGGAACAGGGAATCTCCCGGGCACCAGCGATTGGGCCCCCAGCACACGTGGTCGACCATCGCCGCCGGCCCACAGTCGTCGTCCGCCCGGGCGGTGCCTGCACCCAGACCGGCCATCGCCAGTCCGCCACAGGTCAACGCTGCCGCTGCCCAGGCCGCGGTTAGCTGTTTCATAACCGGCGATTTTTCTCGGCGGCTGGTTAAAGCGCATCGGGCAAATGCCCCATTTCCATGGGGATCGTTACAGGTGCGGCCGGACGGGTCGGCGAAACTCGTCACGACGACGAGCGAACCGACGACCACTTATCTGCCGCCCGGCCGCTGGGCCCATCGCGTTACAGTTCCCCGGAGACTGCCGGGAAAGGTTGTGGACGACTGTGAACGCAATCGATCTGTTCGCACTGCGCGGCAAGAACGCCCTCGTGACCGGCGGGTCCAGTGGTATCGGCAAGCAAGTGGCACTGGCGTATGCGCAAGCCGGAGCCGCGGTCGCGGTCGCGGGCCGCCATCAAGAAACGCTGCAGGAAGTGGCAGCAGAGATCGCCGCCGAAGGCGGGCGAGCAATCACCGTCACCTGCGACGTCACCGAGGCCGAGCAGGTGACCGCCATGCTGAACCGCGTGACCGAGGAGTTGGGCGGCGTGGACATCGCGGTATGCAATGCGGGGATTATCAGCCAGGACAGCCTGTTGGACATGCCGTTGAAAGAGTTTCAGCGCATCCAAAACACCAATGTCAATGGCGTCTTCCTCACCGCGCAGGCCGCGGCGAAAACCATGGTCGCCCAGCAACGCGCCGGAAGCATCATCACCACCGCATCGATGTCGGGCCACATCATCAACGACCCCCAAAAGGTAGGCCACTACTGCGCGTCGAAGGCCGCTGTCATCCATTTGACCAAGGCCATGGCCATCGACTTTGCGCCGCACAACATTCGGGTCAACAGTGTCAGCCCGGGCTACATCCGCACCGAACTGGTGGAGCCGTTGACCGAGTACCACCCACTGTGGGAACCGAAGATCCCGCTCGGGCGACTGGGGCGCCCGGAAGAACTCGTCGGCTTATACCTCTATCTCGCCAGCGACGCGTCGAGCTACATGACCGGTTCCGACGTCGTGATCGACGGCGGCTACACCTGCTTGTGAAAGCCTGAGCCGAGGCCGAGAACACGTCAGCGCGGCGGGCCGAGGATGACCTGCCCGTACATGTCCGCTCCCTCGGCCATCCGTTCGGGCGTGATCTCGAATCCCTCCGGGCGCGGCGTCGCTTTGTCACGTCCAGAGTGACGGAACATCCCTTCGATTCCCGCCGGCGTGTTGATCATCAGCAGATCGGCCTTCTTCGAGGTGATCCGGTAGGCATGCGGAATGTTCTTGGGCAAGAACACAATTCCGCCCTCTGAGAGCTCCATCTCCTCATCGTCCAACCAGAGCAGCGCGGTGCCCTTGATGAGCATGAAGACCTCGTCCTCACGCGTGTGCTTGTGATACGGCGGCGCTTCGCCCTCGCTGACATCGAAACGCCCGACCATCAACTGGCCATTGGTGGCCTTGCCGTCGAGCAAGATCGCCAGCGTGCCGCCGTCAAGCCATTCCAGTTGTTGCTGCTGATCGGGTTGGGCGAGGTAAGCCATGCTCATGTATCGAGTCAACCAGGTGGGCGACGTCGCCGCCGGGTACGCGCGGCGGCTACTCGATCACACGGCACCCGGGCCTGGCCGCGACCCGATCTCCGTCAGCCGCCGAGCCCCTTCTTGACGGCCGCGTCTTGCTTCTGGCCGACGTCGGTGACGAAGTCTGGCGGCGGCGGGGGCGAGTCCGACCCGCCAACAAACTCCAGGGTGACGAAACCGCGGCCCTCGGTGAACATCAGCACCGTCAACTCCTTTGAACCGTCCGGTGAGGTTCCCGACAAGGTGGTTCCGCCGGTGCCAACAGTGGACGAATCCGTTTTCGGGTCTTTCACCAGACCCTGACCCGTCTTTGCGGTGTTCAGCGCGCTCGTGGCGGCGGCCGGATCCGGCAGGACTTGGATGGTGTCGACAATATGGACGTCCCTGACGGTGACGCCGCTCTGATCTTCGGGGTGGGGTTGGCTGCTGAAGGTAATCGAGGCGCCCGGTTGGCCATTGGGGTTGTTTGTCGGCGCGCCGGCGATGAAGGGCATCGGCGCATCGAGATCTGTCGCCTGGATCAGCAGCGCGGTGTAGCCGCTCGGCTGCGCCGGCGCCGAAGAATTGGGACTTGAGCTCCCAGTTGTGGTAGCTGAGGTGGCCGATCCCGACTTCGTCGTCGATGACGACGAAGTGCTACCGCAGCCGACCACCGACGCGGCCAACACCGTCGCTGCCAGTGGGCCGACAAGCATCATCTGGGAAACCCTCATAGCGTGTTGCTCCTTATCGAGGCCCCCGATGTGCGGGCCCCAATGCTAGCCGGTGCGCGGCCGAAAACGCAGCACAAACAAAACACCCCCGGCCGTTAAGCCCCGGGGGTTGCCGAGTAGTGACGCCAGCGCCGTCGCGGTCTAACCGGCGATGCGGGCAATGAGCAAATGGTGTGGGATCGCTACATCGGGGAGGCTGCGCTGCTCGACATCCTCGAATCCCGCTTTCCGCAAAGCGGCAACTACCTCGACGATCGGGCGGAGCTTGAACCCATACGCTGTGAATGGCAAGCGGGCCATCGCGTCAGGATCACCGATGCCTAAAACCGCCCGGCCCCCGGGTCGCAGGACGCGTGCCAGTTCGGAGCAGGCTGCGTCAAGGTCGGCAACGAAGTACACGGTGTTGACCGTCATCGCCGCATCCAGCGACTTCTCGTCGAGCGGCAACGCGGCCAGGGACCCATCGACAAGCCTGAGCGAGCCGGCCGCAATCTCTTTGGCGAAGCGCGTCCGGGCGCGTGTGAGCATGTCCTCGGCGATTTCCACGCCGTGGACAGTCCCCTGCTGACCCACGCGCTGCAAGAGCAATTCCAGCCCTAGGCCCCCGCCGAAACCGATGTCGGCGACTGTGCTTCCGGCTGCGGCTTCTGCCGCATCGACGGCGCCGGCCACCGCCTGCCCGTTTCCGCGATTGAGCAATACGGCTACGCCGCGACCTACGAGGCCATGCGGCCGACCGAGTTGGCCGGCAACCGTCGTCAACATCCGCTGGCGTAAACCCATGACCGTTACCTCACTCGAATGCCTGCTGTCCGGCCCAATGATGCTCGATTCGCGACCAGACGCAAAAGCCCCCGACAC
>DATNFI010000202.1:0-25601 GCA_035606475.1 Mycobacterium sp. | reverse complement strand
TGAATTCCGCGCGCCAAATTGCCGCCCCGGGTAGAGGACGACAACTACAAAGCGTCATACTTGCGGATGTGACGAGTGCGGTAGGGACCTCGGGTACAGCAATCACGGCGCGAGTACATTCGCTCAACCGCCCGAACATGGTCAGTGTTGGCACCATAGTGTGGCTTTCCAGCGAATTGATGTTCTTTGCTGGACTGTTCGCGTTCTACTTCACCGCGCGGGCGCAGGCCGCCGGCAACTGGCCGCCGCATCCGACCGAGCTGAACCTGTACCAGGCGGTGCCGGTCACGCTGGTGCTGATCGCGTCGTCGTTCACCTGCCAGATGGGGGTGTTCGCGGCCGAGCGCGGCGACGTGTTCGGGCTGCGACGCTGGTACCTGCTCACCTTTGGAATGGGACTGTTCTTCGTCCTCGGGCAGGCCTACGAATACCACCACCTGATGAGCCACGGGACCACCATCCCGAGCAGCGCCTACGGCAGCGTGTTCTACCTGGCCACCGGCTTCCACGGGCTGCACGTCATCGGCGGGCTGATCGCGTTCATCTTCCTGTTGGCCCGCACCACGATGACCAAGTTCACCCCGGCGCAGGCCACCGCGTCGATCGTCGTCTCCTACTACTGGCACTTCGTCGACATCGTCTGGATCGCGCTGTTCGCCACGATCTATTTCATCCGATGATCAGCAGGGGAAAGAACAGGAGTGCTCGGTTGAAGAAACTGGGGTTGAACCGATCGCTGAGTGACCGGGCGCGTCGTCGCCTGCGCCGCCGGCTGTCGGCTGGACTGCTGCTGGTGTTGGCCCTCGTGGTGGCCGGCGGACTTGCCGCCGTCCTGACGCCCAGCCCGCAGGTGGCTGTCGCCGACGAATCGTCGTCGGCGCTGTTGCGTAATGGCAAGCAGCTTTTCGACACCTCGTGCGTGACCTGCCACGGCGCCAACCTGCAAGGCGTGCCGGACCGCGGGCCCAGCCTGATCGGCGTCGGCGAGGCCGCGGTCTACTTCCAGGTGTCCAGCGGCCGGATGCCCGCGGTGCGCGGCGAGGCCCAGGCGATGCGCAAAGACCCGATCTTCGACGAGTCGCAGATCGACGCCCTCGGTGCCTACGTGCAGGCCCACGGGGGTGGCCCGACCCTCGAGCGCAACGCCGACGGCAGCATCGCGATGAGCACGCTGCGCGGTAGCGACCTCGGCCGAGGCGGCGACCTGTTCCGGCTCAACTGCTCCTCATGCCACAACTTCACCGGCAAGGGCGGCGCATTGTCGTCGGGCAAGTTCGCTCCCGACCTGGAGCCGGCCAACGAGCAGCAGATTCTGGCCGCGATGCGCACCGGCCCGCAGAACATGCCGAAGTTCTCTGACCGGCAGCTCTCGTTCGATGCCAAGAAAGACATCATCGCCTACGTCAAGAACGCGACCGAGACTCGCAGTCAGGGCGGAAACGGCCTTGGCGGTTTCGGCCCCGCGCCCGAGGGCATGGTGATCTGGATTGTCGGGATGGTCGCCCTCATCGGTGCGGCGCTGTGGATTGGGGCGCGGTCATGAGTGACGAGAGCGGACACCCCACCGACGCCGAACTCAACGCGATGTCGCGTGAGGAGCTCGTCGCGCTCGGCGGCAAGCTCGACGGCGTCGAGACCGTCTTCAAGGAGCCGCGCTGGCCGGTCGAGGGCACCAAGGCCGAGAAGCGTGCGGAGCGCCTCGTCGCCATCTGGCTTCTGCTGGGCGGTTTGCTAGGACTGGCGCTGCTGCTGGTGTTCTTGTTCTGGCCGTGGGAATACCAGCCGGCGGGTTCGTCGGGCAACCTGGCGTACTCGCTGGCCACCCCGCTCTATGGCCTGACGTTCGGCGGCTCGGTGCTGTGCATCGCGATCGGGGCGGTGCTATTCCAGAAAAAGTTTATCCCCGAAGAGATTTCGATCCAGGACCGCCACTACGGCGGGGACGGATCGGATGAGATCGACCGCAAGACGGTCGCCGCCAACCTGACCGACGCTTTCGAAGGCTCCACCCTGCGTCGGCGCAAACTGATCGGCTTGTCGCTTGGCGCGGGCCTCGGCGCCTTCGGCCTCGGCACCCTGGTGGCGTTTGCCGGCGGCCTGATCAAAAACCCGTGGAAACCGGTCGTGCAGACCGCCGACGGCAAGAAGGCCGTGCTGTGGACGTCGGGCTGGACGCCCCGATACCACGGCGAAACCATCTTCCTGGCCCGAGCCACGGGTGAGGGTTCTGGAGCGCCCTTCATCAAGATGCGTCCCGAGGATCTCGATGCCGGCGGGATGGAGACCGTCTTCCCGTGGCGTGAGTCCGACGGCGACGGCACCACGGTGGAATCGCACGAGAAGCTCACGCGGATCCTGGCTGCCGTCCGCAACCCGGTGATGTTGATCCGTATCAAGGCCACCGACCTGCCCAAGGTGGTCAAGCGAAAAGGCCAGGAGAGCTTCAACTTCGGTGAGTTGTTCGCGTACACGAAGGTGTGCTCGCACCTGGGTTGTCCCGCATCACTGTATGAGCAGCAGGACTACCGCATCCTCTGCCCGTGCCACCAGTCGCAGTTCGACGCCTTGCACTACGCGAAGCCGATTTTCGGCCCGGCCGCGCGCGCTCTGGCCCAACTGCCCATCACAATTGACGCCGAGGGGTACCTAGTCGCCAACGGCGATTTCATCGAACCTGTCGGACCGGCATTCTGGGAGCGCAAAACAACATGAGTCCGAAACTGAGTCCCCCCAGCATCGGCGAGATCATGGCGGACCAGGGTAACGCCGTCGACTCGCGGTACCACCTGTCGGCCGCGACCCGCCGCCAGCTCAACAAGGTCTTCCCGACGCACTGGTCGTTCCTGCTCGGCGAGATCGCGATGTACAGCTTCATCATTCTGCTGCTCACCGGCGTATATCTCACGCTGTTCTTCGACCCCTCCATGCAGGACGTCACCTACAACGGCGTCTACCAACCGCTGCGTGGGGTGGGGATGTCGAAGGCGTTCGCGTCGACCCTCGACATCAGCTTCGAGGTGCGCGGCGGGCTGTTCGTGCGCCAGGTCCACCACTGGGCCGCACTGCTGTTCTCGGCGTCGATCATGGTGCACCTGGCTCGCATCTTCTTCACCGGCGCGTTCCGTCGGCCGCGCGAGGCCAACTGGATCATCGGGTCGCTGCTGCTGATCCTGTCGATGTTCGAGGGCTACTTCGGCTACTCGCTACCCGACGACCTGCTGTCCGGCATCGGGCTGCGTGCCGCACTCTCGTCAATCACATTGGGAATGCCGGTGATTGGCACCTGGCTGCACTGGGCGCTGTTCGGCGGCGACTTCCCCTGCGGGGGTGTGGGAGACGACTGTACCTCGGCCGGCTATATCATCCCGCGCCTGTACGGACTGCACATTCTGCTGCTGCCCGGGATCATCCTGGCGCTGATCGGTTTGCACCTGGCGTTCGTGTGGTTCCAGAAGCACACTCAGTTCCCCGGCCCGGGCCGCACCGAAAACAATGTCGTCGGCGTGCGCGTCATGCCGGTCTTCGCGGTCAAGTCCGGCGCGTTCTTCGCGCTGACCACCGGCGTCCTCGGCCTGATGAGCGGCCTGCTGCAGATCAACCCGATCTGGAACCTGGGCCCCTACAAGCCATCTCACGTCTCGGCGGGATCGCAACCGGACTTCTACATGATGTGGACCGAAGGCCTGGCCCGTATCTGGCCGGCCTGGGAGTTCTATCCGATGGGCCACACCATCCCGGCCGTGGTGTGGGTCGGGATCCTGATGGGTGTGGTCTTCGGGCTGCTGATCGTCTATCCCTTCCTGGAGAAGATGGTCAGCGGCGATCACGCCCACCACAACCTGCTGCAGCGGCCACGCGACGTGCCGGTGCGGACCGCGATCGGCGCCATGGCGATCGCGTTCTACATGATCCTCACCCTGAGCGCCATGAACGACGTCCTGGCGTTGAAGTTCCACATCTCGCTGAACGCGACCACGTGGATCGGGCGCATCGGCATGGTGGTGCTGCCGCCGATCGTCTACTTCATCGCCTACCGGTGGTGCATTGGTCTGCAGCGCAGTGACCGGTCCGTCCTCGAGCACGGCGTCGAGACCGGCATCATCAAGCGCCTGCCGCACGGCGCCTACATCGAGCTGCACCAGCCCCTCGGCCCGGTCGACGACCACGGCCACCCCGTACCGCTCGAGTACCAGGGCGCTCCGGTGCCGGTGAAGATGAACAAGCTCGGCTCCGGCGGCTCCCCCGGTTCCGGCAGCTTCCTCTACGCGGACCCGCCATCGGAGGACGCAGCGCTTGCCGAAGCCGCCCACGCTTCCCACCAACGCGCCCTCACCGCGCTGCGGGAGCACCAGGACGGCAGCAACGGCAACGGCTCGTCAAACGGCCACCACTAACACTCGGCTGATCGCGGCTTCGGGCAACCGGAGCCGCGATCATTTGTATGCGTCGGCCGGTCGAATGTGCTTGAGCGACAACAGGATCAGGCAAGCATGTCGCGGAGTTGACGCACTTGGCGCCACGGTACCAGCGGCATCACCAGCGTGATGACGCCCGCGATCGCGTAGCCGGTCCATGCGAAGCCGTCGTGTCCGATCGCCATCGCGTACGTCGCGCCCGCCACCGCAAGCAGCGCCCCGCCCATGGTCCCCATCAGCGCGACCGTGCCGCGCAGCCAGAAGCGATCCACCTCGGCGTCGGGCAGCGCCGGCCGTTGCGGCGTGATCCGCTCGGTGGGACCGTGGGCCATCCCCGCCATCGGCCCCGACCTGATCGACCGTGCACTCACGGTTCGCGCCGGGGAGCCTGCCCGGGCCGCCGGCGCCTCCCGAGTCATGCGGCGGGCGCGCAGCAGCATCGGAATCGCCGCCAGGATGATCAGCGCGGAAATGACGATGATCGCGTAGAGCACCGATGAGGTGTGCGGGTTGCCCTTTGCGGCGTGAAAGCCCCGGCCCAGGTCCATCAAGGCGACCAGCGCGGCGACGCTCATCCCGACCAGCGCCAGCCAGACGGCCGCGCACGATCCGATCAGGATGCGGTCGGAAGTAGCCGCCCCGATCTTGCCGCGCGACCCCCAGGCCTGCGAGTACCTGTCGATCATCAGCAGTTGACCTGGGGTTGGTTGTTCTCGTTGGCCGACAACACCGTTCCATCACTGGCCGTGACCTTGCAGTTGAGCTTGCTCAGCCGCAGCAGGCTGGATGCCTCGATCGAGCCGACGTCGGACGCCGAGATCGGGGTCAGCGTGATCGTCCACGGGATGTAGACATTGGACAAGGTTCGCCTCATCCCCGACGCATCGGTGTAGGTGATCGTGATCTGGTCGAACGGCGCCTTGGTGCCGGTCACCGAATACGTGTACTGCTTGGGCCCGGCCGGCGCGGGTGGGGGCGCGGGTGCCGGCGGCGGCGGGGCCGGCGCCGGCGCCGGTGCGGGCGATGGCTCAGGCGATGGAGCCGGAGGTGGCGGCGGTGGGGGTGGCTCGCTGGACGGCGGCGGAGGCGGCGGCTCGCTGGACGGCGGTGGAGCCGGCGGGTGCGTCGTGGTGGTGACGATGATCTCGTCCTGCATCGGCGGCGTCGACGTCGTCGATGTGCCGGGTGTGGCCAGCTTGTTGCTGTCGGTGCGCGCGAACAGCAGCGACACCGATACGACGAGGGCGATCGCCGCGACGATCGCGGCTACGCCGACGATCCACGGCCAGCGCGCGGTCTTCTCCTCCTGCTCGTCAGGAGCGACGTCCTCGTAGTGGTCGTAGTCGTAGAGATCGAGGTTCGCGGGCA
The DNA here is from genome assembly GCA_035606475.1 of Mycobacterium sp. Lineage (GTDB taxonomy): Bacteria > Actinomycetota > Actinomycetes > Mycobacteriales > Mycobacteriaceae > Mycobacterium. The sequence continues at coordinate 19,818 of DATNFI010000202.1, read as the reverse complement.
CGTATGGGGCGCTGCTGATGTGCTCGGACTCCGGAGCTGAGTAGGCCCGCGAGTAGACATCGGTCTGGCCGGTCGCGCCCTCGGCGTCGGAGTCCCCCAGGTCGGCACCGAAATCGCTGTCACCACCGGCGAATTCGCCGCCGCCCTGCCCGGCCTCGACCCCGGGTCCGAGTTCTTCGGACTCGGGTCCTGGTGGATTCGGCCCGCTCATGATCGTCTGTCCTGTTCGACTACTTCACCGGGTGTGCGCAGCCGCGGTCGTGCTGTCGGGCGCGCGCTCCGATGTTCCTGAATATGCCTCGCAAAACCCTACCCAACGGGATCTCGCGCGACATTCTGGGCGACCCGCTCACGGATCAACTGATGCCCGGATTGTGACCTAACTGCGGGCCTGCCGATGCGTCTTAGTGCTTCTCGGGACCCACGTAGTACTCGAAGACCAGCCCGGCGGCCGAAGTCAGGATGAACACAACTCCGGCGCCGATCAGCCACGGGAGCCACAGGGCGATGCCGACCGCCGCCACCGAACCGGACAGCGCGACCAGGATCGGCCACCAGCTGTGCGGGCTGAAGAACCCCAGTTCCCCTGCGCCGTCGCTGATCTCAGCACCCTCGTAGTCCTCGGGACGGGTGTCCAGCCGGCGGGCGACGAACCGGAAGAACGTGGCGATGATCATCGCTAGACCGCTGGTCAGTGCCAGCGCGGTGGTGCCGGCCCACTCGATGCCGCCAGTGGCGTACAGGCTGGTGAGGATGCCGTAGAGGATCGTGCAGAAGACGAAGAACGCCGCGATGAACTCGAACAACCTGGCTTCGATGTGCATTAGCCTTCTCTCCCCTTACCCAGTCCCTACTTACTCGCCTGCGGCGCCATCTCGCCGCGACGGGTGTCGAACGGATGAGTGGTGACCGCGAGCGGAGACTGCGCGATGGCCTGCAACGCCTGGGCGTTCGTCTTGCCGGCGATCCGCTGCTGAAGGTAGGCCTTGAAGTCGTTGGGCTGAACCACGCGGACCTCGAAGTTCATCATCGAGTGATATGTGCCGCACATTTCCGTGCAGCGCCCCACGAAGGCACCCGTCCGGTCGATCTTGGCGACCTGGAAGCGATTGACCGAGTGGTTGGCCGCCGGGTCGGGCATCACGTCGCGCTTGAACAGGAACTCCGGCACCCAGAACCCGTGGATCACGTCGGCCGAGGCCAGCTCGAACTCGATCCGCTTGCCGGCCGGCAGCACCAGCACCGGGATCTCGGTGCTGGTCCCGACGGTCTCGACCTTGTCGAAGTTGAGGTAGGTGCGGTCCTCGGTGTTGAGCCCGCGGACCGGGCCGACGAGCTCTTCGCCGTGCTTGTCCTTGCCCTCGGGCTTGGAGGCCATGGCCGCTTTGCGGGCCGCGTCCGCTCCGTCGTAGGAAAGGGTGCCGTCTTTGAAGTCGACCTTCTGGTAGCCGAACTTCCAGTTCCACTGGAACGAGGTGACGTCCACGACGACCTCAGGGTTGGCTTCCAGGTGCAGCATCTTCTCCTGCACCACCACGGTGAAGTAGAACAGCACCGAGATGATCAGGAACGGCGTCACCGTAAGCACCAGCTCGAGCGGCATGTTGTAGCCGAACTGCCGTGGCAGTTCGGTGTCCGTCGCCTTCTTGCGGTGGAACGCCATCGACCAGAACATCAGGGCCCACACGATGACGCCGACCACCAGCGACGCGATGACGGCGCCGATCCACAGCTGCCGGTTCCAGTCGCCTTCTTCGGTGATGCCCCGCGGCCAGCCCAGCGCCATCGCGTCGGTGAAACTGCAGCCGCTCAGGCTTACCGCCAACAAGCCGAGCATGCCGACTATCGCCGGCTTACGAAGCGTCTTCAACAAGCCCTGCGAACAGCCTGGCCCGCGAGATGTCACCGTCGCGCCTCCTGAGAATCACCAGCTGGACCGACGTCGCACTTCCCCGGTCAAGGGGACTGTCGGCTGACTCGCACGTCGAATACTACGCAGCGTAGACCACGCACGCGGCGGAGCCGTGTGCAGGCCCGCCGCTTTTGCGTCACCGCTTGCGGCATCGATGACGGCCGCCGCTTTGCGGCATACTGATCGGCGATGTGTGGACTGCTCGCCTTCGTGGCTGCCCCGGCCGGCGACCAGCCATCAGGTGAAGCGCACGCCACCGCGGAGGCCATCGCGCAGGCGTCACACCTGATGCGGCACCGCGGCCCCGACGAGCCGGGCACCTGGGCCGACCCCGCCGGGACCGTCGTGTTCGGCTTCAACCGGCTGTCCATCATCGACATCGCGCATTCCCATCAGCCGCTGCGCTGGGGCCCACCGGAAACGCCCGACCGCTACGAGTTGGTGTTCAACGGCGAGATCTACAACTACCTGGAGTTGCGCGCGGAGCTCGCCGAACGACACGGCGCCGTGTTCGCCACCGACGGCGACGGCGAGGCCATCGTCGCCGCATACCACTACTGGGGCGACGCCGCGCTGCCCCGGCTGCGGGGCATGTTCGCGTTCGCGCTGTGGGACACCGTGACCGGCGAACTGTTCTGCGCGCGTGACCCTTTCGGAATCAAGCCGCTGTTCATGGCGACCGGGGCCGGTGGCACCGCGGTGGCCAGCGAGAAGAAATGCCTGCTGGATCTGGCCGACGTGGTGGGTTTCGACACCGCGATCGACGAGCGCGCGGTGCAGCACTACACGGTGCTGCAGTACGTGCCCGAGCCCGAGACGCTGCATCGCGGCGTGCGCCGGCTGGAATCGGGCTGCTCTGCCCGCATCCGCCCCGGCCACCGGCCCGAGATCACCCGCTACTTCGTGCCGCGCTTCCAGGCGGTACCGATCGCCCGCGGCACCGAGCAGGCCCGCTACGACGAGATCACCGCGGTCCTGGAGGACTCGGTGGCCAAGCACATGCGGGCCGACGTCACCGTCGGTTCGTTTCTGTCCGGGGGCATCGACTCGACGGCGATCGCGGCGCTGGCGATCCGGCACAACCCGCTGCTGATCACCTTCACCACCGGCTTCGAGCGCGAGGGGTTCTCCGAGGTCGACGTCGCGGTGGCCTCGGCGGAGGCGATCGGCGCACGGTATATCGCCAAGGTGGTGTCGCCCGACGAGTTCGTCGAAGCGCTGCCCGAAATCGTCTGGTATCTCGACGAACCGGTCGCGGACCCGGCGCTGGTGCCGCTGTTCTTCGTCGCCCGCGAGGCACGCAAGCACGTCAAGGTGGTGCTCTCCGGCGAGGGCGCCGACGAGCTGTTCGGCGGCTACACGATCTATCGGGAGCCGTTGTCGCTGAAGCCTTTTGACTATCTCCCCCGGCCGCTACGGCGTTCGATGGGCAAGGTGTCCAAGCCGCTTCCCGAAGGCATGCGCGGCAAGAGCCTGCTGCACCGCGGATCGCTGACGCTCGAAGAGCGCTACTACGGCAACGCCCGCAGCTTCTCCGACGCGCAGTTGCAGGACGTGCTGGCCGCGTTCCGGCCGGAGTGGACCCACACCGACATCACGGCGCGGGTATACGCCGAATCCGCCGACTGGGATCCCGTTGCGCGGATGCAGCACATCGACCTGTTCACCTGGTTGCGCGGCGACATCCTGGTCAAGGCTGACAAAATGACCATGGCCAACTCTCTGGAGCTTCGGGTCCCGTTCCTGGACCCGGAAGTGTTCGCCGTCGCGTCACGGTTGCCGGTGGATGCCAAGATCACCCGCACCACCACCAAGTACGCGCTGCGTCGCGCGCTCGAGCCGATCGTCCCGCCGCATGTGCTCAACCGGCCGAAGCTGGGCTTCCCGGTGCCGATCCGGCACTGGCTGCGCGCCGGCCCACTGCTGGAGTGGGCGCACGAAACCATCGACGCGTCGGCCACCGACTACCTGATCGACCGCGCAGCCGTGCGGCGAATGCTCGACGAACACCGTTGCGGCACAGCCGATCACAGCCGTCGACTTTGGACGGTGTTGATTCTCATGCTGTGGCACGCGATCTTCGTCGAGCACCGGGTGGTGCCGCAGATCAGCGAGCCGCAGTACCCCGTGCAGCTTTAGCGCGAGCCAGAACTTAGGCGAGGATGGCCGCGATTTCGTTGGCCGACTCGTCGCCGTAGGCGTCCGCCAGCCGGGTCTTGGCGGTCGCGGCGTCCCAGCTCCATTCCTGGGTTCCGGTCGACTCCAGCACCAGCACCGCGACCAGGGAACCCAACTGCGCCGAGCGCTCCAGGCTCAAGCCACCGCTGCGACCGGTGAGGAAGCCGGCCCGGAACGCGTCGCCGACACCCGTCGGGTCGGTCGCGGTGATCTCCGGCACGACGCCGACATGGATGGTGGTGCCGTCACGATCGACGATGTCGACGCCCTTGGCGCCCAGCGTGGTGACCCGTAGGCCGACCTTCTGCTGGACGTCGGCTTCCGACCAGCCGGTCTTGGACTGCAGCAGTTCCCACTCGTAGTCGTTGGTGAACAGGTACTCCGCGCCGTCGACAAGCTTGTCGATCTCCGCGCCGGACAGTCGGGGCAGCTGCTGCGACGGGTCGGCGGCAAACGGCAGGCCGAGCGTGCGGCACTCCTCGGTGTGCACCACCATCGCGTCGGGGTCGTTGGCACCGATGATCACCAGATCGGGCTTGCCCTGGGCAGCGACGAGATCAGCGAGCTTGATGTTGCGGGCCTCGGACATCGCACCCGGGTAGAACGACGCGATCTGCGCCATGTCCTCGTCGGTGGTGCAGACGAAACGCGCCGTATGAGCGGACTTCGAGATCAGCACGTGATCGGTGTTGACGCCGTGCGACTGCAGCCACTTGCCGTAGTCGCCGACGAAATCGTCACCGGCCGCGCCCACGAGCGCCACGTCGCCACCGAGCACACCGATGGCGAAGGCGATGTTGCCGGCGACGCCGCCCCGGTGGATCACCAGGTCGTCGACCAGGAAGCTCAGCGACACCTTCTCCAGATGCTCGGCCAGCAGGTGCTCGGAGAACCGACCCGGAAACCGCATCAAATTGTCAGTGGCAATAGAACCGGTTACCGCGATCGTCACGTGACTCCACCCCTTCAAATCCTAAGTTTGGCTATCAAAGCCTACCCGTGACCATGGGCGGCGCTGCATCGCGGGCGAGCGCCCGCTAGCCTCCGTAGAAGACCTCGCGGCGGCCTGACGCATCCACGGCCCTGCGGCCTTGCTATCCGAGGAGATCCGTCTATGCCCGGTCCGTACTCGTCGGACCACCGTGTGGGCTCCGACGGACCGCCGTTCACCGACACGCATCCCAGCGAGCCCATTCCGGCCCCGCCGGGGTACCCGACGCCGCCGCCGGCAGCGGTCTATCCGGGCGCGATGCCGCCGCCGGCGCCGTTCCGGAGGCCTCGCCGCCGCCGATTGCTCGTCGCCGTCGGCGTTGCGCTGCTCGTCGTCGCGGCGGCGATCGCGGGGATCGTGTACACCTCGCACCGCGCTCCGGTGGCGGCGCCCGGCGCCTTCTCCGATGCGACCGCCACCTCGGCGATCCAGGGCTACCTCGACGCGCTCCAACATCGCGACACCGAGGTCATCGCGCGCAACACGCTCTGCGGCATCTACGACGCCGTCCGGGACCGTCGATCCGACCAAGCGCTGGCCAAACTCAGCAGCGACGCGTTCCGCAAGCAGTTCTCCGAGGCGCGCGTGACGTCGATCGACAAGATCGTCTACTGGTCGGCCTATCAGGCGCAGGTGTTGTTCACCATGCGCGTCCAGCCGTCGACCGGGAGCAGTACCCGCAGCGAGGTGCAGGGGGTCGCGCAGCTAATCAGCCAGCACAACCGGATACTGGTGTGCTCCTACGTGCTGCACGGCGCGGGAGTCTACTGAGCCGCTGGCTCAGCCTCAGTTGAACGAGTCGCCGCAGGCGCACGAGCCGCCGGCGTTGGGGTTGTCGATGGTGAAACCCTGCTTCTCGATGGTGTCGACGAAGTCGATCGAGGCGCCCTGGACGTAGGGCGCGCTCATCCGGTCGACGGTCAAGGTCACCCCGGCGAAGTCGGCGGTCAGGTCACCGTCGAGCGCACGGTCGTCGAAGAACAGGTTGTAACGCAGGCCGGCGCATCCCCCGGGCTGGACCGCGATACGCAGCGACAGGTCGTCGCGCCCTTCCTGGTCCAACAGCGACTTAGCCTTGGCTGCCGCGGCGTCGGTCAAGATCACGCCATGCGTGGTGGCAACGGTTGACTCGTCCTGAACGGTCATTGCTTCTCCCTGTAAGTACTCGTGTGCTGATGGGTTCGCTCGAGCGAATCAACCCACCTCTTCAAAGGTACCTTGTCGCGCCGCTATTCGGAGAGCCGCGCCGCGACCTCGGCGGCCAGTCCCATCAGCTGGTTGGCGGCATCGGCCAGGGCCAGCCGCACCGAACCGGCGTGATCGGAAACACTCGCGGCGCCCAGAATGCCCGCGGATTGAAAGGTCGCCTCGTCCAGCTCGACCTGGCCGGCCAGGACCACCACCGGGACCGGGGACGTTTTCGCCAGGGTTCCGACGACCTTGCCGCGCAGCGACTGCTCGTCGAATTTGCCCTCCCCGGTAATGACCAGGTCGGCGGCCGCAAGCTCAGCGGCCAGGCCGGTTCGCTCGGCGACGATCGACGCGCCCGACTGGCAGCGGCCACCCGTCGCGAGCAGCGCAGCGCCGATCCCGCCGGCAGCCCCCGCGCCCGATTCCGCGCTGACCGGCCGGCCGGCGGCAGCGTCCAACTCGCGGGCCCACAGCTCCAGGCGATCCTCCAGCACGCCCACCGTGTCCGGATCCGCGCCCTTCTGCGGGCCGAACACCCGGGCCGCACCCCACGGCCCCACCAGCGGGTATTCGACATCGCAGGCGGCGATCAGCTCCACCGCGTCGAGGCGCCGGCGCGCCGCGCGAAGGCCACCCAGCTCGTCGATGAGCCCGCGACCTCCGTCGGTGCACGCAGAGCCGCCCAACCCGACGACGATCCGGGTCGCACCCGCATCCAGGGCCGCAGCGATGAGCTGACCGACTCCCCTGCTGTGCGCCGCCACCGCCGTCTCCGGTGTCGGCGGACCGCCCAGCAGGGCCAGTCCGCAGGCCTGGGCGCATTCCAGGTACGCCGTCCGCGATCCGGGGTCCAGCACCCACTCGGCGGACACGTCGTCGACCAGCGGGCCGCGGACGGTCAGCACGCGACGCTCCCCCAACCGGCCGGCCAGGACGTCGACAAACCCCGGACCGCCGTCGGACTGCGGCGCGATGACGATGCGATCGCCCGGACGCACCCTGTTCCAGCCCGCCGCGATGGCCGCTGCCGTCTGGACCGCGGTCAGGGTGTCACCGAAGCTGTCGGGTGCAATGAGCAAGCGAAGGGCCGGCCTATCGGGTGCCGAGCCACTCATCTGAGCAACAGTAAGGCCTCGCGCGGACCCGGCCGTTTTCCAGACATGTGCGTCGCGAAGTAACCTGGCGGGCGTGAAACTGCTGGGCCGGAACAAGGACGAGGGCCGGGGCGTGGCTTCGCCGACGGCCGACGTCGAAGGGATGGCACCGCGCACCCCGCAGACCACCGCCCCCAAAGGCCGACCCACGCCGCGACGCGATGCCGGGCGCAAGGGCCCGATCGCACCGGCGCCCATGACGTCCTCGGAGGCCCGGGCCCGGCGAAAGTCGTTGGCCGGGCCCAAGCTCAGTCGCGCGGAACGCAAAGAGCAGAGTTCCGCGCGGCGCGCCCAGATGTCCGAGCGCCGCGAGCGCATGATGAACGGCGACGAGCGGTATCTGCTGTCCCGCGATCAGGGACCGGTGCGCCGGTATGTCCGTGACATCGTCGACGCCCGTCGCAACGTCCTCGGCCTGTTCATGCCGTCGGCGCTGGGGCTGATGTTCTTCATGTTCGCCGTCCCCCAGCTTCAGTTCTACGTGTCGCCCGCGATGATGCTGTTGATGCTCGTGATGGCGCTCGACGGGTTGCTCCTCGGCCGCAAGGTCTCCCACAAGGTCGACGAGAAATTCCCGGAAGACACCGAAAGCCGTTGGAAGCTGGGGCTTTACGCGGCGAGCCGGGCATCCCAGATGCGCCGGATGCGGACACCGCGACCCCAGGTCAAGCACGGCGCCAGTGTCGAGTAGGCGTCCCCGGACGGAGCATTGATCCACGGTGCGAACCTTGGTGCTCGGCGGAGTCAAGTCCGGCAAGTCCCGGTGGGCGGAGGCCGCCATCGCCGAGTCGCTGGCGACCGACCAGCCCGTGCACTACCTGGCGACCGGAAAGGCCGGCGACTCCGATCCGGCGTGGCGGCAACGCGTCGCCGAGCATCGCGATCGCCGGCCGCGGCAGTGGTGCACCATCGAAACCGATGATGTCGCAGGGCAATTGCGGCGATCACCGGACACGGCGACGCTGGTCGACGACATTGGCGGCTGGCTGACCGCCACACTGGATCGGCGCCAGGCATGGGACGGCGGGTCGGTGGCGGCCGACATCGACGAATTGACAAGCGCCATCTCAGATTTCAGCTCACCGCTGGTGTTGGTCAGCCCAGAGGTCGGGCTGACGGTTCACGGCACCACCGCGTCGGCCCGCCGGTTCACCGATGAGCTCGGCTCACTCAATCAGCGGTTGGCCACCTTGTGCGAACACGTGGTGCTCGTCGTGGCCGGCCAGCCGCTGCCGATCAAGCGGCCCGGCACATGACGATGTTCGCACCAGTGACGCCGCCCGACACGGCCGCGGCGGCGGCCGCCCGCGCCCGCCAGGACACCCTGACCAAGCCGCGCGGCGCGTTGGGCCGTCTGGAAGACCTGTCTATCTGGGTCTCGTCATGTCAAGGGCAATGTCCACCAAGGCAATTCGAGCGCGCAAGGATCGTGGTGTTCGCCGGCGACCACGGTGTGGCCCGGTCCGGCGTATCGGCCTACCCCCCTGAAGTCACCGCGCAGATGGTCGCCAACATGGCGGCCGGAGGTGCGGCGATCAACGTGCTCGCCGAGATCGCCGGAGCCACCGTGCGGGTGGTCGACCTCGCCGTGGACGCCGAGCCGCTGTCCCCCCAGATCGGGGCTCACAAAGTCCGGCGCGGCAGCGGTGACATCGCCACCGAGGATGCGCTTACCGAGCAGGAGGCCCGCGACGCGATCGACGCCGGCCGCCAGGTCGCCGACCAGGAGGTCGACGAGGGCGCCGACTTGTTGATCGCGGGCGACATGGGTATCGGAAATACCACTGCCGCAACGGTTCTGGTTGCGGCACTGACGGGCGTCGAGCCGGTCGCCGCGGTTGGCTACGGGACCGGGATAGACGACGCCGGATGGGCCCGCAAGACTGCGGCGGTGCGCGACGCGCTGTACCGCGCCGAGCACGTGTTGGCCAACCCGGTCGCCACCCTGCAGTGTTGCGGCGGAGCCGACTTGGCGGGCATCGCCGGCTTCTGCGCGCAGGCAGCGGTGCGGCGCACCCCGGTGCTGCTCGACGGCATGGTCGTGACGGCCGCCGCCTTGATCGCCGAGCAGTTGGCACCGGGCGCGCGGTTGTGGTGGCAGGCCGGTCACCGGTCGACCGAGCCCGCGCACGCGCTCGCGCTCGCTCGACTCGGCCTGGATCCGATTATCGACCTGCGGATGCGGCTCGGCGAAGGCAGCGGCGCCGCGGTCGCTTTGCCGGTGCTGCGGGCCGCGGTCGCCACTTGCGCGTCGATGGCGACCTTCACCGACGCCAACGTCGCCGACCGCCCGTCGTCGTCGTGATCGGTTCGCTGACAGCGGCTTTCGCGTTCGAAACCGTTGTCCCGACGCCGTTTCGGGATCGGCCGTTCGGCCGTGGCGCGATGACCGCGCTGCCAGTCGTCGGCGCCGTCCTCGGCGCACTGGTCGCCGCGGTGACCTGGGCGGGGTGGTGGGCTTTGGGCGCGGCGAATCCGCTGGCCGGTCTGCTCGGGGTGGCCGCATTGCTGGCGCTGACCCGCGGCTTGCACATCGACGGCGCCGCCGACACCGCCGACGGGCTCGGCTGTTACGGGCCGCCCGAACGCGCGCTGGCGGTGATGCGCGACGGGTCTACCGGGCCCTTCGGCGTGGCCACCGTCGTGGTGGTGATCGTCGTTCAGGGACTGGCGTTTTCGACGCTGCACCCGGCGGGGATCGTGGCCGCGGTGGGCGCGGGCCGGGTCGCGGCGGTGTTGGCCTGCCGCCGGGGTCTGCCAGCCGCGTCCGGGAGCGTGCTGGGCTCCCGAGTCGTCGGTAGCCAGCCCGCTCCGGTGGTCGCCGCCTGGGTCGCCGTGCTGCTGGCGGCGTCGTCGGTGGCGGGTCGACACCTTTGGCACGGCCCGGTCGCGGTGCTGGCGGCCCTGATCGCGTCGATGATTCTGGTCCGGCACTGCGTGCGACGTTTCGGCGGCGTCAACGGCGACGTGCTCGGCGCCGCAATCGAATTGACGACGACGGCGGCCGCTGTTCTGCTGGCCGCGTTGACGCGGTTCTGACCGCGGCCTCGCGGTCTAGACTCGGGCCAGACCAAGGGGGTCGACGTTGGCCAGTTCGGTGCCGATCGAGTCGGTGGCCCAAGCCATCCATGAGCGCTGGCGCCGGGAAGCGATCGCCAACGGCGACGCGGCGCCAAAATGGCAGGACCTCGACGAATCGCGCAAGGCATCGAGCCGCGACCAGGCCCGCCACATCCCGGCCCATCTGCGCACGATCGGCTGCGCTGTCGAACCCTTAAGCCACGGACAGTCAACGGATTTCAGCTTCACCGAGAGCGAAGTCAAGACACTCGCCGCGGCCGAACACGACCGATGGAACCGTGAGCGCGCCGCCGATGGCTGGACGCTGGCCGCCGAGAAGAATGTCGCCCTCAAGCAGACCCCGTATCTGCTGCCCTGGGAACAGCTGAACGAGCGTTACCCGAACATCGCCGCACTGGACGCGGTATTCGTCAGGGCGCTGCCGGCGATCCTCGCCGCGGCCGGCCTAAAGATCGTCCGCGCTGCGGCCAGCTAGGCACACCCCGGTCCGCTGGGCGCGAATTCGACCCACAGGCGGATGGATTCGATGCGATCATCTTTACTGGCCTCGAGCAGGGAGGAAGGTCGAATGCCCCGCAAAGCATCGTCTCGCCCGCTGGAGATCGCGCTCCTGGCTATCGCGCTGGTGATGATCGCGTGGCTCTGCGTGGTAGCCGCCGTGCACGGTGCGGACGCCTGGTTGCCAACGCCGTTGAGATGGTTCGGCGGACCGCAATCGACAACGACGATCGCGATCGTGGTCGCGGTGATCGTTGCGCTGTGCGTGCTACGTTTCCGGGCACACAACACCGGCCCATCGGGCAACGTTCCGGTCGTCGTCGTCGCCGGACTTGCGGCGACCAGTGCCGTGCTGGGGGCCAGTTCGGTGTGGCATTGCAGCGATGCAACGCATCCAGCTTTCTTCCAACCTCTGCTGTGGACCATCTCCATCGTGAAGGGTGGCGGTGGCGATTTCGCGTTGACGAAAGGACCGTGCCCCGCGAGCGCCCCGGACGCCCTATGGGTGGCCCGCCTTGCCGCGGACGGTGCGATCTTCACCGGCCTGGCCGGCGTGGTCATCGCGCTGTTCCGGTCTCAACTGGATCGCCTACGCGTCAGGCGCGCCCGTTCGGTGACCGCGGTCATCGGCGTCGATGAAGAGACCCGATCCATGATCAAGGCCATCGCAGCCACAAATCAGTCGAAAGCACTGGTTGTCATCACCCACGGCCCCGACGACCCGGGCGCGCAGGAGGCCAGGCTGCACGGTGGCCGGGTGGTGTCGACCGATCTCAGTGATCCCGAAACCTTGGCGACACTTTCGCTGTGGCGCAGACTCGATCGGCTCTACCTGATGTCGCCCGATCCGCCAACCAATCAACTGCGGCTCGATGTCATTACCCGCACGCTGGCGAAAGTCGGCCATCGACAACGCCTTCCGCTAACCGTGCGGGTCGACGATCCGTGGCAGGCCGAGGCGTGGCGCGCCGAGCAACTCGGCGGAACGGATACCCGATGGGCCGCCGACGCTGTTGGACGGTACGAGGTCACCGCGCGCTGGTTGCTCGAGAACATCGTGTCGCTTGGCACCATCGAACGTGTTCTCATCTGCGGCGCATCGGAATTGACGCTCGCGCTGTGTGCAGAAATGACCCGACGAAAGCTGGAGAACGACTACTACTCCGATCCGGATGCCAACGCGTTGCCCGCCCTGAGCCTGGTCGGCGATGAGGCCGACGAATACCTACAGGACCACGAATTCCATCGTCGCCAACTCGGATTCGCTTCAGCGGGGCCGACAATCGACGCCATACCGCAGCAGCCGTCAATGTCGGTATTGATGCGCCTGATCGCCGACCGCGGCGGGCCCGACAATGCGGTGATATTCGTCGACGACGAATTGCATGGACCGTCGAACGCGCGGTCAACGGGCACGCGGTTGGCCGCGCGCTTTCCGAGCATGCCGATCTACATCTGGGATGCCGACGCGCAGATGACATCAGATCCGTTGCCCATCATCGGACGTCTGCGCACCTACCGCCTGGCCCTCGACGTTACCGAGGGGCAGGCTCAAGACGTCTGGGAACGCGCAGCGAGGCTGATTCACCAGCGTTACGTCGCTTCGCTCGAGCCGGACCCAAACCCGCCGCCGGCACGGCTGCCATGGGACGATCTGAGTGACTTCTACAAGGATTCGAATCGGCGTCAGGTCGCCAACGCGCTCTGGATGGTCGAGAAGATCGCCGAGCACACGTGGAACACCTGGGGCGATCCGCCAACACCTCTCGGGGTCGACGAGATGAACAAGCTCTCGGCGTTGGAGAAGTTGGCGCACATGGGCTTTGACCACGACGCCGCGATGAAGATGGCCAAGGCCGAGCATGAGGACTGGTGTCGCTTCCTCCGCCGCAACAAGTGGGAATACGACCCGGTCCGCGACGACGACCACCGCAAGCACAACAAGCTGATCGCGTGGCCTCCCGAAGAACCGGAAAAGCAGACCGCCGCTCAGAAGGAAGTGGTCGATGCCGCGATAACGAGCCTTTCAGCGACCTTGTGGAGCCTTCGCCAGCTCGGCTACCGTTCACGCCCGGTGTGGCAGCGGTTCATTCGCGTCGGGACGGTGACCGGCGAACAACAGAACGCCCCGTGGACATGGTTATCGGACTCCGGTCACACCATGCGCGCCAACGCCGGAGATTGGCGGCTTGAAGCCAACGGTGAGACATGGTCGGTGCGTGACAAGGAATTTCGGGCCAGCTACGAACACGTCGACGGCAATCAATGGCGAAGGCACGGAACCGTTTCGGCTCGACCGGCGCGGCCGGGCGAGATCATCGAGACGCTCGAGGGACGCAACGCCGCCAACGACGGCGACTGGGTGGTCCGAGGCGAGAACGGTGAGCAGTGGCCAGTCCCCGCCGAGGAATTCGCCGAGCGGTATCGCGCCGAGTGAGACGGTTGCGCTCAGCCGAGCCGTGACATCCAACCGTGGGTGTCGGCGAAGGTGCCGCGTTGGATGCCGGTGAGCGTGTCCCGCAGCGCCATCGTCACCTCGCCGGATTCACCGTTGCCGATGGCGAATTCGCTGTCGCCATATTTCACCTGCGACACCGGTGTGATGACGGCGGCTGTGCCGCAGGCGAACACCTCGGTGATCTCGCCGTCGGCGGCTTTCTTCTGCCACTCTTCCATGTCGATCTTGCGCTCTTCGACGGCGAATCCCGCATCAGTTGCTAACTGCAGCAACGAATCTCGCGTAATACCCGGCAGCAGTGAACCGGACAGCTCCGGAGTGACCAGGCGCGCCGACCCACCGCTGCCGAACACGAAGAACAGGTTCATCCCGCCCATTTCCTCGATGTAGCGGCGCTCGACAGCGTCCAGCCACACCACCTGCTCGCACCCGTTTTCGGCGGCCTCGGCCTGGGCCACTAGCGATGCGGCATAGTTGCCACCGAACTTCGCTGCGCCAGTGCCGCCCGGGCTTGCTCGCACATAATCCGTTGAGACCCAGACGGTTACCGGCTTGATGCCGTTCTTGAAGTAAGCTCCCGCCGGCGAGCCAATCACCATGTAGCGATACTGCTTGGCCGGGCGAACTCCCAGTCCCGGCTCGGTAGCGAAGATGAATGGTCGCAGATACAGCGACTCCTCGCCGCCGGCCGGCGGCACCCAGGCATTGTCGACGGCGATCAGTTGCCGCAGCGACTCCAGAAACAGCTCGTCGGGCAATTCGGGAATCGCGATCCGTTGGGCCGAGTTCCGCAACCGCGCGGCGTTGGCGTCAGGTCGAAACGAGACGATCGACCCGTCCGCCCAGCGGTAGGCCTTGAGTCCCTCGAAGATTTCCTGCGCGTAGTGCAGCACGATCGCCGACGGGTCCAGCTCGATCGGCCCGTACGCCCCGACCCGCGCGTCGTACCACCCGCGGTCTTCGGAGTAGTCGATCGACACCATGTGGTCGGTGTGATACCTACCGAAGCCGGGGTCGGCGAGGATCGCTTGGCGCGCGTCGTCACTGGCCGGGTTTGCGGTGCGGGACACCGTGAACTCGAGGACGTCGCTCGTCATCAGGCGATTGTATAACCGGGCGCTAGCGAGTTTTCGCTTCGACAAAGGGCGGCTTGACGACTTCGCATTCGATGCCACGACCACGGACGTCGACGGTGACGTGATGGCCGTCCTCGATACCCGCGTCGACATCGATCAGCGCAAGCGCGATACCGATTTTCAGCGTCGGAGAAAACGTGCCCGACGTGGTGACGCCGACGACTGCGTCTCCGGCGAGCACGTTCAGGTCGGGCCGGAGCACACCGCGGCCCACCGCCCGCAAACCTCGCAGCAGCCGCGGCGGGCCGGCTTCTTTTTCGGCGAGCAGCGCGTCGCGGCCGAAGAACGCATCCTTCTTCCAGCCGATCGCCCAGCCGCACCGCGCCTGCAGCGGCGAGATGTCCGCGGAGAGTTCGTGACCATGCAGCGGATAACCCATCTCGGTGCGTAACGTGTCACGCGCCCCGAGTCCGGCTAGCTGTCCGTCGGCCCGCTTGACCGCGTCCAGCAGCGCGTCGAACACCACCCCCGCGGAGTCCCACGGCGGCAACAGCTCGTAGCCGTGCTCGCCGGTGTAGCCGCTGCGGCACACCCGCACCGGCACGCCCGCCAATTCGGCGTCGGCGTAGCCCATGTAATCCATGTCGGTGGGCAACCCGAGTCCGGTGAGCACCTCCGTCGACCGCGGTCCCTGCACGGCGAGCACGGCGTAGGACCGGTGCTCGTCGGTGATGGTGATTCCTTCGGGCGCAGCATCTTTCAGTGCTGCCACGACGGCGGCGGTGTTGGCGGCGTTGGGCACCAGGAATATCTCGTCGGACGACACATAGTAGGCGATCAGATCATCGATGACGCCACCGGATTCGTTGCAGCACAACGTGTATTGGGCCTTACCCGGCTGGATGCGGTTGAGGTCGTTAGTAAGCGTGGAGTTGACGAATTCCGCCGCCCCGGGACCCTTGACCAGCGCCTTTCCCAGGTGGCTGACGTCGAACAGGCCGACGGCATTACGGGTCGCGGTGTGCTCGGCGACGGTACCGGCGTACGAGACGGGCATCAGCCATCCGCCGAATTCGGCGAAGCTCGCACCCTCCTCGCGGTGGCGCTCATCCAGCGGTCCGTGCAACAAGTCGCTCATAGACATTTCACCCTAATGCGGGCCGCGACTGGCACACTTGACCAGGTGGTCGATTCCCTGGACTTCGACGCGCTGGAGGCGGCCGGGATCGTTGATCCGCGCTCGCGGGCCGGGCTGCTCGAGTATCTTGCGGGCCTCGGTTTCACGGTGGAAGAGATGGCCGAGGCCGAACGCAACGGCCGCCTCTTCGGACTGGCCGGCGATGCCCTGCTGCGGTCGGGCCCCCAGGTCTACACCCTGCGGACCGCCGCCGAGTCGATCGGTGTCGACTTGGCTGAGGTCGAACGCGGCTGGGCGATGCTCGGTCTTACCGTCGCGGACGTGGATACCCCAGCGTTGAGTCAGCCCGATGTCGATGGCCTGGCGACCTGGGTGGCGATGAGGATGCAGATGGGCCCCGACGCCGCGGATGGATTCTTGCGGGTCCTCGGGGCGAACGTGGCCCGGGTGGCCGAGGCCATCTCGTCGATGATCCGGACAACTTTGCCCAAAATGTGGCTCGGCCTGACCGGCGACGAACTGAGCACCGCCCAGGTCTACCGCGACGCCGCGCAGTTCGTCCCCCGCCTCGGCGCAATGATCGACGCCGTCCACCGCCAGCATCTGGTCAGCACTCGCACGTTCATCGAGGGCGTGGTCAGCGGCCCATCGGCAAGCCTGGAGTGCGGCGTCGGTTTCGCGGATCTGTCCGGTTTCACGGCGCTGACCCAAACGCTCACACCCGCGGAGTTGTCGGCGATGCTCACCGAGTTCGGCGCCACCGTCAGCGATGTGGTGCACGCCGACGGCGGACGGGTGGTGAAGTTTCTCGGCGACGCCGTGATGTGGGTGAGCCCGAACCCGGAACGGCTGGCCCAAGCCGCGATCGACCTCGTCGACCATCCGCGCGCACGCGAAGCGGGCTTGCAGGTCCGTGCCGGTCTCGGTTACGGCGATATCGTGGCCATCAACGGTGATTACTTCGGCAACGCGGTCAACCTGGCGGCCCGGCTGGTCGCCGCGGCCGAACCGGCACAGATCCTCGCCACAACCGACGTCCACGAGCAATTGCCGCAGTGGCCCGCTGTCGTCCAGGAACCATTGCAGCTCAAGGGTTTCGACGCTCCGGTGATCGCCTACGAGCTGGGCCGACCCGACGCCTGATACGGACGTGTCCGCGGCATCAGCACGCGTCGCAGACCAGCGGTCGTTAGGGTTGACATTTGTGAGCACACAACCCGGTTACCTGGCCCCTACTGTCTCGGTCGCCTCGTCGCTGCCTCGCCGCGGCGCCAAATCGGCGGTGTTGATCGTTCCGGTGATGTCCTCGGGTCCCGAGGACGTCAACGACGAACCGGGCGCCGTCGTCGTCGACGTCGATTCGCTGCTGGGCAAAGATGCGGTCACCGAAATCGAGGACGGCTTGCGCGCGCTGAACGCCACCGGCGCCGCCGAGCAGGTGCACCGGCTGGTGGTGACGTCGCTGCCGGTGGCCAGCGTGCTCACGATCGGGTTGGGCAAGCAGCGCGACGAGTGGCCGGCGGACCTGATCCGCCGCGCCGCCGGTTCGGCGGCGCGCGCGCTGGGCGGCGCCGAAGCGGCGATCACCACGCTGGGTGCACTGCCCGGTGCGGGCACGCTGGAAGCGGCCGTTGAGGGGTTGATTCTGGGCAGCTATCGCTTCACTGCGTTCCGCACCGACAAGACCGCTCCGAAGGACGCGGGCCTGCGCACGATCACCGTGCTGTCGACCGACAAGGCCGGCAAGGCTCAAGCCGCCCACGCGGCGGCGGTCGCTACCGCCGTAGGCACCGCACGCGACCTGATCAACACCCCGCCCAGCCACCTGTTCCCTGCTGAATTCGCCAAGCGGGCAAAGGCTTTGGGTGATGCCGTCGGGCTCGAGGTCGAAGTGCTCGACGACAAGGCGCTGACGAAAAGCGGCTATGGCGGCATTATCGGTGTCGGCCAGGGATCGTCGCGGCTACCGCGGCTGGTCCGGCTGTCCCATCACGGCACGCGGTTGGCGAAAGGCAAGAAGGGCAAGCAGGCAAAGCGAGTCGCGCTGGTGGGCAAGGGCATCACCTTCGACACCGGAGGCATTTCGATCAAGCCCGCGGCGTCGATGCACTACATGACCTCCGATATGGGCGGCGCAGCAGCGGTGATCGCGACCGTGACGCTGGCCGCGCAGCTGGAACTTCCGATCGACGTGATCGCCACGATCCCGATGGCCGAGAACATGCCGTCGTCGACGGCGCAGCGCCCGGGTGACGTGCTGACGCAGTACGGCGGGACGACCGTCGAAGTCCTCAACACCGATGCCGAGGGGCGGCTGATCCTGGCCGACGCGATCGTGCGGGCTTGTGAGGACAACCCCGACTATCTGATCGAAACGTCGACGCTGACGGGCGCGCAGACCGTGGCACTCGGCTCTCGCACGCCCGGAGTGATGGGCAGCGACGAGTTCCGCGACCGGGTGGCCGCGATCTCGCAGCGGGTCGGCGAAAACGGCTGGCCGATGCCATTGCCGGACGAACTGAAAGACGACTTGAAGTCGACGGTCGCCGACCTGGCCAATGTGAGCGGCCAGCGCTTCGCCGGGATGCTGGTGGCGGGTGTGTTCCTACGCGAGTTCGTCGCCGACGGAGTCAACTGGGCGCACATCGATGTCGCGGCGCCGGCCTACAACACCGGTGGCCCTTGGGGTTACACACCGAAAGGCGGCACAGGCGTGCCAACTCGCACCATGTTCGCGGTGCTGGAGGACATCGCCGCGAACGGTTAACCGCTCACGGTCGGGCGGCTGAACCAGCGAACTTTCTGCCGCCACGACTGCGCAGAGGTCACAGCAAAGGCCGCACCGCACGAGCAAGCGAAGAACCAGACCAACCCGGTGGTCAGCGTGCCCTGCCACGGCGGAATCACTGCGGTTGTCATCCGCACGACGCACGCAGCGATGCCGCTGCCCGAGGCGAGCAGATAGAAATTGGCGATGTTTCGTGACCGTGGTTCTTGCCGCAGCACCAGCAGGGCGCGCGAGCCGAAGATCAGCAGATAGCCCAGCGTTCCCGTGAGCAACACCCAGTAGACAGACAGCCAGAAGTCGGTGGGCATCGCAAAGAAATCACGCGCGTAGCTCTTACTGCCGCGGCTGAGCGTGAACGTCGCCAGCAACAGCGGTATGCACAACGTCGCCGGCCGCTCCACCCATTGCTTGAACGACCTCTGCAGCGCATCGTCATCTTCGAGCCGACCGACCACGTTGTAGACGATCGCCGAGGCCGCCACGATGTAGCAGTCGTGCCCGATGTAGTTCTGCAGGTTCCATTCGCCGGTGATCTTGTGGAGCGCAACGCCGACCGTCTCAGCGGACAGCGGCGATATCAACGCAACCGCAAGTCCTTGCAAAGCAATATTCAGCGTCGCGGCAACTTCCCAGCGACAGCGCCAGGTGACCCGCCGGATCCACAGGCTCCAGCCGATACACGCCAGACTGATGGTGATAAGAGCGCTCAGTGCCACAGCAATACCTCGTGCGAGTAACGACTTACAGCGGCGGCGCGTCGGAGCGAGGGCGCCACTCCGCAATCTTCGTCGGCTGCTGAAGGGTCTTGACATTGCCACCCGCTGCGGCATGTATCTGCATGCCACCACGGATCTCTTCGGCCAGGGCGGTGACCTCTTCGGGTTCGATGAACCGATAGCGCGTCAGCAACTCGGCACGGTTGATGCCGAGGTTGGCGGCGGCCACCCGCAAGTTATCGGCCGTGATCAATGTCCCCTTGTCCAGCTGGTCGTAATAAGTCGAACGTGGGAGTTCCATCGCGGTCCAGATCTCTTCCCTACTCAGGGAACGGCCAGCCAGATACGAGAGCACGGTGGCAAGTTCTTTGCCGCTGTCATCGGGATACACGCCGAACAAGATATCCAAGTTTTCGGCTTTCCGGAATCCAATTCGGGTTAAATGCCGATTATTTCGCCCTTTTTGGACGACACGCGTCCGTATATATGGATCCGAGTTCCGATAAGTTGGACCCATCCCGCCTGGGAGTTGCTCCCAGCGTGGGTTCGAATGAGAGATGGCCCACACCGTCAACCCGGCGGCGTTTCGACCCGCCGGCAAGGGCGGAATTCGGGCGTCAGCGGCTTGCCCTGGTTG
>DATNFI010000201.1:0-11783 GCA_035606475.1 Mycobacterium sp. | reverse complement strand
TGGTCCGGGTTGAGTTCCCTTGCGGCGACCACATAGTCGTGCAGGTTGCCGTCGCGATCGCGGTAGCGGTCGATCGACAACTGGTCGGGGAAGTAGTAAAAGTTCTTGCCCTGCTGGAACTGTGTGAACGCCGGGCTGATGATGGTGGGGTCGAGCAGCCGGATGTTGGAGGTGGTGGCCCGGTCCGACGCGACCTGCTCGGCCGTGGTCTTCCCGTCGCCGCTGTAATCGCGGTAGGTCACCACATCCTCGGTCAGCCCGTAGGCCTGCCGGGTCGCGGTGATGCTTCGGCTGATGTATTCGCGTTCCTTCTGCGCCGCATTGGGTTTGACGCTGAACTGCTCGATGACCAACGGCCAAGCCGCGCCGACGACCATCGACGACAGCAACAGCAGTACCAGCCCGATGGCCGGAATTCGCAAGTCCCGCAACACAACAGCAGAGAACACCGCAGCCGCGCAGATCACCGCGATCGCCAACAGGATCAGCTTGGCCGGCAGCACCGCGTTGATGTCGGTGTAGCCGGCTCCGGTGAACGGCTTGCCCGCCCGGGTGTGCGAGAGCAACTCGTAGCGGTCCAGCCAATAGGCGAGGGCCTTGAGCAGCACGAGCGTTCCGACCAGGCTGATCAACTGAATACGCGCCGAGCGACTCAGCGCACCGGTGCGACCCGACAACCGGATGCCGCCGAAGATGTAATGCGCCAGCAGATTCGCGACCAGAGCCAGGAAGATCGCCACGAAGAAGAAGCTGAGCACCAGCCGGTAGAAGGGCAACTCGAATGCGTAGAAGCCGAGGTCCTTACCGAATTGGGGATCGCGGACGCCGAAGCTACCGCCGTGCAGGAAGAGTTGGATACGAACCCAAAAGGTCTGCGCGACAATGCCGGCGAGCAGCCCGATCGTCACGGGCACACCGGTACCGATGATCCGCAGCCTCGACATCACCACGGTGCGATAGCGCGCCACCGGATCGCTGCCGTTGCTCGGGACGAACACCGGTCGGGTCCGGTACGCCAGGGCCAGGCCGGCGAACACGATGCCGCCAACGAGCAGCCCGATCACGACGAACACGATCAGCCGGGTCACCAAAACGGTGGTGAACACCGATCGGTAGCCCAGTTCGCCGAACCAGAGCCAGTCGACGTACGCGTCGATAAAGCGTGGACCGATCAGCAGCAGACCGATCACGGTCAACGCGATCGCGATGAGAGTCCGGCTGCGTCGAGTCAGCTTCGGCATTCTGGCGGCGGGCCGCATCCCCACTAGCTACGCTCCCTGCTCGGTTGTGACAGTGGCTGTCGGCGGATGTTTTCGACTGTACGCATCGCCTGATTTGTCCGGCTCCTCCTCGCGCCGCTTCGCCGCGCGCATCGTCGCCGCACGCGCTAACAACTCGGCGGCCGCCCGCCGGACGCCACGGCATGCAGCGCGTCCACTGCCCCACCGAGGTTGTCGACCTTGATCATCTGCAAGCCGGGAACCTTCTCGGCGTTGGCCTCGTAGCAGTTTCCGGCCGGCACCAGAAACACCGTCGCGCCCGCATCGCGGGCTGCGCTCATCTTGTGCCCAATCCCACCGATCTTGCCCACCTCGCCGTCCGGTTTGATCGTTCCGGTACCCGCCACGAACGTCGAGCCCGCGAGATTTCCGGTGGTCAGCTTGTCGATCACCGCCAGGCTGAACATCAACCCCGCCGACGGCCCGCCGACGTTGGCGAGGTTGAAATCGACCGCAAACGGCGCCCAGGGCGCATCGGTCACGGAGACGCCGACAAAGCCATAGTCGCCCTTCGGGTGATGACCCAGCGTGATCTGGGCCGTCCCGGGCTGCGCATTCTTGCGGCGGAAGTCGACCGTGATTTGTTGCCCGGGTTTGGTGGTCTTGAGGAACGACGTGAACTGCTCCACGTTCGCTACCGGCTTACCGTTGACCGCCTGGACGGAGTCGCCGGCCTGCAGCTTGCCCACCGACGGCCCGGGATCTGTCAGGGTCACGATCGTGACGGCCTCCGGGTACTTCAGGTAGCCCAGGGCCGCGAACTCGGCGTTGTGCTCCGACTCCTTGAAATCGGCGTCGTTGGCCTTGTCGACCTCGTCACGCGACTGGCCGGGCGGGTAGACCAGATCGCGCGGCATCAGCTGTTCCTGCCCGGACAACCACAGCGTGAGCGCCTCGGCCAGGCTGAGCTCGTCGCGCTGCGACACCGTCGTCATGTCCAGGTGGCCCGTGGTCGGGTGCGTCTGGGTGCCTTTGATCTCGACAACCTGCTTGCCGTCGATTTCGCCGAGAGTGTCGAATGCCGGGCCCGGGCCCAGCGACACGTAGGGCACCGTCACGGCGGCGAGCAACACACCAAAGACCACGATCGGGACCAGCGCCACCATCAGCGTCAGAATCCGCCTGTTCACGCCGCTAACACTAGACGGCAGCGTCAGCTCAGCCCGGTTCACTCAGAGCGTGACGCCGGGCCGCGCGTCACGCGTCCGCGATGAGTACCGTTGGGGACATGGCTGACCTGCCTTTCGGCTTCTCCGCGGGAGATGACCCGGACCGAGACAAGCGCCGCGAGGACGACCCCGAATCCGGCTCGGGATCTGCCGACCCGTTCGGACTGGGCGGCCTCGGCGGCGAATTCAACGTGGCTGACCTCGGCCAGATGTTCACCCGGCTGGGACAGATGTTCAGCGGCACCGGCTCCATGGGCGGGCAATCCTCCGGCCCGGTGAACTACGAACTGGCCCGCCAGCTGGCGTCGAGCTCGATCGGGTTCGTGGCTCCCATCCCGGTCGCCACCCGCGAGGCGATCGGCGACGCCGTCCACCTCGCCGAGACCTGGCTCGACGGCGTGACCGCGCTGCCGGCCGGCACCACCAAGACCATCGCCTGGACGCCGAACGACTGGGTGGATAGCACCCTGGAAACCTGGAAGCGGCTCTGCGATCCGATGGCCCAGCAGATCTCCACGGTATGGGCGTCGGCGCTGCCCGACGAAGCCAAAGCCATGGCCGGCCCGCTGATGTCGATGATGTCGCAAATGGGCGGCATGGCGTTCGGCTCACAGCTGGGCCAGGCGTTGGCCCGGTTGTCCAAGGAAGTGCTGACGTCCACTGACATCGGATTGCCGTTGGGCCCCAAGGGAATTGCGGCGCTGCTCCCCGACGCGATCGAGTCGTTCGCCGAGGGGCTCGAGCAGCCCCGGAGCGAGATCGTCACCTACCTCGCCGCGCGCGAGGCCGCCCACCATCGGCTGTTCAGTCACGTGCCGTGGCTGTCGAGCCAGCTGCTCGGCGCCGTCGAGGCCTATGCCAAGGGCATGAAGATCGACATGCACGGGATCGAGGAGCTGGCACGCGATTTCAACCCGGCGTCGCTGAGTGACCCGGCCGCCATGGAGCAGCTGCTGGAACAAGGGGTGTTCGAGCCCAAAGCGACCCCTGAGCAAACTCAGGCGCTGGAACGACTCGAGATACTGCTGGCGCTGATCGAGGGCTGGGTGCAGACCGTGGTGAATGCCGCACTGGGCGAGCGCATCCCCGGCGCGGACGCCCTCGGCGAGACGCTGCGGCGCCGACGCGCCACCGGCGGGCCGGCCGAGCAGACCTTCGCCACCCTGGTGGGCCTCGAACTACGCCCGCGCAAGCTGCGTGAGGCCGCCGCACTCTGGGACCGGCTGACTCAGGCCGTCGGCGTCGACGCCCGCGATGCGGTGTGGCAGCACCCCGACCTGTTGCCCGGCGCCGACGATCTCGACGACCCGGCCGCCTTCATCGATCGCTCGCTCGGTGGCGACACCAGCGGAATCGACGAAGCCATCGCCGAATTCGAGCGCGGCACCCGCGACGACGACGGCGGCGGCCCCGGTTCCGTGGAGACCTGAGCCACTTTCGCCGATCCACCCGCCACCCGGGCGTTCTACAGGCACTTTTCGCGATGCTTGTCGAAATCACGCCGCAGACAAAACTTAGGGTTTACCTTAAGAACGCCTGAGATCCAGATAAATGCGTGGACGGGAAGTACCGGCGATGACTCAGCAACACTTGAGGAAGCACAACCCGCACTCGCGTAACGCGATGGTCCGCCGCCGCAAGCGTGCGGTGTGGGTGACGGGCGCGATCAGCGGGTTTTTGACGTTCGGGCTGGCGCAGGTGGCCCAAGCGCCCACGGCCCGCGCCGACGGGTTTGATGCGGTCTTCGACCAGGTCGTCAATGCGATCACGGGTTCGATAGTTCCGGAGCTGGGCAGTCTGGGCGCGAGCGCCGCTACGGCCACCCCGGCTGATACCTGGTTGCAGGCGCTGGAGCAGGACTGGACCACCTGGTTTAGCCAAGCCGTTCCGGCTGCCGATCCCACGCAGCCGATGAGTGAGAACTTGCTGGTCAACCCCAACTTCGAAATTGCCGACCCATCCGGGTCGGGCTTTAGCGGGGTCACCATCCCGGGCTGGACGGAGTCCGGCACGCCGACCGTGATCGCCTACGGCACCCAGGGTGGTTATCCGTTCGGATTCTCGACTCCGCTCCCGAAGTTTTTCGACTTTCCCCAGACCGCGCCCGTGGGCGGCGGCGACAATTTCGCCGGCGGCGGACCGGTGGGCACGTCCAGCATCAGCCAGACCGTCGACCTCACCGGCGCGGCTGGAGACCCGTTCAATCTGAGTGCAGATCTCGGCGGCCAAGGCTGGGACCCCTCCACGGCCACCGTGCAGGTCACCTTCCTCGACGACCATGGGGACGTGTTGGGCACCAACTCGCTCGCCCCAGTGACGGTATGGGATCGCCTGTTTACCACCGGGTTTGAGGAACGTGACATCTCCGGGACGGTCCCGGAAGGCACCACCTCCGCGCAGGTGACCACGACCTTCAACGACCAAGACTGGGTCCTCGGCAACTACAACGGCGCCTATGCGGACAACGAATCGTTCACCGTCGGCGATCCAAACCTCACCCCGGCGACGCTCATTCCACCGACATCCAATGTCGGCCAGCTGGATCACGTGTTCCTGATCTACCTGGAGAACAAGGGCGTCAACGACATCGTCGGCAGCCCCAACGCGCCGTACCTCAACCAGCTGATCAACAGCGAACTCTATGACTCCAACTACTTCGCACTGGGCCATCCCAGCGACCCCAACTACATCCGGCCCTTGGGCGGATCCGACTTCGGCATCGACTACAACCCGACCCTGGCCGGCATCAACGCGCCCAACCTCATGCAAGAAATGGATAACGCGGGCATATCGTGGGCCGGCTACGCGCAGAGCATGCCCACCCCAGGTGACCTCACGTCATCGGGCGACTACTCCGTCGACGAATTACCGTTCACCCAATTCAGCTACGTCACCGACAACACTCCCGCGTATCTGCAGGAACACCTGCTCCCGCTGGACCAGTTGTCCGCCGATCTCGCGAACCCGGACAAGCCCTTCCCGGAATTCACCTGGATCGCTGCCAACGAGGCCAACAACGGGGAAGGCCCCATCGACAGTCTCCAAGGCATCGGCCAATTCATCTACAGCCAGCTCACGGACCATCAGTACAATGTCGAGGCCGCCGACCAGTTCGCCCAGCAGCAGGTAACGGCCATCGAGAACTCGCCGATGTGGAACGCCGACGGCGAGAAGGACGCCATCATCATCACGTTCGACGAGGACAACAACAACCTGTCGCTGGGCATCGGTAACGAGGGCAACAACGTTCCGATGATCATCATCCCGAACGGGGGCGCCGAGGCCTCTGGGATGGAATCTGGCCCCTTCACCACCGACCAGTACGCCAACGAGTACAGCCTGATGGCCACTATCGAAGACGCCTTGCGTGGCAACGCCCTGCCGACTGTGACGGATCCGTTGGCCCCGCTCACTGCCAACGACATGTACGCCCCACCCATGAACGCATTCTGGAAGTAGTTGTCGGCTCTGTGGATAGCTGAGCCTGCCTCGCCGATCGGCGTGGCACAGTGCCACGATGGCTCGGGCTGGGGACCTGTATGCGCTCGACCCGGCGCTGCCGGTGCTGCTTCGCCCCGACGGCGCCGTCCAGGTGGGCTGGAGCCCGCGCCGCGCCGTGCTGGTCCGTCCCCCGCGCGGCGTGACCGCCACCGGGTTGGCCACCCTACTGCGCGCGATGCATTCGCCGGTGCCGATCCGCGAGCTGCAGCGCCAGCACAGCGGGCTCAACAACGATGAATTAAGCGCTCTGATAGGGCAATTGGTGACGGCCGGAGTCGCCACGCGCGGTGCTCGTCAGCGGCCGGCGCGCTCGGCGTCGATCCGGGTACACGGTCGCGGACCGCTGTCCGAGCTGCTGGCCGAGGGGCTGCGCGGCTCGGGCGCCAAGGTCAAACAGAGCAACCAGCCGCATGCCGCCGTCACATCTGCCGATGCCGACCTGGTGGTGTTGTCCGACAACCTCGTCGCCGACCCGCGGATGCTGCGCGAGCTGCACGCCCACGGCGTCGCGCACCTCGCCGTACGGGTCCGCGACGGCACCGGGCTGGTCGGCCCGCTTGTCGTACCCGGGGTGACCAGCTGCCTGGACTGCGCTGACCTGCACCGCCGAGACCGCGACGCGGCGTGGCCGGCCGTTGTCGCGCAGCTGCGCGACACCGTCGGGGTGGCCGACCGCGCGACCCTGCTGGCGACGGCGGCGCTGGCGCTCAGCCAGGTCAACCGGGTGATCGGCGCGGTCCGCGGAGTCGACTCCGACCCGCCCATCTCGTTGAGCGCCACGCTGGAGTTCGATGTGCATACCGGCTCGATCGTGGCGCGGCAATGGCCGAAGCATCCACTGTGTTCCTGCTGACCATTTCCGGTCAGAGCCGCTCGCGGCGCGTGCTTGGATTATTTGGTCAGCATGCCGACGCGAACACGGAGCAGTATGGCCGACCAGCCGCACGAGTACGACGCTTTCCTGTCCTATGCCCACCATGACCGCCAGGTCACCACGGCCATCCAGAAGGGCCTGCATCAGATCGGTCGACGATTCGGTCAGCTGCGCGCGCTGAGGGTTTTCCGTGACGACACGAATCTGACTGCCAGCCCGGATCTTTGGGGCAAGATCGTCGAGGCGCTGGACCGGTCCGGGCACATGATCGTGGTGCTGTCTCCGCAATCGGCGGCGTCGCACTGGGTCAACGAGGAGATCGGCCACTGGCTCGGTCACCGGGGTGGCGAGAAGCTGATGCTGGTGCTGGCCGAGGGCCGTCTGCAGTGGGATCCGGCGGGCAAGCGCTTCGACCCGGCCGGCTCGGACGCGGCTCCCCCGGTGCTGACGCAGCCGGGATCGCTTCAGTCCGAGCCGTTGTACATCGACGTCAGCGACGACGCGCCTTGGGATTTGCGGTCTTTGACGTTCCGCGACAAGGTGACCGCGCTCGCCGCGCCGGTCCACGGCAAACCCAAGGACGAGTTGGCCGGCGACGATTTGCGAGAACAGCGTCGCTTCCGCCGACTACGCGCAGCAGCGATCGCCGGCCTGGCACTGCTGACCGTGGTCGCGGTGGTCGCCGCCGGTGTGGCCTTCGCCCAGCGGCAAGAAGCCGTCCGCCGACTGCACGATGCGGTGACGGCCAAGCTCAACTCCGAGGGTGCCGCGATGCTGGCCGGCCTGACTCCGGGCGGCGACGAGCGCGGCATGCAAGAGTTGCTGGCCGCCAACGCCATTCAGTCAAACGGCGTGCCGATCCTGAACGCCCAGATAGCCCGCTTCACCACCCGAAAGATCATCCAAACGGGTTCCCAACCGCGTGGGCTGGCCTTCAGCCCGGATGGACGTCGCATCGCGACAGCTCAGGACAACGGCGCTGTGCGCCAATGGGATTCGGCAACCGGCAAGGCCGTCGGTCCGCACATCGCGGGACACACCGACGTCGCCACCGCTGTCGCCTACACCCCTAACGGCCGGACCATCGCCACCGCCGGGGCCGACAACGCGTTACGGCTGTGGAACGCCGACACCGGTGCCGCGCTCAACCCCAACCCTGCGCACACCGCTTTCCCCGCATCCCTCGCCGTCAGTCCCGACGGCCGGGTGATCGTGACAGGAGGCGATGCAGACCGCATCCAGCTCTGGGACGCCCATAGTGGCCAACTCTTGAAATCGGCGCAGGTGACGGACAATTCGACCGGCACGGTGAACGATGTGCGGTTCGATCGCAGCGGCAGATGGTTCGCCGCGCTGGCGCACGACAAGCTCGCCATCTACGACACCGATACGTTCACCTTGCGCGGCCCGATCATCAACGCCACCGCCAACGGAGCCGCCGGCTTCCACATCGCGCTCAGCCCCGACGGTCACACCATCGCGGTCGGGGGCGACAGCTTGGTACTGCTCGATTCGGACAGCGGCAAGGAAATCAGGACCATCTCGCTGGGCGCTTCACGAGCGGGTTCCTATGCCACGGCCGTCACCTTCAGCCCCGATGGGGATCGCATCGCCACCGGCCGCGTCGACGGAGCGGTTCAACTATGGGACGCCCACACCGGCGCACAGATCGGCCCGACGCTGACCGGACAGACCGGCGATTCCACCGGCATCGCGTTCAGTCCTGACGGCCGGCAGCTGGCGACGACGTCCATCGATGGGACGCTGCGGCTCTGGAGTATCAAGCGGGGTCTGCCGATGAGCGGTTCCGAACCACTGCTGAAGAAGGTGGCGGTCAGTCCGGACGGCCGACGGATCGTGGCACTGGCCTCAACCGTCGTCGAGCAGTGGGACACCGCCACCGGTGAGCCCCTGCCGACCGTGCCGGTCGGCGGAGACGAAGGGGGAGCCAGTGCCTTCGCCGTGCTCGATGGTGGCCGGATCGTGACGGCCGCATCCGACGGCGCGCTGCAGACCTGGAACCTCGACACCGGGCAGCCGCTGGGGCCGCCGGTTCACATCGACGGCGTGACGAATGATCGTCGTGTGGTGTTCAGCGCCGATGGCCACACGGTCGCCGTCGCTGACGACGAACATTCCGTCGCGCAGCTGTGGTCCGCCACGACCGGCCGCAGTCTGGGGCCGCCGATGGCGGTCCACAATCCCATAAACGCACTCGCAGCCATGCAATTCAGCCCGGACGGGCGTCGCCTGGCGATCGGCTATCTCGACGGCGTGCGGTTGTGGAACACCGAAACAAGTCAGCTCGAGAAGACGGTCAAGACGTACTCGAAGACCCTGAATCCCGTCGCGGCGCTCGCGTTCAGCCGCGATGGGACGGCGCTGGCCGTGGCCGGCGCGAACGGCAGCATCCAACTCTGGGACTCGACCACCCTGAAGCCGCTGCCGCACAGCCCGTTGCCACACCAGACCGGCTTCGCGAACGGTCTGGCCTTCGGCCCAGGACACGAGCTGGCCAGCGGCGGAACCGACGCGAACCTGCAGCTGTGGGATACCGCCGCCGGTACACCGACTGCCGCGCCAGTGACCAGGCCCGACACCGTGATGGACGTGGCCTTGAGCCCGGACGGGCGCCTCGCCGCGTCGGCGGCGCTGGACGGAACGACTCTGCTCACCCCGGCCATAGCCGATCCCGCTCAGCTGTGCGACAAGCTGTCGGCAAACATGAGCCGCAAACAGTGGCGCGACTGGGTGTCCCCGGGCATCGACTACATCGCGGTGTGCCCGGGACTTCCGATTGCGCCCGACTGACAGCGCCTGTTGGCAGATCAATGGGGTAAGCACAGGCGCGTCATGGATGATGGTGGCGTGGCAGACATCAAACGCGGCGGCGCCGCGCGCAACGCGAAGCTAGCTGGCTTGGCGGGTGGCATCGCCGGTCGCACCGCTCTCGGGTTCGGCAAGCGCCTCGCCGGCGTATCGCAGGACGAGATCAACGCCGAGCTGATGGAGAAAGCGGCCAAGCAACTCTTCAACGTGCTGGGCGAGCTCAAGGGCGGCGCGATGAAGGTCGGCCAGGCGCTGTCGGTCTTGGAAGCCGCGATCCCCGAGGAGTTCGGTGAGCCGTACCGCGAGGCGCTGACCAAGCTGCAGAAGGACGCGCCGCCGCTGCCCGCCGACAAGGTGCACCGGGTGCTCGACGCGCAGCTGGGCACCAAATGGCGTCAACGGTTTTCCGAGTTCGACGACACCGCGGTGGCCTCGGCCAGCATCGGCCAGGTGCATAAGGGCGTGTGGTCGGACGGCCGTGAGGTTGCCGTCAAGATCCAGTACCCGGGCGCCGACGAGGCATTGCGCGCAGACTTGAAGACCATGCGGCGCATGATCGGCGTCGTCAAGCAGCTCGCACCCGGCGTCGACGTCGAAGGCGTCGTCGACGAGCTGATCGAGCGCACCGAGATGGAACTCGACTACCGGCTGGAAGCCGAGCACCAGCGGGCCTTCGCCAAGGCTTACGACGGTCACCCCGACTTCCTGGTCCCGCGTGTGGTGGCCAGTGCCCCCAAAGTCGTGGTCCAGGAGTGGATCGAGGGCATTCCGATGGCCGACATCATCCGCGAAGGCACCGTCGAGCAACGGGATCTGCTGGGCACCCGGTTGGCCGCCTTCATCTTCGACTCACCCCGGCGGATCGAGATGATTCACGGCGACGCCCACCCGGGCAACTTCATGCTGATGCCCGACGGGAAGATGGGCGTCATCGACTTCGGCGCCGTCGCACCGCTTCCCGGCGGATTCCCGGTCGAACTCGGGGCGACGATCCGGTGGGCCCGCGACAAGAACTACGACATGGTGCTGCCGACCATGGAGAAGGCCGGGTTCATCCAGAAGGGCGAGCAGGTCTCGGTGCGCGATATCGACGAGATGCTGCGCCAGTACGTCGAACCGGTCGAGGTCGAGGTCTTCCACTACACGCGTAAATGGTTGCAGCGCATGACATATCGTCAGCTCAACCAAAGCGTCGCGCAGATAAAGACCGCCCGGCAGATGAATCTGCCGCCCAAGCTGGCGATCCCGATGCGGGTGCTCGCCACGTCGATGGCGATCCTGTGTCAGTTGGACGCTCACGTGCCGACCCGGCGGCTGTCCGAGGAACTGGTCCCCGGCTTCGCCGAGCCGGATGCCGCTGCCGTCTAACGACTTTCGCGCTACGCCGCGATCTTGCGGGGTCGCCCGCGCGGACGTTTGAAGCTCACAATCGCGCCGCGGTCGAGAATCTCGCCGCCCCACACTCCCCAGGGCTCGCCGCGGTCCAACGCCTCGGCCAGGCAGGCCCGTCGAATCGGGCAGTGGGCGCACAATTGTTTGGCACGCTCCAAATCGGACGGGCTGTCGGCGAACCACAGGTCGGGATCGCTGACGTGACACGGCAACTCGGGCTGCTGATCGTCGGGGTCTAATTCGGCGGTCATGTCGTGCTACCTGCTTCCTGATCTGGCGGGCGTCTGGTGGGGTCCGGATCAGTGGCGGGTCGCTGAGGAAAAAAATTTGGCCACGGATCCTGGTGACTTCGGGTCCGTGGCCATCTGGCGAGATTTCGGGCTTCCTATGTGGGTAGAGCCCCAATCCACGGACGCTGGGTCTTGGCGGCGGCAATGTGCTTGTGCGCAGCCGCCGAGGCGGCGGCAGCATGGCGGGAGCCAGCGCCGGCCGGGCGTACGTCGAACGCATTGAGCGTGATCATGAGGGCTCCCCCCTTCCGTGTGGGCATGCGAAAAGTGCGGTTCGAGGCTAAATGCTACCAGCTTGCCACGGCAAGCGATTTTCTGACCAGGGCTTATGGTGTCGACCCGCTGCGCCCGGCTCCGCCGCGCTGGCGATCGCCACGCGCTTTTACCCGCGGCTTCGAACCAGGTCGAGCACGTCCGGGCCGAACTGCTCGAGCTTGCGGGCGCCGAT
>DATNFI010000200.1:0-13574 GCA_035606475.1 Mycobacterium sp. | reverse complement strand
GTCGTGAACGCCCAACGTTTTCAGGTCGTTGCTGATCTCGTAGGGCAGCGAGAATTCCATCAACGCCAGGGTCTTTCCGGCATGCCGGACGACATGGGTGTTGGCGATGCTGGAGTGCAGATTTCGGCTGCCGTCGTCGTTGTACAGCGGCATTGGATTCTCGAAGCTCTCGGTGCGTACCCAGCGATTGCGGTACCAGGCGGCGCGTCCGTTCTCCAACCGGACGCCGTGCACCATGCCGTCGCCGACACACCAATGGCCTTCGCCCGCACGCGGATTCGGTCCGTTGCGCAGATACCAACCGTTGAGTTCGGCAGGGATCCTGCCCACCACCGGCAAGTCGAATTCCGTCAACTCGTCGGGAACGGGCGCGTAGTTGCCGGTGCGGAAAATCGGGAAGACGGTCTGCGCCTCGACGACCGGTGCCGTCACCAGCTGCGCGCTGGCCGCCGCGGCGGCCAGTCGCTGGTCGGCCCGTGCCAACAGGCCCGGCAACAGGTCGGGGCAGGGGGGCGCCGCTACATCGGCGTTGACCAACGACAGCAACGGCGGGAGTTCGGCCAGCTCGGCAACCGCATCCTGACACGGCACACAGCGGGCCAGATGCCGCTCGTATTCGCGACAGTCAGAATCCGACAGCGATCCCAACACGTATGCGGCATCCCATGTTTCGTACTCGTGGGCTCCCCCCGGCACGTTCCCGTTCCGATATTCCGTCATTGCGTCACACCCATCTCCACCAAGGCCTGACGAAGCGCCCGCAGCGCGTAATGCAGCCGCGACTTCACCGTGCCCTCGGCGATCCCGAGATCGGCGGCGATCTGCGCGGTGGTCCAGCCCTGGTAGTAGGACCGGCCAACCACCGCCCGGTGTTCGGCCGACAGCTGTGCCATCGCATCGCCGATCAATGCGCGGTTGACGGTGGCCCCCGCCTCATCGACGAGCCCAGCGGTTCCGGACGGTTCCGGCGGACCGGAGCCGTCCGCCGGGATCACCTCATGGCGGAATCGGGCACTGCGTCGGTCGTCTATGACCATGTTTCTGGCAACGGTGAACAGCCACGCACGCGGCGACTGTCCGTTGGTCAGCACGTTCGGGTGCTGCCACGCCTTGAGCAAGGTTTCTTGCACTACGTCCTCGGCGTGGGCATGATCGCCGGTCAACCGCCACGCATAGCGCCACAAAGCAGCGGCGTGTTGGTCGCACAGCCGCTCCAAGGCGTTCGCATCGGCGCCGGCGCCAGGTATGTCCATCACCAGCCTCTCGGTGATGACACGGTCGAGGTGTCCGTTCGGTTCACCGCCGCCGAGACGATCTCAGCCGAGAGTCAGGATCCGAGGTCCGTCTTCGGTGGCAGCCACGGTGTGCTCCCAGTGTGCCGCGCGCGAGCCGTCGGCGGTAGTGACCGTCCATTGGTCGTCGAGAACGGTGGTTTTGCGAGTTCCCAGGGTCAGCATCGGTTCGATTGCCAGCACCGAGCCCGGGGCCAGCAGCGGGCCACGCCCGGGAGCGCCTTCGTTGGGCAGAAACGGGTCCATGTGCATGTGTCTGCCGATGCCGTGCCCGCCATACCCCTCGACGATGCCGAACGTGCGCCCGTAACGGGCTTCGGCCGCGTGGGTGGCGGTTTCGATGGCGTGCGAGACGTCGGTCAGGCGATTGCCCGGAATCATGGCGGCGATCCCCGCCTCCATCGACTCCTTGGTGGCCTGCGACAGCAACTCGTCGGCGGGGATGAGCGGGCCGACACCGAAGGTGATGGCGGCGTCGCCGTGCCAGCCGTCCAGGATCGCGCCGCAGTCGACCGAGACCAGGTCGCCGGTCGCGAGTGCCTCGGCCTTCGACGGGATACCGTGCACGACACGGTCGTTGACCGACGAGCAGATCGAGGCCGGATAGCCGTGGTAGCCGAGGAACGACGGCGTCGCACCGGCATCGCGAATCACCGACTCGGCGATCTGGTCGAGGTCGTGGGTCGTCGCTCCGGGAACCGCGGCCGCACGCGCCGCGGCAAGCGCGGCGGCAACCACGGCGCCGGCTGCGGCCATCGCGTCGAGTTCGGCCGCACTGCGCTGCGGCACCACCTTGCGACTGCGCAGGCCGGCCAGGCCGATCACCGCTACCTCCCGAGGGCCCGCAGGGCCCGCGAGAACACCTCGTCGACCGAGCCGACGGCGTCGACGGTTTTCAGCTCGTTGCTGTAGTACTCGATCAGCGGGGCGGTCTCGCCGCGGTAGACGTTCATCCGGTTGTGGATCACGTCGTCGGTGTCGTCGGTGCGGCCCCGCGCTTTGAGCCGCTCGAACAAGACCTCTTCGGGCACCCGCAGCTCCAGCACGACGTCAAGCGCGGTTCCGCGGCGCTCGAGCATGTCGTGCAGCGCCTTGGCCTGCGCCACCGACCGCGGGTAACCGTCGAGGATGAAGCCGACATTGGTGTCGGGTTTGCTCAGCCGGTCGTCGACGAGCTCGTTGGTCAGCTCGGACGGCACCAGGTCGCCGGCGTCCAGGTAGCTCTTGGCTTTCAGCCCCAACTCGGTGCCATTGCCGATGTTCTCCCGGAAGAGGTCGCCGGTGGACAGGTGTGGAAGCTCGAGTTTCTCGGCCAGCTTGACCGCCTGGGTGCCCTTGCCCGCTCCGGGCGGCCCCAGCAACACAACTCTCACTTCAGGAACCCTTCGTAATTGCGTTGCATCAGCTGACTTTCGATCTGCTTCACCGTATCCAACCCGACGCCGATCATGATCAAGACCGCGGTACCACCGAAGGGCAGGTTCTGCACCGTCCCGCCGTTGCCGATCTGCAGGAAGAGGTTGGGCAGCACCGCGATGACGCCGAGATAGATCGAGCCCGGCAGCGTGATCCTGCTCAACACGAAGCGCAGGTAGTCCGCGGTCGGCTTACCCGGCCGGATACCGGGGATGAAGCCACCGAACTTCTTCATCTCGTCGGCACGCTCGTCGGGGTTGAACGTGATCGACACGTAGAAGTAGGTGAAGAAGATGATCAGGCCGAAGTAGATGGCGATGTAGACCGGGCTGGCCGGGTTCGTCAAGTAGTTTCCGACGAACTTGTCCCACCAGCTGTTGCCCAGACCGCCGGTGCCGCTGCGGACCAGCTGGGTGATCAGGTGCGGGATATAGATCAGTGAGGACGCGAAGATCACCGGGATAACGCCGGCCTGGTTGACCTTCAGCGGTAGGTAGGTCGAGGTGCCGCCGTACATCCGCCGACCGACCATGCGCTTGGCGTACTGCACGGGGATACGTCGCTGCCCCTGCTCGACGAACACCACGCCGATGACGATGATCAGCGCCGCCACGCACACGGTGGTGAACACCACCCCGCCGCGGCTGTCCAGAATGCTCTTGCCTTCGCCCGGGATTCGGGCGGCGATGCCGCTGAAGATCAACAGCGACATACCGTTGCCGATGCCTCGTTCGGTGACCAGCTCACCCATCCACA
This sequence comes from Mycobacterium sp., assembly GCA_035606475.1. GTDB lineage: Bacteria > Actinomycetota > Actinomycetes > Mycobacteriales > Mycobacteriaceae > Mycobacterium. Next base: position 10,110 of record DATNFI010000200.1, on the reverse strand, counting down.
TCACCAACGCGGCGCCCGCCGTCATCGCCAGCACGATGACGACCAGCGTGAAGATGCTCTGGTTGGCGATGATGTCCAGGTTGCAGCCCTGCAGCAGGCCGCCGTTGGCGGCCAGCGCGACGATGCTGGTGGCCTGCAGGATGGCCAGCGCGATCGCCAGGTAACGGGTGTACTGCGTCATCTTGGCCTGGCCCGACTGGCCTTCTTTTCGCAGCTCTTCGAACCGCGGGATGACCACGGTGAGCAGCTGCACGATGATGCTCGCGGTGATGTAGGGCATCACGCCGACCGCGAACACGGTCAGCTGAAGTAGGGCACCACCGGAGAACAGGTTGATCAGCGAATAGATCTGCGCCGAGTCGCCGCCGCTGATCTGCGCGATGCACTTCTGCACATTGGGGTAATTGACGCCGGGCGACGGGATCGTGGCACCCAGCCGGTAGAGGACCACGATGAACAGCGTGACCAGGATCTTGCGTCTGAGGTCGGCTGTTCGCAGCGATGAGATGAAAGCCGAAAGCACTCTTCCTCCTGCGCAGCCGGTCTCTGGTCGCGGCATGCCTACTGGCTGGTGCATCCAGCCGGACTGTCCTGAAACGTTTCGTGGTCCTGCGTCGCGCGCCGAGCACATGCAGGCAGGACGTGTCCTGGCGCGCGTCAGACAGTCTACGAGACTAACAGCGCATGAAGCGCCTGCCCGCCAATGGGTGGGGCTGCGGCGAGCCCGGCGGGCACAACTGCTCAGCGGCCGCACACAACAATAAGGCGTAAGGTTTCACTGGCTCTTTACCTTGGCTAAGTATCATACGGCTACAGCTGAGTGTGGACGGAAAGGGTGACCATGACGCGCAGCGATACCGACACGTGGGATCTGGCCTCCAGCGTGGGCGCCACCGCGACGATGGTCGCGGCGGCCCGGGCGCTGGCCACCGTGGACACCGACCCGATTATCAACGACCCGTTCGCCGCGCCGTTGGTGCGGGCGGTGGGCATCGACTTCTTCACCCGGGTGGTCGACGGAGACATCGACCCGACGGCCGCGGGTGCCGACGCCACCGGTGAATTGCAGACCGAAACCGACTCGCTCGCGGTCCGCACCAAATTCTTCGACGACTTCTTCGCCGGTGCCGCCGCGGCAGGCATCCGCCAGTCGGTGATCCTGGCGGCCGGCCTGGACTCGCGGGCCTACCGACTCAGCTGGCCGGCCGACAGCGTCGTCTACGAGGTCGACCAACCCCAGGTCGTCGCGTTCAAGACCGAGACCATGGCCAGGCTGGGCGCCGAACCCACGGCACAGCGCCGCACGGTCAGCATCGACCTGCGCGACGATTGGCCGACGGCGTTGCGCGAGACCGGTTTTGACGACACCAAGCCGTCGGCGTGGAGCGCCGAGGGGCTGCTGATGTACCTGCCGCCGGAAGCGCAGGACCGGCTCTTCGACCACATCACCGCGCTCAGCGCACCGGGCAGCCAGATCGCCACCGAATACCACCTGGACAACGGTCGGTCGATGGCCGAACGGGGCAAGGCGATGAACGACCGGTGGGCCAACGTCGGCTGCGATGTCGATCTATCGGGCCTGTTCTACGAAGGTGAGCGCAACAACGTTGCCGACTACCTCACCGAGCATGGCTGGGACGTGGTCGCCCGCAATCGCCGCGACCTGTTCGGCGAGTACGGCCGCGTCTACCCGGACCACGACGAAACACTCGCCGCGTTCCGGAACATCCTGTCCGTCATCGCAACTCGCCGATAGGAGGCTGCCATGTCCGGAAAGGACACCATTCGGCACGACGGGGACAGCTGGGATCTGGCGTCCAGCGTGGGCGCTACCGCCACGGCGGTGGCCGCTCGCCGCGCGATGGCATCCAAGGGCCCCGATCCCCTGATCGACGACCCTTTCGCCGAACCGTTGGTCCGGGCGGTCGGCGTCGAGGCCTTCATCAAGATGGTGGACGGCGAGATCGAACTCGGCGACGACGATCCGGCCTTCGCCTCACGGCGACTGGCCGAGGGCATGGCGGTCCGGACCCGGTTCTTCGACAACTTCTTCACCGAGGCGGCCAAAGCCGGTGTGCGCCAGGCCGTCATCCTGGCCGCGGGCCTCGACACCCGCGCCTACCGGCTGTCGTGGCCGTCGGGCACCACCGTGTTCGAGGTCGACCAGCCGCAGGTCATCGAATTCAAAAGCCGCACACTGGCCGACCTGGGTGCGGCTCCGACCGCCGACCGCAGGGCGGTCGCGGTCGACCTTCGCGACGACTGGGTTGGGGCGTTGCGCGACAACGGGTTCAATTCAGAGCGACCGACGGCCTGGATCGCCGAAGGACTGCTGGGCTACCTGCCGCCGGACGCGCAGGACCGGCTGTTCGACACCATCACCACGCTCAGTTTCAGCGCCAGCCGGATCGGCACCGGCTACGTCCCGGACATCCATGGTCGAATCACCAAGCGGGGCAAGCAGATCAGCGAACGCTGGCGGCGGCTCGGGCTGAACATCAACTGGTCTGAGCTGGTCTACGACGGCGAGCGCAACGACGCCGTGCAGTACCTGGCCGAGCGCGGTTGGCAGACCACCACGCACACCACCCCAGAGCTCTACGCCGCCAACGGTTTTGAGTTTCCCGATGCCAACTCGCTGGAGGGCTTGGGCGACCTCCGATACGTCTCGGCCGAGCTACCGTAGCGAAGCCAGCTCCAGGAACCGCTGGTAGCGCGCCTGCACCGGGTCTATCCACGCCGGATTCGGGTCGACGGTTCGTTCGATGCCGGCCCAGCGGGCCGCGTCGGTGATCGCCGATTCCTTGCCCACCGCCATCCGGGCCAGGAAGGCCGCGCCCAGCGCGGCCCCCTCGGCCACCCCGGACACCTGCACCGGTCTGCCGGTGGCGTCGGCGATCGCCTGCATCCACGGCGGCACCCGGGTGCCGCCACCGGCGACCACGATCCGCGATACGTCCGCCCCGCTGAGATCGATCAGTTGGCGCACAACGAATCCCGAGGCCTCGTAGGCGGCCCGTCGTAGCGCGGCCGCGTCATGGCTGAGGTCCAGGCCGTCGAGCAGCCCGCGGCGGTCGGGGTCGTGCAACGGGGTGCGCTCGCCGCGCAGATACGGCGACCAGACCGGCACCCGTCGCGGGTCGGCCGCGGCCGGATCACCCGGCCCCAGCACCCGATCAACCCAGCCGAGGAAAAGGCCGCCGGCGTTGCTCGCGCCACCGATCTGGCTCACCCCGGTCATGGTCGGGATCGTCCACAGTCCCGGTACCTGGCGCGCTTCGGGAATCGTCACCCACACGATCAACGTGGTGCCACACAGCACCAGAACGTCGCCAACCTCATTGGCGCCCGAGACCATCTGTTCGCACACGGCGTCAATAGCCCCGGCCCCCAACACGGCCGCGCCCACCTGCCCGACTGCCGCGCCCGGCGCCGCCACCCCGGGCATCTGCTTCCCCGTCGCGCCGCGCTCCGCGCAGGCCGCCGCGTTCCAGCCGTCGCCGTCGAACAACGGCGACGCGGTGAAGGCGGTGGGAAAGTCGACCACTGCCTCGCCGGCCAGCGCGTAATTGGCGACCGCCGGGGCCGGCCAGTAGCCGGCGGCCGCCGGCGCTTGAGCGGCGGTCCAGCGCAGGAACTCGGCGGCCTCGCCGACCGGGAACGGCCCGTCGGCGACGACACCGGGAACCCGGCCGCGCCCATCGCCGTAGAGCAACCCCGGCGTGATCGGTACGCCCGCGGCGTCCACGGCGGTCAACGACGGCACCATCGCGGACACCGCGATGGCCCGCGCATCCGGGCAGGCCAACTGCTTCAGCGCGGTCAACGGGCCCCGCCGCCACGCCTCGTCGGCGTTGTGCTCCAGCCGATCCGGCGCCGGTACCCGCAGCTCATGCGGAATGCGGGCCCGCGCGACCACCCGGCCGTCCTCGTCGGCGGCCACCGCTTTGACGGCGGTGGTACCGATGTCGATGCCGACCGTGACGTCTGTTGCCACGCGCGTCACCGTACGCCAGCATTGGCTCTCGTGACCCGTGCTTTGGTGACGGCCCCGCTGCGTGGCGAGGGATTCGAGAAATTGCGCCGGCTGGCCGACGTGGTCTACGACCCGTGGATCGATCACACCCCGCTGCGGATCTACTCGGCGGAGCAACTGGCCGAACGGATCTCGGCTGAAGGCGCGGATGTCGTTGTGGTGGAAAGCGATTCGGTGGGCGGCCCGGTATTCGATCTGGGCCTGCGTGCCATCGCGTCCACCCGCGGCGATCCCAACAACGTCGACATCGCGGGTGCGACGGCCGCCGGCATCCCGGTACTCAACACTCCAGCCCGTAACGCCGACGCGGTCGCCGAGATGACCCTGGCGCTGTTGTTCGCCGCCACCCGGCACGTGCTGGGCGCCGACGCCGACGTGCGGGCCGGCCAGGTATTCCGCGACGGCACCATCCCGTATCAGCGCTTCCGCGCCTGGGAGCTCGCCGGACGGACGGTCGGCCTGATCGGCCTCGGCGCGATCGGGCGGGCGGTCCGGTGGCGGATGGCCGGGCTGGGCATGCGGGTTATCGCATCCGACCCCTACAACGACGAGGCGCAGCACGGCCTGGCGGAGCTGCTGGCCGAGGCAGACATCGTCTCGCTGCACGCGCCGGTAACCCCCGATACCGCCGGGCTGATCGGGGCCGAGCAGTTCGCGGCGATGCGCGACGGGGTGGTCTTCCTCAACAGCGCACGGGCGCAGCTGCACGACACCGACGCGCTGGTCGAGGCGCTGCGCAGCGGCAAGGTCGCCGCCGCGGGCCTGGACCACTTCGTCGGGGAATGGCTGCCGACCGACCACCCGCTGATCGCGATGCCCAATGTGGTGCTGACGCCCCATATCGGCGGGGCGACGTGGAACACTGAGGCGCGCCAGGCCCAGATGGTTGCCGACGATCTCGACGCGCTGCTATCCGGCGGGACGCCAGCACACATCGTCAACCCGGAGGTGCTCACCTCGTGAGATATGTCGACAACGCGGAGACCGCGGTCCTGGCCGCGGCCAAGGACATGCTGCGGCGCGGCCTGGTCGAGGGCACCGCGGGTAACATCTCGGCCCGCCGCGAGGACGGGAATCTGGTCATCACCCCGTCGTCGGTCGACTACGCGGACATGACGCTCGACGACCTGGTGGTGGTCGACCCCGACGGCGCGGTGCTGCAGGCCGCCGACGGCCGGTCGCCGTCGAGCGAGATGAAGCTGCACCTGGCCTGCTACCGCGCGTTCGACGACATCGGCAGCGTCATCCACAGCCACCCGGTATGGGCGACCATGTTCGCGATCGCCCACCAGCCGATTCCGGCCTGCATCGACGAGTTCGCCATCTACTGCGGCGGCGACATCCGCTGCAGCGAATACGCAGCATCGGCCACGCCCGAGGTCGGCACCTACGCGGTGAAGGCGCTGGAAGGCCGGGCCGCGGCGCTGATCGCCAACCACGGCCTGGTGGCGGTCGGCCCGCGACCGGACAAGGTCCTGCACGTAACCGCGTTGGTGGAGCGGACTGCCCAAATCGTTTGGGGGGCACGGGCTCTCGGCGGTCCGGTGCCGATCCCCGACGAGGTCAATGCCAACTTCGCCGGTGTCTACGGCTACCTTCGCGCCAACCCGATGTAGGTCAGTGGGCCAGCCGAATCAGGTTGACCGCCAACGCAGCCACGGCCAGCGAGGCGTAAACGGCCCACGGACCCAGCTGGTAGTTGCTTGACCGCACGTGTGCAGCGAACGCGCAGACGAAATACAACACGAGACCGGCGGCCGCGAGCAGGCCGAGTACCGGGACGGCGAATCCCGCCAGTAGGCCAAGCGCACCTGCGGCCAGTACCACCCCCAGCGGCCGTATCCACGACCGTGGGACGCGATTGATGTCGGCTTGGTTCTTGGAATAGTCGAGGCCGATCAAGTTGGCCAGCGCGGCGCCGCCCACCAAGGTCGCGGCGAGCAGCGTCACCGCAGCATATGCGAGGTACATCAGGTCTCCTTCGGTCAGAGTGTTCTTCTCGACTGACGAACGGGCGGTCGAAAAGGTGACCTCGGACCGAGCGCGATGACGCCCCCAGCGTCGCTCAGTTCATCCGCGGGGCGTGATTCAGGCTGACCGGCAGCGAGTCGTAAACGGTCATGTTGTTGGAAAGATCGGGCAGCGTGATCGTCGGCTCACCGGTTTCGATGGCATCCGTGTTCAACAAGATCTCGTCGAGGGCCGCCCTGACTTCCGCCCGGGCCAGCATCGCGCCCAGACAGTGGTGGGCGCCACCGCCGCCGAATGACTGATGCGGGTTGGGATCTCGGCGAATGTCGAAGCGGTACGGATCGTCGAAGACATCCTCGTCGCGATTGGCCGAACGCAGCATCGTCACCACGCGCGCGCCCTCGGGGATAAGCGTGTCGCCGAGGATCACGTCCCGGGTGGCTCCGCGCACCCAGAACATGATGGGCGTGGAATACCGGATCACCTCCTCGACGGCCGTGCTCCGCACGTCCGGGTCGGACCGGTAAGTCTCGATCTGATCCGGACTGGCGACGAAGGCCCGAATCCCGTCGCACAGCGCGTTCCGGGTCGTGTCGGCGCCGGCCAACCCGAGAACGAAGAAGAAAATCTCCAGCTCGTTGGAGGGCAGCAGGAAACTCTCCCCCGACTCTGCGGTGATCTCCGTGGTGCACAAGGCACTCCAGATGTCGTCCACGGGGTGTTCCCGCTTGTGCGCCGTCAGCGCGCTGGCGTACTCAAACAACTCGACGAAGGGCATTACGTCGTCGCCGTCCGGGACGGCAAGCTGGGCCCCGGCGGTCTTCAACACCTTCTCGATGAGATCGAACACATGCGGCCGGTCGGCCTCGGGGATCCCGACGATGTCCCCGATCACCGAGATCGGCAATCCGGCCGCCAGATCGACGAACTCACCACCGCCGGATTCGAGCAGGGCGCGGGCCATCGCCTTGGCCCGCTTGCGAATTCCGTCTTCCAACTTTGCCACCGCCCGCGGGGTGAACGCGCGCGAGATGACTTTGCGGCGGATGGTGTGATCCGGCGGATCCAAACTCACGATCGCTGGATAGGCGTCGAACAGCGGCACGTCCTGGATCAGTGGTCCGCGTGTCGCGGTGAAGAACTCATGGTCGCGGTGCACTCGCGCGACGTCGGCATGCTTCGTGCACACCCAAAACTCGCGGCCCACTGCAGATTTCACGCCATCGGTGAGTTGCTGGTGAAACACCGGCGTGCGGGCGCGTAGTGCGGCGAACAGTTCGTCGGGAAAGCGCGACGCCCAGATCGCCGGCTCGGCCAGGTCGATCATCGTATCTGTCACGATGCGGCTCCCCCTATCTCGTTGCGCAGACCGGTGAGGATCAGACGCAACCCGTACCCAAACGCACGATCGCTCGGGCGGCCGGCCGCGGCATCGGTCTGGCGGGTCTGGGTGAGCTGCACCGAACCCAACAGGTGGATATACAACGCCGCGTGCGCTGCCTCGAAATCGGCTGCCTGCAAACCGGATTCGCGCAAGATACGGCGAGCGGCGCGATCCATCTCGGTGGCCGCAGGGGTGTGCGGATACTCCTGGAGTAAGACCGCGATACCCGGTACCTCGAGCAACACCGTCCAGGCATTCGCATAAAGCGCGACCAACCGCGTCTCCCAGTCGCCCTCACGCGGCACCTCGATCTGAGCGAGTACGGACTCGATCAGCAGATCGAGCAGTTCACGCTTGTCGCGTACGTGGTAGTAGACCGACGAGGGGGCCGTACCGGCCTCAGCCGCGAGTTCGCGGATGGTGACCCGGTTGACGCCGACGCGCTTCGCCAATCGCAGCAAGTGCTTCGTCAGGTGCGCCTGGTCCAGCGCCCCGTAGCGAAGCACCGGCGCACCAGAGGCAGTCCGCATGCCGCTGCCCCCCTTCTCGAACGATGGTCGAATTCGAACAGCGATCTGATTAGAACAGCGTTCGGGACGAGCTGTCAACGGTTACCGTGAGCCATGGCGCAATACCAGGTAGTCCAGTGGTCAACCGGCAACATCGGCACGCGAGCGCTCGGCATCTTGCTGGACCGCGACGACCTCGACGTCGTGGGTGTCCACGCATTCGGTGCGGACAAGGTGGGGCGCGACGCGGGTGCGCTGGCCGATCGACCGCCGACCGGAGTCACCGCGACCAGCGATGTGGACGCGTTGCTGGACCTTGCGCCCGATTGCGTGAACTACATGCCGCGCGTCATCGATTACGACCTGGTGCAAACGATGCTGCGCCGGGGCATCAACGTGGTCACCACGGGAGACTTCCTGACCGGCACGCACCACCCCGTGGAACTCCCGGCGCTCGAGGAGGCGGCGCAACAGGGACGAGCGACGTTCCTGGGCACCGGGTTCGAGCCCGGCTTCATCAACGTCGTCGCCGGGTTCCTCACCGGCGCCTGCCCACGGGTGCGCAGCGTCAAGCTTGTCGAAACGCTGGACTGCACAACCTATCCCGTGCAGGACGTGTGGAAGGTGCTCGGATTCGGCAAACCACCCCGCGAGCCGGTGACGCACCTCGACCCGGCTAAGCAACGGTACGGCCTCGGCTACTTCGAGACGCTGGACATGATCGCCAGCATGCTGGGTACCGAGCTCGACGCCAAGGAGGCGTTCGTCGAGCCCGCCGTGCTGACCCGGGATCTGAATCTGGGCTGGGTGGACTACGCCGCCGGCACCGCTGGGGGCCAACGCCGCACCTACCGTGGCTATCGCGGCGGGCGCCCGGTGATCGAGCTGGCCATCTGCTGGACCATGAGCGACGACGCGCTCGAGCCGAAATGGCCCGACCCCAAGGGTTTCAGTGTGGTGATCGACGGCGAGCCATATGTCGACGCGACAATCCGGTTCGGCAGGCCCGGCGAGGACGTGATGACCGTGTTGATGGACAGCACCGCGGTTGCGGCGGTCAACGCCATCCCGTTCGTCTGCGACGCGCAACCGGGCGTCATCACTCCGATTGACCTCCCCATCACCGGATCCCGGGGTGCGTTGACCTAGGCAGCACGGATGCGCCAATGGCGCGGCGAGATCCCGTGTATCCGGGTGAATTGCCGGCTGAAATAGCTCGGGTCGAAAACGCCGACCCGCCTGGCGATCTCGGCGACCGGAAGATCGGTCTGCTCGAGCATGGTGCGCGCTTCGGCCATTCGGCGTTCGATGATCCACTCCTGCACGGTGCGCCCGGTGCGGCGGCGCACCACGGTGGTCAGGTGCCCGGGCGTCATCCCCACTTCCTGCGCCACATCGCGCAGCGACAGTGGCTCGTGGTGTCGGCGGTCGATCACCGCAAACACGTCGGCAAGCAACGGTTCGCCGCTGCGCCGCAGGTCGTCGACGACATCGGGGTCGGCCAACCGTGCAACATCGATCAGCAGCAGCGTGAGGTGCGCCAGCGCGGCCTGTTGGTAGCCGTCCTGTCGCTCGGCCAGTTCCGTCTCGATCGACTCGATCGCGGAATTCCAGTGCAGTTGGCGGGATTTCGGCAGTTCCAGTCGCAACAGCCCGCCCGATCGCCCGTGCAGAAACGGGAACAACAGCGGATGGGTCCGCCACGTCGGCCACGGCGATCGCCCATCCTCGCCCAGTGCCGCCGGGTCGAACAACACTCCGACTCCGCCCTCGAGGTCGATGAGGTCTGCCGGATCGAGCACCTCGCCGGCGGCGACCACGTACACCGCACCGGCCGCGGGTCGGTACCACAGCGCCGGAAAGTCGTGAATGTGGCGGCCCTGGTTGCTCACCTGTTCGCCACGCCGGATCACCGCCAGCGGGGGCGTGTGCGGATCGGTCCGGTACTGGTAGACGGGCACTCCGCGGTCGTGCCGGATCAGGCGGGTCGGCGTGGTCATCATGCCAAAGATAGTCCAAGTTTGGCCAAGGATCACTCAAACATAGTTAGCTGCAGCGCCAGATGATGGTTGGCATGACCAAAAATCATCTGCATCAACGGCATGACTACCTGCCCGGGGCTCAGTACGACGCGCTGCTGCCCGCCTACGACCTGATGTCCCGCGCGCTGGGCATCGCCAGGGTCCATCAGACGTTGATCGAGCAGGCCG
>DATNFI010000199.1:0-9115 GCA_035606475.1 Mycobacterium sp. | reverse complement strand
TGGTGGCCAACTATGTGCTGCTGGCGATCCTGGTGCGCATCTCGCATGCCGCGCGCCGCCCGTTCCGGACCACGCCGCGTAACACCTCCCCGATCGCCGGCGCGCACACCGAGGTGATCGAGAAGGTATGAACACCTCACTGCGCCGGATATCGATCAGCGTGATGGCGCTGATCGTGCTGTTGCTGTTCAACGCGACGCTCACACAGGTGTTCACCGCCGACGGGTTGCGTTCCGACCCGCGCAACCAGCGGGTCCTGATGGATGAGTACTCCCGGCAGCGCGGCCAGATCACCGCGGGCGGCCAGCTGCTGGCCTATTCGGTGGCCACCGACAGCCGCTTTCGCTTCCTGCGGGTGTACCCCAACGCCGCGGTGTACGCGCCGATTACCGGCTTCTATTCGCTGCGCTACTCCAGCACCGGCCTCGAGCGCGCCGAAGACCCGTTGCTCAACGGATCCGACCAGCGACTGTTCGGCCGGCGGCTGGCCGACTTCTTCACCGGCCGCGATCCCCGTGGCGGCACGGTGAACACCACCATCAGCCCCCGCATTCAGCAGGCCGGTTGGGATGCGATGCAGCAGGGTTGCAACGGCGCCTGCCGCGGCGCGGTGGTCGCGCTGGAGCCGTCGACCGGCAAGATCCTGGGGATGGTGTCGTCGCCGTCATTCGATGCCAACCAGCTCGCCTCGCACGACCCCGAGCAGCAGGCCAAGACGTGGCAGCAGCTCCGCGACGACCCACACTCGCCGATGATCAACCGCGCGATCTCGCAGACGTATCCGCCCGGGTCGACCTTCAAGGTGATCACCACGGCGGCGGCTCTGCAGAACGGCGCAACCGAGGACGACGAACTGACCGCGGCGGCGTCGATTCCGTTGCCCGACAGCACCGCCAGCCTGGAGAACTACGGCGGCCAGCCGTGCGTCAACGCCGAAACCGTCACGCTGCGTGAGGCATTCGCCCGGTCCTGCAACACCGCATTCGTCCAGCTGGGCCTGCTCAACGGGACCGACGCGCTGCGCGGCATGGCTCGATCGTTCGGGCTGGACGCCGTCCCGGAGCCGACGCCGCTGCAAGTCGCCGAGTCGACCCTCGGGCCCATTTCCGACGCCGCCGCGCTCGGTATGTCGAGCATCGGGCAGAAGGATGTCGCATTGACGCCGCTGGAGAACGCGGTCGTTGCGGCTACCATCGCCAATGCCGGCATCACCATGCAGCCCTACCTGGTCGACAGCCTGCAAGGACCGGACCTGGCCAACATCAGCACGACCGCGCCGCATCAACAGCGCCGTGCGGTGTCCCCGCAGGTCGCAGCTAAGCTGACTGAGTTGATGGTCGGCGCCGAAAATGTGACACAGCAGAAAGGGGCGATCCCCGGCGTGCAGATCGCATCCAAGACTGGTACCGCAGAGCACGGCACCGACCCGCGCCACACACCACCGCACGCGTGGTACATCGCTTTTGCGCCCGCGAAGGCTCCGAAGGTCGCCGTCGCGGTCCTCGTAGAGGGAACGGCAGACGGCGGAAGTCCATCGGCGACCGGGGGTGCGCTTGCCGCACCGATCGGGCGCGCCGTCATCGAGGCCGCGCTGCAGGGAGGACCATGAGCCCGCGAGTAGGTGTGACGCTGTCTGGCCGCTACCGCCTGCAGCGACTGATTGCCACCGGCGGCATGGGTCAGGTGTGGGAGGCCGTCGACAGTCGGCTGGGTCGACGCGTCGCCGTCAAGGTCCTCAAGGCTGAGTTCTCGCAGGACTCCGAGTTCATCGAGCGCTTCCGGGTCGAGGCGCGCACCACGGCGATGCTGAACCACCCCGGCATCGCCAGCGTGCACGACTACGGCGAGACCCAGATGGACGGTGAAGGCCGCACCGCTTATCTGGTGATGGAACTGGTCAACGGTGAGCCGCTGAACTCGGTACTCAAGCGGACCGGTCGGCTGTCGCTGCGGCACACCCTGGACATGCTCGAGCAGACCGGTCGCGCGTTGCAGGTGGCGCACGCCGCCGGTCTGGTGCATCGCGACGTCAAACCGGGCAACATCCTCATCACCCCGACCGGCCAGGTGAAGATCACCGACTTCGGTATCGCCAAGGCCGTCGACGCCGCGCCGGTGACCCAGACCGGCATGGTGATGGGCACCGCCCAGTACATCGCCCCCGAGCAGGCGCTGGGTCATGACGCAACTCCGTCCAGCGATGTGTATGCGCTGGGAGTTGTTGGCTACGAAGCGGTTTCGGGTAAGCGGCCATTCACCGGCGACGGCGCGCTGACGGTGGCGATGAAGCACATCAAGGAGCCGCCGCCGCCGCTGCCGGCAGACCTGCCGCCGAACGTGCGCGAACTGATCGAGATCACCCTGGTGAAGAACCCGGGAATGCGCTACCGCAGCGGGGGACCATTCGCCGACGCGGTTGCCGCCGTGCGCGCCGGCCGCCGCCCGCCACGACCCAACCAGGCCGCCGGCGGCGCTCGCGCCACACCGGCAGCCATCCCGTCGGGGTCGCCGACCCGGGCCGCGGCCGCCGCCACCACCCGCGCACCCGCCGCCCGCCGCGCGCGGCCGACCACCGGCGGTCACCGCACGCCGCCGCCGCGGCGGACCTTCTCGTCCGGGCAGCGGGCGCTGCTGTGGGCCGCCGGCGTGCTGGGCGCGCTGGCGATCATTATCGCGATCCTCATCGTGATGAACTCGCACAACAACAATTCGCAGCAGCAACCATCCGCACCCACCGTGACCGACACCGGAGCACCACCCAGCAAGTCCGAATCGGCGCCGGCACATCCAACTAATTGGACCTACCGGGGGGCCACGGGTAATTCTGGAGGGCAATGCAAGCCCCCCACCCCCTGGCGGGCGCCCGCGCTGACCTTCTGCAGCGCGGTGGCGTCCCAACACGAGAAACCGCGATGACGACCCCGCAGCACCTGTCCGACCGCTACGAACTTGGTGAGATCCTCGGCTTCGGCGGCATGTCCGAGGTGCATCTGGCCCGGGATGTCCGGCTACACCGAGACGTGGCGGTCAAGGTGCTGCGCGCCGACCTGGCCCGCGACCCCAGCTTCTACCTGCGCTTCCGCCGCGAGGCGCAGAACGCCGCGGCGCTCAACCACCCCGCGATCGTCGCGGTGTACGACACCGGCGAAGCGGAGACCGCCGCCGGGCCGCTGCCCTACATCGTGATGGAGTACGTCAACGGTGTGACGCTGCGCGACATCGTCCACACCGACGGACCGATGACGCCGACCCGCGCCATCGAGGTGATCGCCGACGCCTGCCAGGCGCTGAACTTCTCGCATCAACACGGCATCATTCACCGCGACGTCAAGCCGGCCAACATCATGATCAGCACCACCAACGCGGTCAAGGTGATGGACTTCGGAATCGCGCGGGCACTGTCCGACAGCGGCAACAGCGTCACCCAGACCGCCGCGGTAATCGGTACAGCGCAATATCTTTCGCCCGAGCAGGCCCGCGGCGACACCGTCGACGCCCGCTCCGACGTGTACTCGCTGGGGTGTGTGCTGTACGAAATGCTCACCGGCGAGCCGCCTTTCGTCGGTGACTCGCCCGTCGCGGTGGCATACCAACACGTCCGCGAAGATCCGGTTCCGCCGTCGCGGCGTTACGAAGGCATCTCCGCCGACCTGGACGCAGTCGTGCTCAAGGCGCTGGCCAAGAATCCCGAGAACCGCTACCAGACCGCCGCCGAGATGCGCGCCGATCTGATTCGGGTGCACAACGGCGAGCCGCCGGAGGCGCCCAAGATCCTCACCGATGCCGACCGCTCGTCGTTGATGGCCGCGCCGCATTCGTCGGATTCCTCAGGTACGCAGACCAATCCGCTGCCCCGGCAGCAGCTCGACTTCACCCGCGAGCGCGGTCCCGGTTCGGTGAGCCGCTGGGTGATCGCCGTCGCGGCGCTGGCGGTGCTGACCGTCGTCGTCACGATCCTGATCAACACGTTCGGCGGCGGCATGCGCAACGTGCAGATCCCCGACGTCCGCAATCAGGCGTCGGCCGATGCGATTGCCGCACTGCAGAACCACGGCTTCAAGACCCGGACCCTGCAGAAGCCCGACTCGACCGTCCCGCCCGACCATGTCATCGGCACCGACCCTGGCGCCAACACCAAGGTCGGTGCCGGCGAGTTGATTACGGTCAACGTGTCGACCGGGCCCGAGCAGCGCGAAGTGCCCGACGTCTCGTCGCTGAGCTATGCCGCGGCGGTCAAGAAGCTCAAAGCGGCCGGCTTCAGCCGCTTCAAGCAGGTCAACTCCCCGTCGACGCCGGAGACCAAAGACAAAGTCATCGGCACCAATCCGCCGGCCAACCAGACGTCGGCGATCACCAACGAGATCGCGGTCATTGTCGGCTCCGGTCCGTCGAGCAAGCCGGTTCCCGACGTCGCCGGGCAGACTGCCGATGAGGCGCAGAAGAACCTCACCGTGTACGGCTTTTCAAAATTCGCTCAGGCCACGGTGGACAGCCCCCGAGCGGCTGGCGCCGTTGTCGGCACGAATCCGCCTGCGGGAGCTAATGTTCCGGTCGACACGGTGATCGAGTTGCAGGTGTCCAAGGGCAACCAGTTCGTGATGCCGGACGTGACCGGAATGTTCTGGACCGATGCCGAACCGCGGTTACGCGCACTCGGCTGGACCGGGGTGCTGGACCGCGGCCCCGATGTCGACGCCGGCGGCTCGCAACACAACCGGGTCGTGTACCAGAGCCCGAGCGCGGGTCAGGGTGCCAACCGGGACGGCAGCATCACGCTGAAGTTCGGTCAATAGCCAGGCTGTCGACCAGTTCGCGTTCCAGCTTGCGCACCAACCCGTCGTCGCGGGGCTGGCCGCAGTCGGCCAGCCAGTTGGCCAGCATCCGGTGGCCGCCCTCGGTGAGGATCGACTCGGGATGGAATTGGACGCCGTGGATCGGCAGTTCTTTGTGCCGGACCCCCATGATCACACCGCTCTGGGTGTGGGCCGTCACCTCGAGTTCGGCGGGCAGCGTCTCGGGCATGATCGTCAGCGAGTGATACCTGGTTGCGGTAAACGGATCCGGAAGTCCCTGCAGCACACCGGTGTTCGTGTGGTAGACGCTGCTGGTCTTGCCGTGCAGCAGTTCGGGCGCGCGGTCCACGGTGGCCCCGAAGGCCACCCCGATGGCCTGGTGGCCGAGGCACACGCCCAGCAGCGGGGTGTGCGCCGCGGCGCAGGCCCGCACCAGGTCGATCGAGGCGCCGGCACGCTCGGGGGTGCCCGGGCCGGGGCTCAGCAGGATGCCGTCCACTCCAGCGGCGGTCGCCGCGCGATCGGACAGCCGCGGGTCGTCGTTGCGCCACACCGTCGCCTCGACACCCAGCTGGCCCAGGTATTGCACCAGGTTGAAGACGAAGCTGTCGTAGTTGTCGACGACCAGGATCTGCATTGTGCCAGGTTAGCTCGGCGACGATGCGGAGCGCGCAGCGCGATGAGGAGGAGCCGGGCCGTTCGACCGAGCCGGTGCTTTAGTAGTTGACCGGGCCGGCGGGCTCGGCGTAGTGCATCCGCAGCGGTTCGGTGTGCCCCGCAACACGCGCGTCGGATACCGCGTGCTCGGTGTAGCCGAGACCGAACCGCACCACGTACTGCTTGTAGAGGATCACCAGCGGAGCGGCGGCCAACGCCGCCTGCATGGCCGTGGCATCGCCGATCGCGGTGACCGTGTACGGCGGGCTGTAGGTCCGCCCGTTGAGTAGCAGCGTGTTGCCCACGCAGCGGGCCACCGAGGTGGCGATGATGCGCTGGTCCTGCATCTGGATGGCTTCCGCGCCGGCGCTCCACAACGCGTTGAGGACGGCCTGGATGTCCTGCTGGTGCACGACGAGGTCGTCGGGGGAGGCGTCGCGGGGGAACCGGCCGTTGGCGTCGCGCTGCGCGTCGTTGAGGGTGATGGTCAGACCCGGGCCGTGCACGGGTTCCAGCCCGGCATCACCGGCCAACTGCGCCGACCGCCGCAGCATCGCCGCCAGCGCGGCGTCCGCGGATCGCCCGTGGGTGGAGTCGATGGTGTTGGCCAGTCGATCCCGCTCGGTGGTCAATCGACCGACGGCCGATTGTTCGCTGCGTACCAGGTCAACGAGCCGGGGCGCGTCGCTGCGTCGGATCTCGCCGCCACGGGATACACCGTGCGTGGCTCCGATCATCAGGCCGGCGAACAGGCACACCGCCGGCACGCAAACCCGCCACGGCGATGGGCTCACCTGCTCCTTGCCGTCGTCGCGTGCGAAGGACGGCCAGTGGATGCGTGCCATCGGCTCTCCGTCCGCTGGTGGTGAGTGCGTTACGCTCGTCGTTGCACCTGCCCTGCCTACCGTAGCTCCGAGTTATACCCGAGGTAGAAATGCCAAAGTCCAAAGTCCGCAAGAAGACCGACTTCACCGCCAGTACGGTGAGCCGCACCCCGGTCAAGGTCAAGGCCGGCCCGTCCAGCGTGTGGTTCGTGGTGTTGTTCTGCGGCTTGATGCTGTTCGGGTTGATCTGGCTGATGGTGTTCCAGCTGGCCGCCACCGGTCCCGACGCGCCCTCGCTGCTGAGTTGGATGGCGAACCTGGGGCCGTGGAACTACGCCGTCGCGTTTGCTTTCATGATCAGCGGCTTGTTGCTGACGATGCGGTGGCGGTAGCCCCGGGCCTGATCTTGATGCGCCCGGCACCGGCCGGCGCGGGTGCTGAGCCAGCAACGTCCGAGAGTTTGGATCACACGTGTGTGATTCATCCCCATTGTGGATAGCGCTTGTGGATAACCGCATCGGTAGTGGTAGGCACCCTTAGGAGCGTCGTGCAGCAAACACAATGGGCGCCGTCTGCGGCGGGAACCGCAGCTTGCGGGCTCGCCGGAATTGTGATGGCTACCACATCTGTGACCGTCGTCACAGATGCGCCGGGCCGGCTTTTGCTAGCCATTTCCGGGGTCGGACTGATCTTGTTTGCGGGCGGAACATGGCGTGCGCGACCCAAGCTGGCAATCACCGACGACGGCTTGCGGATCGGCGGCTGGATCCGACCGCAATACCTACGGCGGCCCGACATCAAGATCATTCGGATTACCGAATTCCGCCGGATCGGGCGCAAGATGCGGCTACTCGAGATCGACGCCAACGACGGCCGGCTGTTCGTCTTCTCCCGCTGGGACCTGAGCACCGACCCGCTCGAGGTGCTCGACGCGTTGACCGCGAGCGGTTACGCGAGCTCCTGAAGGGCGCGCAAGTGTCGCGGCCGCGTCAGGAGATGGTGATCGACTCGATGACGACCGGCTCGGTGGGGCGGTCGCCGGGGCCGGTGGCCGTGGTGGCGATGGCATCCACGACGCCTTGCGAATCCCCGTCGACGACCTCACCGAAGATGGTGTGCTTGCGGTTGAGGTGCGGCGTCTGGCCGACGGTGATGAAGAACTGTGAGCCGTTGGTTCCCGGGCCCGCGTTGGCCATCGCCAACAGGTAGGGCTTGTCGAACTGCAATTCCGGGTGGAACTCGTCGGCGAATTTGTAGCCCGGGCCGCCGCGGCCGGTGCCGGTGGGGTCGCCGCCCTGGATCATGAAGCCGCTGATCACCCGGTGGAACACCGCGCCGTCGTAGAACGGGCCGGAGCTTCCGCCGGAGGCGTTCTCGGTCGAGTACTCCTTGGTGCCCTGGGCCAGGCCCACGAAGTTGGCGACGGTCTTGGGGGCGTGGTTTCCGAACAACGCGATCTTGATGTCGCCGCGGTTGGTGTGCAGTGTGGCAGTGGCGGTCTGAATCGGGCTGGTAGTCACGGGATCACAGTCTGCCATCACCATCCGCGCCGCCGGACATCCGGTGCCGGTAGCCTTCGAACGTATTCCCAAGGCGGTCATGCGAAAGGGCGAGAGATGCGCGCTAAGAACCCCATCCGGCTGACCCCGCGGGAGCGGCTGAGCCGCGGCCTGCAGTACACCGCAGTCGGACCCGTCGACGTGACCCGCGGCCTGGTGGGCCTCGGCGCCCACTCCGCTCAGGCCGGCGCGTCCGGCCTTCGGCGCCGCTACCACGAGGGCCGGCTGGCCCGCGATATCCAGCAGGCCCAGGAGGCGTTGGTTCACGAGCTGACGGCCGCCCAGGAAGTCGTCACCGGTCTGCCCGAGGCGCTCGCGCAGGCCCGTCGCTCACGGCGGCGCAAACCGCGGCCCTGGGTGCTCGCCGGAGCCGCCGTCGTGGTGCTCGCGGCCGGCGCTGCGGCCTTCTCGATCGTCCGCCGCTCGCAGCAGCGGGAGCCGTCGGTGCTGCCGCCCAGCGTCGACGTCGAGAACCGCCCCTGATCTTGGGCTGGCACCGCTACGAGGGCAGGGCGCTCGCGGACGCCGCGCTGACCGGCGAAGCCCGCGACACCGAACTCGAGGCCTTCATCCGGCTGGACAACGCGCACCTCTGCGATGTGCGGTTGGAAAGTGCGACCGAAACCGCGGACTACGCGCAGTCGCGGCGATGGTACGAGGTGAGCTATCTGGCCGACGACGGCGAAGGTGCGAGCTCCTGACATCTGCCCGGCAACGACAGACATTAGGGCCGGGCCTGATACTCCAAAGCTGTTAAGACCTCATCGCATTGGAAGATCCTGTCGTAGCGACCTGCCGTGCGCTGCCGAAGGATTCCTCGTTCAACTAGTTTCGAGATCGCTGTATTAGCAGCTTGGTAGGACACCCCGTAGAGCTTTGCGGCCAAGGACGCCGTGATCATGGGATAGCCAATCAAATCGTCGGCGATCCGGAGGGATACGCCTTTCGAGCCCTGCAGCGTCATTTGAAAGCTCTCGCGCAGTGCCAGGAGCTTGTCCACGCGCGCGATTACCTCAAGTGACTCAGCATGAACCGCTGCGGAAATAAAGGAGACCCACGGATCCCAGTCGCCAGTTTGGGAAACGCGCAGTAGTCCGTCTTGATATGCGGTCCGGTTCTGCTCCAGCCACGGCGAGATGTTCAGCACGGGATAGCGCAGGTCGCCGGCACTCATCAACTGGAGTGCCATAACCAGGCGTCCCAGTCGCCCATTGCCGTCGTGGAAGGGGTGCAGCGTCTCGAATTGATAGTGTGCCGCCGCGACTCGGATGATTGTCGGTAT
>DATNFI010000198.1:0-16109 GCA_035606475.1 Mycobacterium sp. | reverse complement strand
GCCGCCCCGGTGATGCCCGCACTGCAGTCCTACTGGCTGCCCATCCACGTGTCTGTGGTCAGCCTCGGTTCGGGGGTGTTCATGGTCGCGGGCGTGGCCAGCATCCTGTTCCTGCTGCGCACCTCCGGGCTGGGCGATCCCGACGCCCACGGCAGGTTTGCCCAGCTCGTCCAGCGTCTGCCGGACGCGCAGACGCTGGACCGGATCGCGTACCGGACCACGATCTTCGGGTTTCCAGTCTTCGGTTTCGGAGTGATTTTCGGGGCGATCTGGGCCGAGGAGGCCTGGGGTCGGTACTGGGGTTGGGACCCGAAGGAGACCGTGGCGTTCATCGCATGGGTGGTGTACGCCGCGTACCTGCACGCCCGGTCGACGGCCGGGTGGCGGGACCGGAAAGCGGCCTGGATCAACGTGGTTGGCTTCGTGGCCATGGTGTTCAACCTGTTTTTCGTCAACCTGGTCACCGTCGGCCTGCACTCGTACGCCGGAGTCGGATAAGCGCAGTTCAGCGCGTTCTAAGGGCGCTGAGCTATCTTCGATCGATAGGACTGTTCGACAACTAGCGACCCGAGTGTTGCAACGAGGGGATTTTCACGTGTCTGACCATCCGCCGAACGACGCGAACGCCGGCCGTCGCGGAGACCATCCGACCACCGAGCTGCCGCCGCAACCGCCGCCCACCGCCGAGCCGCCCACCCGGGCGTTTGCCGGATTCCGCACCGAGCGCCGTTTCGGCGACAACGCGACCCAGAACGCGCCGCTCCCGGAGACCCGTGTCGAACCGCGGGCGTGGGCGGAGACGCCGTACCAAGGTCTGCCCCGCGTCGTCGACTCCCCGGATGTCCCGCGCCGTGTCTACGGCAACTACGGCGGGCCGCCCGGCGCCTCGTCGGCCGACACGGGACTCGCGCAGCAGAACCTGCCGCCGTCGCGGTACCCGGAGTTGTCCACCAGCACGTTGCTGCGTCAGGTCAAGCCGGCGCCGACGGAGGGGTGGCGCCGCTGGCTGTACCGCCTGTCCGGGCAGCTGATCAACGTCGGCGAGAGCCCGCGCACCATGCGCTACAACGACCTGACCGTTCAGGTGAACCGGCCGCTGCGGGGGTGCTACCGGATCGCGATGCTGTCGCTGAAGGGCGGCGTCGGCAAAACCACCATCACCGCCACGCTCGGCGCGACCTTCGCCTCGATTCGCGGCGACCGGGTGGTGGCCGTGGACGCCAATCCCGATCGCGGCACGCTGAGCCAGAAAGTGCCGCTGGAAACCCCGGCCACCGTGCGGCACCTGCTGCGCGACGCCGAGGGCATCGAACGCTACAGCGACGTCCGCAGCTACACCTCACAGGGCCGGAGCCGTCTGGAAGTTCTTGCGTCCGATAGTGATCCGGCGATGTCGGAGGCTTTCAGCGCAGACGACTATTCGAAGACGCTGGACATTCTCGAGCGGTTCTACGGCTTGGTGCTGACCGACTGCGGCACCGGGCTTTTGCACTCGGCGATGACGGCGGTGCTGGAGAAGGCCGACGCGCTGGTGGTGGTCAGTTCGGGTTCGATCGACGGGGCCCGCAGTGCCTCAGCCACATTGGACTGGCTCGATGCGCACGGCCACGAAGACCTGGTCAGCAATTCCATCGCGGTGATCAACGCGGTGCGGCCACGGTCCGGCAAGGTCGACATGCAGAAAGTGGTGGACCACTTCTCAAGGCGTTGTCGCGCAGTGCGTTTGGTGCCGTTCGATCCGCATCTCGAAGAGGGTGCCGAGATCGACCTGGACATGCTGAGGCGGGATACCCGCGAAGCGCTCATCGAGCTGGCAGCCGTTGTCGCCGACGGCTTTCCGAGCGATCAGCGTCGGTCCAACGAGCACTTTATCTAGCCCGAACTCGAGCGCTAACGCGGGTTGTTGTCACCGTGGCTCAACCGCCACAAGAAGTCCGGATCGTCGTCGGGTCCGATGACGCGGCTCTTCGGGCGGTTGAGCTGAGCGCGAGCCACGCGCACGCCGATATAGACCAACGATCCGAGAACGAAGACCAGGAGCAGGTACAGCACTCAACACCTCCTTGGACCGAATATACGCGGCGACCTAGGCTCGCAGTGTGTCATACGGAGAGAGCTCGGCCGGCCGGGCGGTCGCCAGCGTGGTGCTGTACGCCGTCGCGCGGTTGGCGTTGGTGGCCGGTCTCACCGCGGTGATCTACGGGATCGGCCGAGCGCTCGGCGTGCAGGAGTTTCCGGTCGTCGTTGCGCTCCTGTTCGCGTTGGTGATTGGCATGCCGCTGGGTATCTGGCTGTTCGCCCCGCTGCGCCGACGGGCCACCGCCGGCCTCGACGAGGTCACCGCGCGTCGCCGCCGCGACCGTGAACAGCTGCGGGCCCGGCTGCGCGGCGAGGAACCGCCCGCTTCGGAATGATCTGGGCGTCAGAAGGCCGTCAGCGTTAACGCGGCGGCTACCGCGATCGACCAGACCAGCATCGTCAGGCCGGTGTCACGCAGCACCGGGATCAACGCGGGGCCGACCTGGCCGGTGCGTACCGGCTTAGCGGCCCGCACCGCCAACGGGGTGGCCAGCAGGCCCACCGCGCACCACGGCGTGGCCGCCGTCAGCGCGATCGTCAACAGCGCGGCAAGAGCCAGCAGCGTCTGGTAGAAGATGCGAGTTCCCTTGTCGCCCAGACGAACTGCCAGGGTGATCTTGCCGGACTCGACGTCGGTCGGGATGTCTCGCAAGTTGTTGGCCACCAATACCGCCGACGACAACGCGCCGGTCGCCACCGCCAGCGCCCCGCCGACCCAGTCGACTCGCAACGCCTGGGTGTACTGGGTGCCGAGCACGGCGACCAGACCGAAGAACACGAACACCGCGACCTCGCCGAAGCCCGCGTAGCCGTAGGGTCTCGAGCCGCCGGTGTACAGCCACGCCCCCGCGATGCACAGTGCGCCGACCGCGATCAGCCACGGCGCAGTGGTCAGCGCCAGCGCCAACCCGGCCACCGCGCCGACCGCCAAACTGGCCAGCGCCACCGCTAACACCGACCGCGGCGCCGCCAGCCGCGAGCCGACCAACCGCAGCGGTCCGGCCCGATTGTCGTCGGTGCCGCGGATGCCGTCGGAGTAGTCGTTGGCGAAGTTGACCCCGATGATCAGGGCCATCGCGACCGCCAATGCCAGCAATGCCTTCCACCAGACCGCGGCGTGCAGCCACGCGGCGCCGCCGGTACCGGCGATCACCGGGGCGATGGCGTTGGGAAGGGTTCGAGGTCGCGCGCCGGCGATCCACTGCGCAAGACTGGCCACCCGTCAATCGTTCCATGTCGGTCGGCGACAATGCATGCGTGATCGGAGTGATCGGCGGCAGCGGCTTCTACAGCTTTTTCGACTCGGCCGCCCGCAGCGTCAGCCTCGATACGCCCTTCGGTGAGCCCAGCGGCCCCGTCAGCGTCGGCACGATCGGGCAGCACGAGGTGGCGTTCCTGCCCCGGCACGGTGTCGACCACCGCTATCCCGCGCACCAGGTGCCCTACCGGGCCAACATGTGGGCGCTGCGGGCCCTGGGTGTCCGGCAGATCCTCGCGCCGTGCGCGGTCGGCAGCCTGACCACCGACCACGGCCCTGGCGCGGTCGTGGTTCCCGATCAACTCGTCGACCGCACCCGCCGTCGTGCCGACACCTACTTCGACTCCGGCGCCGCGCATGTGGCCTTCGCCGACCCGTACTGCCCGACGCTGCGGACGGCGGTCACCGGGCTGCCCGGCGTCGTCGACGGCGGCACCATGGTCGTCATCGAGGGGCCGCGGTTTTCCACCCGCGCGGAAAGCCAGTGGTTCGCCGCCGCGGGCTTCACGTTGATCAACATGACCGGTTACCCCGAGGCGGTCCTAGCCCGCGAGCTCGAAATCTGCTATGCGGCAATCGCTTTGGTGACCGATCTGGACGCCGGCATCGAATCGGGCGCCGGGGTGACGGTCGTGAACGTGATCGAGGAATTCGCCAAGAACATCGAGCCCTTCAAAAAGCTCGTCCGCGAGGCGGTCGGCCGGGTCGATGCCGAGCACACCTGCACCGAGTGCCTGTCGCATACCGGGATGGCGCTTCCGTTCGACGAGACCTGAGACCTCAGCCGGCCTTGCTGGTCGCCTTGCGCCCCTCGTCGGTGCTGGGCTGGCGCGGTGGGCGTCCCCGTCGCAGCGTGTCGATCAGCTCGCGATACGGCCCGACCAGATAGACGGTGTCGTCGGCGTGCAAGCGGGCGTCGCGGCGCGGGTGCAGCTTGAGCAACCCGTTGGACGTGACGATCGCAATGACCCGGGCTTGGGTGGACAGCTCGAACATGCGCAGGCCGTCCAGCTCGCTGCCGGCGGCCACCTGCATGCCGCCGACCACGAACGAGGCCTGGCCCACTGAGAACGTGCCCAGCACCTGCAGACCGATCGCGGCGCCGATGAAATAGGGGACCGCCAGCTCGACGGTGGAGCGGACGTTCTCGAAACCGAACCGCTGCGCCACCGCAAAACCCAGCGTGCGGTCGTACACCCGCAGCACCAGGGGAATGTCGGTCCAGTGCTCCCGGGTCGCCGTCTTCTTGCCGAGCATTTCGGCCAGCACGATGCCGGTCTCGATGTTGATGATGTCGTCGCGGGTCAGCACCGCCACCGCCCGGGCGCGATCGACCCGGGCGGACTGCAGCGTCTGGCGCAGGGTGGCGTCACCGAAGATCACCGGCACGTCGAGGTCGCGCACCGCGGACAGAAATCGGTTTTCCTCGTCTCGCTCGATGACCGCGACGTCGTATCCCGCGGCGGTCAGATCCTGGACCACCCGCATGCCGAGCCCACTGAGCCCGACGACGACGATGTGGTTGCGCAGATGTCCCACCCGGGGGCGTGCCGACGCGAAAATGAAACGGCGCGAGAGCAATACGTCCGCCACGAACGACACCAGCAAAGCGGTCGTGGTAACCCCGCTGAACATCAGCAGCGTGGAGAAGGTGCGCAACCAGGTGGGCTGGTTGACGAAGCTGAAGTCGCCGTACCCGGTCGTGGTCATCGTTTCGACGGTGAAGTAGAACGCGTCGACCCAGCCCATCTTGGGCGGCGGCCGGTAGCCGAATCGCAGCACGAACGTGGCGGTGACCAAGACGATCAGCGTCGCGGCCGCGACCGGATAGAACGTCGGGTTGAAGTCGTTGATCACCCCGCGAACGGAGTCGATCGCTCGCCGGAAGATGTTGCGGCGGGAACGCGCCCGCAACGAGCCGGAGACTTTGATGCCCTGTGCGGCCAACTCCTCGGCGGTGCCGATCATCATCGTCCAGTCGCCGGCGTGCACCCGCTGATCCCGGCCGGGGCAGATCTCGACCTCGGCCGGATCAGGCGAGTCTTCGCTGTGGATGACCGCCACCGGGGCGAGATCGCCGTAGAGCTCACGCAGCGTGGCCTCGCGAGACGCGGCCTTGCCCGAGACGACGAACGTCATGCCGGCGGCATCGAATTCGTGGGTGGCCTGCGACAGGCACGCCTCGACGATCGCCGGAGCGGCGATGTCGGCAACGTCGAGGATCGCACCCGGACCGTTGTCGTTGGCGACGGCCTCGCGCAGCACGTCGTTGGCCACCCGCGACACGACGCGCACGTTGGGGTTGGCTTTCCTTGCGAGCAAAGCGATTTCGAGGTTCACCGCGTCGTCATCGCCGACGCAGACGACGGCTGTCGCCTGAGAGACGTCGGCCAGGACGAGTTCGCGGGCCACGCCGGCCTCGGACTGGTCGGAACTGACCAGCCGCACCACCATCGCGCCGGCGTTTTTCAGCTCGTCGGCGATGGTGGTCGCCAGCGCATCGTCACCGCTGACGATGATGTGGCGGTGCATGGCCTCGTCCGTTGCTGGGTAACCCGAACGACTCCGAGGACTCGAAGACGTTGGACCGGTTCACCAGGGCATTATCTCATCCGGTGTGACCAGTGATGCGCATACGCAGCGCCGACCGGTCGACTTTGCCGATCCCGCGCAGCGGCAGTGCGTCCACGATGAGCAGTTCACGCGGCGCGGCGGTGCGATCGAGCGTCCGCATCACGTGCGCCCGCAGCTCCTCGAGGGTGGTGCCGCGGCCTCATCGGCCGGCACCACGGCGGCCGCCACGCGCTGGCCCAGTCGCTCGTCGGCCACCCCGAACACCGCGCAGTCGGCCACCGCGGGATGGGTCCGCAGCGCCGCCTCGACCGGCTGCGGCAACACCGTCAACCCGCCGGTGCTGATCGCGTCGTCGACTCGGCCCAGCACGCTGAGCACGCCCGAATCGTCGACGACGCCGAGGTCGTCGGTGCGAAACCAGCCTGCCTCGGCGAACGGGTCCGGGTCCGGTGGATTGCGGTAGCCCTTGGCCAGCGTCGCCCCGCCGATCACGATCCGGCCGTCGTCGATGCGTACCGCGACGCCGTCGAGCGGCACGCCGTCGTAGACGCAGCCGCCGGCGGTCTCGCTCATCCCGTAGGTCCGGACCACGTTGACACCGGCGTCGGCGGCCGCGTCGAGCACCGGTCGTGGGGCCGGTCCACCGCCGATCAGCACCGCGTCCAATTCGGCCAGCGCGGCGGTGGCGCCCGGATCGTCCAGCGCCTTGGCCAGTTGCGTGGCGACCAGCGAGGTGTATCGCCGACCCGGACCGAGTTCGTCGATGGCAGAAGGTAATTGGCCGATGTCGAAGCCGGTCGAAACGTCCAGCTCGACGGGAGTGGTGCCGGCCAGCAGACTGCGCACCAGCACCTGGATGCCGGCGATGTGATACGACGGCAGGGCCAGCAGCCAGCGGCCCGGCCCGCCCAGCCGATCGTGGGTCGCGACCGCGCTGGCGGTCAGCGCGGCGGCGGTGAGCAGCGCACCCTTGGGCGCGCCCGTGGTGCCCGACGTCGTCGCCACCAGCGCCACGTCGTCATCGATGGCCTCGTCCACCCGCAGTGCTTCCAGTGTGGAGCGGTCGGTACCGGCACCGACCGGGACCAGCGCGGGTGCCTCGCCCTGCAAGACCTGCTCCAGCGCCGCCGACAATGGGCCGGCCGAGGAGTGCTGCGCCACGGCGAAGGCCCGCAGGACGGCTATCCGGTGTCCTCGCCGTCGCGGGCGTCTTCGAGCGGCCAGCCCTTGGCGGCCAACCGCTCCCGGACCCGCTCGACGTCCTCGGGGGCCGGCAGTTCATCGGTGAGCCGAGTGATCAGCACACCAATGTCGACATGATCGAAGTCGCCCCGGTCGATCAACTCGTGGGCCACCAGCTTGACCTCGTCGTTGCTCAGCCGACGCGACAGCAGGGCAAGCACCGGGAAGTAGTCAGTCGCCGGAATGCCTTCTGGGTAGCCGGCGCGCAGCCAGGCGACTACCGAGTTCAGGAATCGGTTCACGGTATGTGCACTTCCCCCGCCGGACGGTCGGTATGCCTAACTTTCGGAACGGATTCCGATGTTACGCGGGCTTGGCTCCAAGAAGATAAACGCCGGTCCACGCCCCGACGGCGTCACGAGCGATGTACAGCACGCCGACCAGGACCGCGGCCAGCGCCAGCGCGTAGATCGCGTAGCTGATCGCGCTGAGCGCCGGGTTCTTGTGCGCGACGGCCGCGCCGTCGGGGCCCTGGACGCCGGCGCCCGCAGCGCCGACCTTCACGGCGATCGCGAACAGCGCGGGCAGTCCGCTGCCCAACAGCAGGCCGAAGATCAGGATCTTCAGTGAGGCTTGGTAGTTGAACCAGTGGGTCACAGCGTGCCTGCTTTCTTGGTCTCGGCGTGTGCAGCGGTGCCCGCGGCTTCTCCGTTGCTGATGGGGGCGCCGGCCAGGCCCGGGTGGCCGTCCTCGTCGAGACCGGCGGTCAGGTCGCCCTTCCACTCGGCGTTGACGTTGGTGTGGTCCACCTTGGTCTTGCGCGACTGCAGGTAGATCGCCGTCGCTGTGGCCACCAGCATCAGGAAGCCGATGATCGCCCCGGGGTAGCCACCGATCCCGTGCACGATGAAGTAGGTGACGGCGCCGACCAGGCCGGCGGACGGCAAGGTGATCAGCCAGGCCGCGGCCATCCGGCCGGCGACGCTCCAGCGCACCTGGGCGCCGGGCTTGCCGACCCCGCTGCCGAGCACCGAGCCGGTGACAACCTGAGTGGTGGACAGCGCGTAGCCGAAATGAGCGGACAGCAAAATGATGACGGCCGAAGAGGATTCGGCGGCCATGCCCTGCGGCGACTTGATCTCGACGATGCCCTTACCCATGGTGCGGATGATCCGCCAGCCGCCGGTGTATGTGCCCAACGCCATCGCGCATGCGCACGCCAGGATCACCCAGAACGGGGGAACGTGGGCCGTCCGGCTGACTGCGCCGTAGGACATCAGCGCCAGGAAGATCACGCCCATCGTCTTCTGCGCGTCGTTGGTGCCGTGGGCCAGCGAGACCAGCGATGCCGAGAAGATCTGGCCGCGGCGGAAGGCCTTCTCGCTGCGCTCTTCCGGGACGCCGCGGTCGAGTCGGTAGACCAGCCAGGTGCCGACCGCGCCGACGACGCCCGCCACGATGACCGAGACCCCGGCGGGGATCAGCACCAGCGAAACGACGCCGGTCCAGATCACCCCGTGGCCGCCGACCGCGGCGATCATGGCGCCGATGATTCCGCCGACCAGGGCGTGCGACGAGCTCGACGGGATACCCAGCAGCCAGGTCAGCAGGTTCCACACGATCCCGCCGACCAGCCCGGCGAAGATCAGATCTGGCTTGACCAGGTGACCGTCGATGAGGTTCTTGGCGATGGTTCCCGCGACCGCCGTCGACAGGAACGCCCCGAGGAGATTCAGCACCGCCGACAGCGTCACCGCGGCCTTCGGCTTGAGCGCCCCACTCGCGATGGAGGTGGCCATGGCGTTGGCGGTGTCGTGGAAGCCGTTCGTGAAATCGAATGCGAGCGCGGTGATCACGACGATGATCAGAAGGAACAGCTGAAGATTCACGGGCCTAATTCTGGGGGTAGGAAGGTGCCGTTGTCGAAAGAACGGCGGTCCAAATCAAAGGTATCTTGCACTAGTAGTCAGATGTTCGTCTGGGGTTAACCTCCCAGGTGGCGGCGTTAACCGCGGGTATCGCGACGCAGCGGATGCTCCGGCGGGATCTGGACGAAAATCAACAGCACACCGTCGGGATCGACGACGTGCATCTCGTGCAGGCCCCACGGTTCCCGGCGGGCCTCGCGAGCAATGTCGACGCCCCGGCTCTCCAACTCGGCCTGGGTCGCGGCGACGTCGCGGACCTGAAGCCACAGCGCGCCCGGAAACGGGCCGGCGAGTTGTTCCGGAGCGCCGTGGTCGGCCAGTTCGATCAGCGATTGGCCGGCGTAGAAGACGGTGCCCGCGCCGTAGTCGCGGAAGATCGCCAGGCCGATCTGATCCCGGTAGAAGCTCAGCGACCGCTGGTAATCCACCGGCCGGAACAGCATCCGGCTGGCGAGAATCTCCATGACGTCGTGTCTATCACGCGCTGGGGTTATTGGGCTGTAGCCGTATTGCCCAACTCCTCCTCATCGCGCTCCGCGCTCTGCATCGTCGTTGGGCTGAAGCCGCTGCCGCCGGATAGCGGTAGTTGCCAATCCCGGAACGAGGGTGTCTATCGCCTTCGCGGCAAGGGCCATCCGGGGCGCGATCCGGACCGGGCGGGTGCGCGCCGCGTCGATCATCCAGCCCGCGGCCTCCTCGGAGGTCAGCGCCGGCAGTCCCTGGTACTCCTTGGTCGGTGCGATCATCGGGGTGGCCACCAGCGGGTAATACAGCGTGGTCGAGTGCACACCCTTTGTCGCCCACTCGGTTTCGATGACCCGGCTGACCGCCGACAGCGCAGCCTTCGAGGCGTTGTACACCGCGAACAGCGGCGACGGTTCGCTGAACACGCCCCAGGTCGCGACGTTGATGATGTGCCCGTCGCCGCGCTCCAGCATCCCGGGTGCGATGCCGCGGATCAGGCGCAGCGGCGAGTAGTAGTTGAGCACCATGGTCCGCTCGACGTCGTGCCAACGTTCCAGCGACTCGGCCAGCGGCCGGCGGATGGAGCGTCCGGCGTTGTTGATCAGGATGTCCACCCCGCCGAGGCGCTTTTCGACGTCGGCGACCAACGCGTCGACGGCGTCCAGGTCGGACAGGTCGCAGGGGATCGCGATCGCGTCGCCGCCGCTGGCAGTGATCCGGCCGACGACCTCATCGAGCAGATCCTGGCGGCGCGCCACCGCGACGACGGTGGCGCCGCGGCGGGCGAACTGTTCGGCGGCGCATTCGCCGATCCCGGACGAGGCCCCGGTCAGCACGACGCGCTTGCCCGCCAGGTCGATGTCGACGGCGCCGGGGTTGGGCAGCAGGCGTGGCAGCAGCGGCGGTCGCATCGAGGTCAGCGTGATCTGCTCGGCCAGGGCTCGAATCGGGTTCCAACTCACAAGTCGGAAGTCTATGGGGAGCCCGGCCGGCTAGAAGTACCGCGGGAACGGGCTCCAGTCGGGCGGCCGCTTCTCAAGGAACGCGTCGCGGCCCTCGACGGCCTCGTCGGTCATGTACGCCAACCGGGTCGCCTCGCCGGCGAACAGCTGCTGGCCCACCAGCCCGTCGTCGAGCAGGTTGAAGGCATACTTCAACATCCGTTGCGCCTGAGGCGATTTCGCGTTGATCTCGGCCGCCCACTGGATGGCTTCGGCCTCCAGCTCGGCGTGGTCGACGACAGCGTTCACCGCGCCCATCCGATGCATCTGCTCAGCGGTGTAGGGCCGGCCCAGGAAGAAGACCTCCCTGGCGAACTTCTGGCCGACCTGCCTGGCGAGGTACGCGCTGCCGTAGCCGCCGTCGAAGCTGCCGACGTCGGCGTCGGTCTGCTTGAACCGGGCATGCTCGCGGCTGGCCAGGGTGAGGTCGCAGACCACGTGCAGGCTGTGCCCACCACCCGCGGCCCAGCCGTTGACCAGGCAGATCACCACCTTCGGCATGAACCGGATCAGCCGCTGCACCTCGAGGATGTGCAGTCTGCCGGCCCGGGCGGCATCGACGGTGTCGCTGGTTTCGCCGCTCGCGTACTGGTAGCCGCTGCGGCCGCGGATGCGCTGGTCGCCGCCGGAGCAGAACGCCCAGCCACCGTCCTTCGGCGACGGGCCGTTGCCGGTCAGCAGCACCACGCCGACGTCGGGGGACATCCGGGCGTGGTCGAGCACGCGGTAGAGCTCGTCGACGGTGTGCGGCCGGAACGCGTTGCGCACCTCGGGCCGGTCGAACGCCACCCGCACGGTGGCGTCCGAGACGTGGCGGTGATACGTGATGTCGGTCAGTTCACCGAACCCGTCGACCAGTTTCCACTCGTCGGCGTGAAAAGGGTTGTCGCTCAACGCTAGTGGGTCCCGTCTAGTCGAAAGACCGCGATGCGGCCCGCCAGCGCTTCGAATTCCTCCGGCAGGCCGTCGGTCACCAGGCCGGCTCGCTTCATGAAGCCCACACCGGTGGGCACCTTCTCGGGAAACAACCGCAGCAGCGGGCGGGCATCGTCCGCGGACAACTCGACCATTCTGACCCGCCGGGCGTTACGGCCGCGGGCCACCGTCACCTCGTCGGCGGCGCGGACGTTGGCCACCCAGTCGGCGCCGGGGAAGCCGGCCACCACGTATTCCTTGCCGTCGACCGCCATCGGCGTGACGGGAGTCGATCGCTCGCGGCCGGATTTGCGGCCCGGCACTGTCAGCACCACCGGGCTCTCGCCGCCGAAACTCAGGCCCAGCCGCGACATTCGGATAAAGACCTTGTTGGCCGGTTTGAGCCACCACGGTGGTCGAACTGTTTTGCTCGCGCTCATACGGCGACGGTACTCGCCGCGGGTGTCTACTCTTTGCCCGTGTCCCATCCACATGAACCACATCTGGGTTCGGTTTCCGCGCGCCTGAATTGGCTGCGGGCCGGGGTCCTGGGCGCCAACGACGGAATCGTCTCCACCGCGGGCATCGTCGTCGGTGTCGCCGCGGCGACGGTGGCCCGCGGGCCGATCATGACGGCCGGAATCGCCGGGTTGGCCGCCGGCGCGGTGTCGATGGCGTTGGGCGAATACGTGTCGGTCAGCGCCCAGCGCGACACCGAACAGGCGCTGCTGCAACAGGAGTCCCGCGAACTGAGCAGCGACCCCGCCGCCGAGCTAGACGAACTGGCGACCCTGCTCGAGGGCAAGGGGTTGTCCCCGGCGACGGCGCGCACCGCCGCCGAGGAACTCACCGACCACGACCCGATGGCGGCGCACGCCGACATCGAGCTCGGATTCGACCCCACGGAGCTGACCAACCCCTGGCAGGCCGCCCTATCGTCGGCGGGCGCGTTCAGCGTCGGCGCACTGCTGCCGCTGATCGCCATCCTGATCGCACCCGTCGCGGTGCGCATCCCGGTCACCGTGGTGGCGGTGCTACTCGCACTGGTCATCACCGGCGTGGTCTCGGCGGACCTCGGTGGAGCGGCGAAAAACCGTGCGGCACTTCGCAATTTCGTCGGCGGAGGGGTGGCGCTCGCGGTCACCTACCTGATCGGTCATCTGGTCGGTGCCGCGATCGGCTAATCCTCAACGGCTTTCCAGCGGTCAGATCGCATCGAGCCGGGCGAGCGCGTCGGCGCTCAGCGTGACGTCGCCGGCGCCGAGGTTCTCCTCGAGGTGGGCGATCGACCGGGTTCCCGGAATCAGCAGCGTCGTCGGCGCGTGCGCCAACAGCCACGCCAGCCCGACTTGCGCCGGTGTGGCACCAAGCTCGGTGGCGATCTCACGCACCACCGGGTTATCGGTGACCTTCGGGAAGTCCGGGAACGCCGAGCCGAGCGGGAAGTACGGCACCCACGCGATGCCCGCCTGCACGCAGACGTCGACCATCTCCTCCTGCGAGCGATCGAGCAGGCTGTAGGAGTTCTGCACGCAGGCAATGCCCGCGGGTAGTGCGCGCTGCAGGATCTCCAGCGGCACGCTGCTGACGCCGATCCCGCCGATCTTGCCCTCGTCGCGCAGCGCGATCATCTCGGCCAGCTGGTCGTCGAGGTCGACGATCTGGTCGCCTTCGGCCTGCACTCCGGGCCCGAGATCCATCCGCCGCAGGTTCACCACGGGTATCTGGTCGATGCCCAATTGACTCAAGTCGTCTTCGACGGCGGCGCGCAATTCAGACGGCCGCTGCGCCGCGGCCAGCGGGATCGGCTCGTCGCCGGTGAACCGCGCCCCCACCTTGCTGACGATGACGAGGTCGTCGGGGTAGGGCGCCAGCGCCGCGCGGATCCGGCGGTTCACCTCACCGGGGCCGTAGAACGAGGCGGTGTCGATGTGGTTGACGCCGAGTTCGACCGCGCGGCGCAGCACCGCGACCGCGTCGTCAGGCGACGTCTCGAACAGCTGCATGGCGCCGAAGCCGACCCGGGCAACCTGGTGGCCGCCGATGCTGCCGGTACCGCCCAGCTGTGGTTTGTCTGTCATGCTGCTCCCTCGATCGTGAGACACTGGTAGAAATACGGAGGTCCCTCCGTTTGATTCGACAGTAGCAGAAACGGAGGAGCCTCCGCTTTGGCCGAGAGTGTCCGCTCCGATGCGCGGCGTAACCGGGAGAAACTGCTCGAGGTGGCGACGGCAGCGTTCGCCGCCGCCGACGGGCGGCCGGTTTCGCTGGAGTCGATCGCCCGTGACGCCGGAGTCGGGATCGGCACGCTCTACCGGCACTTTCCGAGCCGCGACGTGTTGGTCGAGGCGGTCTACCGGTCCGAGCTGGCGGAGGTGGCCGCAGCGGCGGGGCAGCTGTTGAGTCGGCACCCGGCCAAAGCTGCCCTGCGGCGTTGGATGGATCGCTATGCGAGCTTCGTCGCCGCCAAGCGCGGGATGGCCGAATCGTTTCGCGCCATGATCGAGTCGGGGGCCATCGAAGGTAGTCAGATCCGCGCCAGCATTGTCGGCGTGGTCGAAATGCTGCTGAACGCCGGCGTCGACGACGGCAGCCTGCGCTCCGACGTGCAGGCCGACGACGTGGTGTCCAGCCTGATCGGCATCTTCCTGGCCAGCGGTTCACCCGAGCAGACCGGTCGGCTGCTGGACTTGTTGGTGGATGGAATAGCCAGTCGGTGAAACCGATTAGAGCAGGCATGAAACTCAACGATGCGGCACGCGAATTCATCGGCGACGGAGTCGACGCAACCCTGGTCACGCTGAACCCCGACGGCAGCCCTCAGGTGAGCGTGGTCTGGGTGGCTCTGCGATCAACGCCCGACGGCGACGAGCTGGTGACCGCGCATCTGTCCGAGCACAAGAAGGTCCGCAACGTCCGCCGCGATCCCCGGGTCGCGGTGACGATCGTCAATCCGGGCGACGTGGGCAAAACGCTGCGGTCCTACCTCTCGATCGACGGGACCGCGCGGATCGAGGAGGGCGGTGCCCCCGAGCTACTCACGGCGCTGTCGCAGGAGTTGTTGGACCCGAACGTGTTTCCACCGAAGGACGCACCGCCGGGATTCGTCACGCACATCCGCATCGACAAGGTCGGCGGCGTCGGCGTCTGACTCCGAGACTGCGGCCAGCCGCAGTTTCGGAGTCGAGAACGCGGCCAGCCGCAGGCTCGACCGAGAAACTAGCCGACCGCGCGGCCGGCGCCTTCCCAGAATTGCGCCCGCACCGCCTTCTTGTCGGGCTTGCCGAGCCCGGTCAACGGCAGCGCGTCGACGATCACCACTCGCTTGGGTGACTGCACGGAACCCTTGCGGTCCTTGACCGCGGCCTGCACGTCGGCGGTCATCGCCTCGATCGCGGTGTCGTCGCGGGCCGCATCCTCGCGCAGCACCACCACCGCAGTGACGGCCTCGCCCCACTTGTCATCCGGCGTCCCGACCACGCAGACCTGCGCGACCGACGGGTGCTCGGCGATGACGTCCTCGACCTCGCGGGGGAAGACGTTGAAGCCGCCGGTGACGATCATGTCCTTGACCCGGTCGACGATGAAGTAGAAGCCGTCGGAGTCCTCGCGGGCCATGTCGCCGGTGTGCAGCCAGCCGTCCTTGAAGGTCTCGGCGGTCGCTTCGGGCAGCTGCCAGTAGCCGCCGGCCAAAAGTGGTCCGCTGACACAGATTTCGCCGGGTTCGCCCTGCGGCACGGGCTCGCCGTCGTCACCCAGCAGCGCCACCCGCGCAAACAGCGTCGGGCGCCCGCAGGACGTCAGCCGCTTCTCGTCATGGTCGGCCTTGGCCAGGTAGGTGATCACCATCGGGGCCTCGGACTGCCCGTAGTACTGGGCGAAGATCGGGCCGAACCGTTTGATCGCCTCGGCCAGGCGCACCGGGTTGATCGCGGAGGCGCCGTAGTACACCGTCTCCAGCGACGACAGGTCCCGGGTCTTGGAGTCCGGGTGGTCCATCAGCGCGTACAGCATCGACGGCACCAGCATGGTCGCGGTAATGCGTTGTTCCTCAATGACTTTCAGCACCTCGGCCGGGTCGAACTTGCTGAGCACCACCATCTCGCCGCCCTTGACGACGGTCGGCGTGAAGAAGGCGGCGCCGGCGTGCGACAGCGGCGTGCACATCAGGAACCGCGGGTGCTCGGGCCACTCCCATTCCGCGAGCTGAATCGACGTCATCGTGGCGATGTTTCCGGTGGTGCCGATGACGCCCTTGGGCTTGCCGGTCGTGCCGCCGGTGTAGGTCAGGCCGCCGATGTGGTTCGGCGGTAGGTCGGCGACGGTGATCGGCTGCGGCGAGTACTTCGCGGCCTCGGCATTCAGGTCGACCGCAACATCTTTCAATGCATCGGGGACCGGGCCGATGGTCAGGATCTGCGTCAGCGACTCGACCTTGTCGAGCAGACCCAGCGCGCGCTCGATGAACGCCGGGGTGGGGTCGATGATCAGCCCGGTGGCTCCGGCGTCGGCGAGCACGTAGGCGTGGTCGTCGAGTGAGCCCAGCGGGTGCAGCGAGGTGCGCCGGTAGCCCTGAGTCTGGCCTGCGCCGAGGATCATCAGCACCTCGGGGCGGTTGAGCGCCAGCAGGCCGACCATCACGCCGGAGCCGGCGCCGAGCGCCTCGAATGCCTGGGTGTACTGACTGATCCGCTCGGCCAGCTCACC
>DATNFI010000197.1:0-25340 GCA_035606475.1 Mycobacterium sp. | reverse complement strand
GGCGGCGGCTCGGGAGGCGGCAGCGACTCGTAAACGCCTGCGGCTCAATCGGTTTTGACGCCGAGGACCCGGTAGATCTCGTTACTCATCACGACGCTGCGCGGGTCGGCGTTGGCCTTGGTCGCGTCGAAGTGGTTCATCACGTAGGCGTAGCCGATCCGGTTCTCCAGGTCGACGAAACCGAACGAGCCGCCGAGACCGCCGTGGCCGAAGATCCACGGGTTGGGCCCGTTGACGCAGCGCTGGTTGAGCATGTAGCCCAGCCCCCACCCGTGGTCGGCGACGCGCGGACCGAGGACCAAGTCCGTCTCCAGCCCGCCCTGGCAGACCCGGATCAGATCCATGTGTTTGCGGCTGAGCAGTTTCTCCTGGGCCAGCGCGTTGTAGAACGTCGCCAGCCCGAGCGCGGACACCTGGCCGTTGGTGCCCGGGAATTCGAGTTCGCGCCACAGATCCAGATCGTTGGAGCCGACCTCGTCGTCCGGAGCGAACCCCATCGACACGGCCAGGCCCGCCTTGGGGTGCTCGCTCAGCGAGGTGGGGTAGCCGGGGGCGTTGACGTCGGCCAGCATCTTTCGGATGTGCGGCTTGGCGACCCGGTCCGCGCAGCGATGTTGTTCGGTGCGGGGCGTGCCGATGTGGATTTCGGCGCCCAGCGGTTCGGCGATCTCGGTGCGCAGATAGTGACCCACCGTGTCGCCGGTGACTCGGCGGAAGACCTCGCCGAGGATGAACCCGAAGGTGGTCATGTGGTAGCCCTGCGCTGTCCCCGGCTCCCACCACGGTTCAGCCGCGGCGAGCCGTTCGCAGACGAAGTCCCAGTCGGTGACCTTGGTCCAGTCCATGCGCTGACGCGGCCCGATCACCCCGGATCGGTGGCTCATCACCATGCCAAGGGTGATGTCCTGCTTGCCGGCCTGGGCGAACTCGGGCCAGTACCGTGCCACCGGCGCGTTCAGATCAAGCTCGCCGCGTTCGACGAGTTGATGCACACACGTGCTGGTCAGGCCCTTGGTGCCGGACAGCACGGTGGACAGCGTGTCCACCTGCCACGGGCGCGCACCGTCGGCATCGGCCGAGCCGGCCCACAGATTGACGACGAGTTCCCCGTCGACCCACGCGGCGACCGCTGCGCCAATTTCCTTGCCCTGCAGGAAGTTCTGCTCGAACGCGTCGCGGATTCGGCCGAAACGCGACTCGCACGACCCGTGGATGTCGACCTCGGTTACGGCGCCTGCGTGCTGAATTTGCAGCCTCCTTCAGCCTCGCCGCTCTCGTGAGCAATCGGGCTCGCGAAAATGTCTCGCGCCAGCACGGTTGTCTCTGGTCTGCAAGGAACTGTACTTCGGTCGGTGTGTCAAAACGAGCGCACGACGTTGCGGATGGGCCGCGAGTCGGTCGCACTCCGACCCCCGCGCCGAAGGCACGGGCGAAAACGGACATTCACATCTGCCACCGAGCTTATGTGGACGACAGGCGGCCTGGACGATCTACTAATTTCAGCGACGGGACGGTTGTTGAGCCTGCCGACGTAGGAGCTGTATGCCCTGCTGTGGCGCGCCGGCGCCGTGGAGATCGCGGAGATGAATCCCGCGGCCGCTGATCGGGGCCCGGGTGGACGCCCGCCGCCGGTGCCGCCGAGCCCGGCCGACCATCCGACAAGCGGGTCGTGGCGGCCACCGCCGCCGTCGCGGCAGCAGCGGATCCCAACGCCTGCGCCCAGCCCAGCGGGCCAACCGGCGTACACCCGAGCAACTGACTGATTCCTGGTGTATTCACCATCAGCGCGAATGCGGCAAACGAGCCTGCCGCCGTGAGCACTACGAGCGGGGCATGCGAATCGACCAGGGTCTGGCCCAGCTCAACCGACACCAACGCAATCAATGCCACCGTGGCTGCGCGCTGCCGCCGCCCGGTGATCGAGGCCATCGCCCACGCCGCGGTGCCGGCGGCCGCGGTGATCCCGCCGCGGAACGCCACAGCCCGCCACAGCCCGCGCTCGTCGAGACCGTGCCCGACGTGCTGCACCGGGCCCCTCGGTGTGCTGACCGCGACGGCGGTGGCCGGCAGCGCGTCGGTCAACGTGTTCATCAGCAGCAACTGGCGGGTGTTCAGCGGCGAGACCCCGGTCAGGGCGGTACCGATGACGGCGAAGATCACCTCGCCGGCATTGCCGCCGAGCAGGCCGGAGACCGCTGCCTGCACGCCGCGCCATAGTCGGCGGCCCTCGTCGATGGCCTCGGTCAGCGCACCGATGCGGCCGTCGGTCAGCACCACATCGGCTACGGTGTGCGCCGAGTCGCTACCGCGCGCCACCACGCCGACCCCGACCGTGGCGACCCGGATCGCGGCGGCGTCGTTAGCGCCGTCGCCCACCATGGCGCACACCTGCCCGGCGCGTTCGAGCGTCTGGACGATCTGCACCTTGTTCTCCGGCGACATTCGCGCGAATATCACCCGCTCGCACACCACCCGTTCCTGGTCGTTGCGCGACAACGCATTCCACTCGGATCCCGTGATGACCTGATCTGCTGCGACCGGCACGCCCAACTCCGCGGCGATCGCGGTGGCGGTGATGGGGTGATCACCGGTGATCAGCCGGATGGCCACCCCCCGCTCGGCCAGGTCGGCCAGCAGCCGTGGTGCTTCTGCCCGCGGGGTGTCGGCGATCCCGAGTAACCCGGTCAGCGACAAACCGGCACCACACAAATCGACGATCTTGTCGGGATCGTCCTGAATCGACTGCGCCTGCTGCGCCGTCAGCCGGCGCTGGGCCACCGCGATCACCCGCAGACCCTGCGCCGCGAGTTCGGCCACGGTGTCGCCACCGGCGGCGTCGACGTCGTCACAGGCTGCCAGCACCACTTCGGGTGCGCCCTTGATCCTCAACTCCCTGCCCGAAACCGCCGCCGAGAACGCCCGACCGGAACGGAACGGCAGGAACGCATCCGGCGCCGGCGCAGGGGCTACGGCAGTATTTTCAGCGGCTTCACTCACCTGGGCTGCCGCTTCGATGACCGCTTGGTCGGTGGCGTGTGCGTGCGCGGCCCCGTTCGGCGCCGGCGCCGCGTAGGCGGCACAGCGCACCACGTCGTCGTCCGAATGCCCCGACACCGGATGCACCCGAACCACCCGCAGGCGGTTCTCGCTCAGCGTGCCGGTCTTGTCGAAGCAGACCACATCGAGACGGCCGAGCGCCTCTACCGATCGCGGCACCCGCACCAGCGCGCCGGTACCGCTCAGGCGGCGCGCCGACGCGTACTGCGCCAATGTCGCCATCAGCGGCATGCCTTCCGGCACCGCAGCCACGGCAATCGCGATCGCGTCACCCAACGCTTGGCGAAGGCCCCCGCCGCGGAGCAGTCCGAGCGCACCGACCAGCACGCCCCCGCCGCCACTGACCGGGAAGGCGCGATACATGAGCTTGCTGAGCTGATGCTGCAGGCCGACGACTGGCAACTCGCCGGACGCCAGTTCGGCTGCCCGCCGCGTCTGGGTGTCGGCGCCGACAGCGGTGACCAGTGCGACCGCCGTCCCTGCCACCACCGTCGTGCCCGCGTAGAGCATGCAGCCACGCTCGGCCAGTTCGGCCCCCGGCGTCGGCTCAGTCTGCTTGTCCACCGTCAGCGACTCACCGGTGAGCGACGATTCGTCGACTTCGAGGTCGGTGGCCTCGATGATCCGGGCGTCGGCCGGCACCACTTCGTTGCTGCGCACCTCGATCACGTCGCCGGGTTGCAACTGCGCGGCATCCACCTCGCTGTACCCCGACGTCCCCTCGACTGCGACCTTGCGTGCCAGCGGGGTCTGCTGTGCCAGCAGCACGTTCAGCTGGCTCTCGGCCCGCATCTGTTGGCCGGCCGCCAGCATGGCGTTTCCGGTCAAGACGAAACCGACCATCACCGCGTCGATCGGTGAACCCAGTATTGCGGTAGCCGCGGAACCGACCGCCATGATCGGGGTCAGCGGATCCGACAGCTCAGCGCGGACCGCCTTGGCGAACTGCCAGATCGCGTTCGGCGATTCCGCCTCGCCCGTCGCAATCAGTGCAGCCGTATCGGCCTTCGGCGGCGGCAACACCTCGCGGACCTGCTGGACCGACATGGCGTGCCACTCGTAGGCGGGTGCGGGGCTTGGCGCGGCCGCGCGTACGACC
Source organism: Mycobacterium sp. (assembly GCA_035606475.1). GTDB lineage: Bacteria > Actinomycetota > Actinomycetes > Mycobacteriales > Mycobacteriaceae > Mycobacterium. The sequence goes on along the minus strand of DATNFI010000197.1, from coordinate 21,184 downwards.
CGGCGGGCCAGCAGGTATCCCGAGAGCACCCCGGCAGCGGCGCCGATAGTCACCGGCCCCGGCCCAGGTCCCCGTCGGAGTCGGACGCCGGGCACCATCAGCACCGCGCCCAATGCCGATGCGCTGGCGGACAGCATGATGCCGCGCTGGCTAGCCTGTCGGGCCGCCGGCAGCGCGCGCAGCACCTGCCAGGCGCCGGCCAGGTCGGCCAGCAGCAGATCTGCATCCCAGGGCGCCCCACCGTCGGCGGTCGGCATGACGCCCAGCGCCACGTCCGCGGAGCACAGCGCTTGCGCGGCCGTCGATGACAGCACCGCGACGGTGCCACCGGCTTGCTGCAGCTCAGCCAGCGCACTGGCGAGTGCACCGTCGACCGCCCCGTCCTGGACTCCCGCAACCGGACGGAGGTCGTCGAACGCCGTCCGCAACTCGCCGAGGGTGTCGACATCGACCGAGATGAGAGTGCTTCCCGACGCGCGCGCCTCGGCCAGCACCGCCGATGCCAGCGGGTGGTGCGCAGGCTCGATCAGCGCCTCCACCGGCCCCTTCTGCCCGGACCGCCCCGCCGGCACCCGGGGAATCCGGTGCCAGCCCGGGCGCAGACCGGGCTTGTCGAGCAGATTCTGTGCCCGCTCCCAGGCCGCGGCCAACCGGTCGTCGCTGGCCCCGCGGACGGTCACCACCCGCAACTTCTCGCCGCACAGCACTCGAGGATCAACCAGCAGCGCGTCGACCTGGTCGAGGCGACGCAAGGCCTCCGGTCGCAGCGGCAGCACCGCGTGTTGGTCGGCCAGGCCCCGCCCCAGCGTCGCCGCGAACGACTCCTTGGTGGTGCGCATGGCCTTGGGGGCGGCCACCGTGGCCGCGGTCGACGCCATCGCAACGTTGCGGGTGGCGGCGCCGACCAGGCCGGCGCCGATCGCCTGCACGAACGCGGCCCGGGTGCCGTGGCGCTCGACTGGCCCGGCCGGTGGGGGAACTGGACGGCCGGCTTGGCGCATGTCCGCGCAGTCGGCGCGGCGCGCCAGTTCCGGTTCGTGGCGGGTCCACGCCTGCGCTGCGGCGCGACTCTCGGCGGCCTTGAGACCCTGCATCGTCAGATCGACCGAGAGGTTTGCCGGTGACAGCGTGGCGATGTGCGCGGCGGTGCTGACCAGCGACAGCACCGTGTCGGTCGCCCCGGCGCCGATCCGGTCCTCCAGCTGGCGACGCACCCAAGGCTGGTAGTTCGCCAGCGAGGCGACCGCGCTGACAGTGACTGGCGCGGCCGGCCACCGCAGCGTCCGGCCCGCGATCGCAATGACCAACGCGGTGGCATTGACACCAACCATCGCTCCCCGAACCGCCAGCAACAGTCCGTCGCCCGGCAAGCTGCCGGCCTCGAAGGAATCGTCCGAGGTTGGGCGGGAACGCTTTTCGGCGTCGTCGACCACCGAACACAGCTCACTCACCGGTAGGTCAACGTCGGTCTCGACGACGACCCGCGACAGCGGACGGTTCAGGCTGACCGAAGTCACGCCGGGTGTGGCCCGCAGGGCCTCGGCCACCGCGTGCCCACGCTCGACGCCGTCGGGACCGCCAAGTCCGCGCACCTCAATCCAGGCGCGGCCGTCACCGCGCCAACAACGTCGGGTCAGCGTCGAGACGGTGGTCTCGCCGGAAAGCACTTTGGCGCCTTCCCGGAGCGGCATGACGGCGATATCGAGGCCCGCTCCCGCTGCCGAGCCGATGGCGTCCGCAGCGGCCGTCGCATGGTGCACTGCCGCGTCAACCAACGCGGAAGTTGCCCGGAATCCCATTTCGACCGCGCGCAGCGGCAAGAATTTCTGCACGTGATTAACCTCCGGCCGTCGTGACAACGCCGGAGGTCTCTTCCGCCGCTCAGCGGCTCGCGGTACCGGTCGTCCGATGACGGTCGACGTGATGACGACGCCGCGACGAAGGAATACTCCCCTCCGCTCAGCAGTATGTCAGACGTCCTCGCGTCCACGGCGGCTCCGCCTCGTGTCCGGCGGACCCCGCTGAAATTGCGCGGTTCCTCGGCCCCGCGAAAGTTGCGACGGCACTTGGCATTTACGCGCACTTTGTTCGCTACCGACGGGAGGACTCGTGGACAACACGGTTCGGAAAGTTCGCGGTTCGGGGTACCGCCGGAGGTACGGGGCAGACCGGGCGCAGACATTCGCTGACCCTGCGCTGGTCCGCGTGGAGCGGGCGACGGGAATCGAACCCGCGTAGCTAGTTTGGAAGACTAGGGCTCTACCATTGAGCTACGCCCGCGTGTGTTAGTCGAGCGCGACTTTACGGCGCGGCGGACATCAAATCCAAATGTTGCCGTCCCCGTGCTCTGGTCATGAGGCCAGTACAGCGCTGGCGGGCCGTGGCCGTAGGATCGCGTGGTCACCGCGGGGTGTAGCGCAGCTTGGTAGCGCATCCGCTTTGGGAGCGGAAGGCCGCAGGTTCAAATCCTGTCACCCCGACTGGCGCGCCAGACCCAACGAGCTTGAAGCATGACAAGACCCTCAGCACAACCAAGGAGCACACCCGTGAAGAGCACCGTCGAGCAGCTGAGCCCCACCCGGGTTCGGATCAACGTAGAGGTGCCGTTCGGGGAACTTAAGCCAGACTTCGACCGGGCCTACAAAGAGCTCGCCAAGCAGGTCCGGCTGCCGGGCTTCCGCCCGGGCAAGGCGCCCGCGAAGTTGCTCGAGGCCCGCGTCGGCAAGGAGGCGATCCTCGACCAGGTTGTCAACGAAGCGCTGCCGAGCCGCTACGGCCAGGCCGTGACCGAAGTCGACGTGCGACCGCTCGGCCAGCCCGAGATCGACGTCACCAAGAAGGTGTACGGAGAGGAGCTGGTCTTCACCGCCGAGGTCGACGTGCGGCCCGACTTCACCCTGCCAGACCTCAGCGCGCTCAAGATCACCGTCGACCCGATCAAGGTCAGCGACGAGGATGTCGACACCGAGCTGCAGAACCTGCGCGCCCGGTTCGGCACCCTGACCGGTGTCGAGCGGCCGGCCGCGACCGGTGACTTCGTCTCGATCGACCTGTCGGCGACCATCGACGGCGAGGATGTGCCCGAGGCGTCGACGAAGGGCCTGTCGCATGAGGTCGGCTCCGGTCAGCTCATCGACGGCCTCGACGACGCGATCGTCGGCCTGTCGGCCGGCGAATCGAAGGTCTTCACCACCGAGCTGGCCGCTGGCACGCACGCCGGCAAGGAGGCCGAGGTCACCGTCACCGTCGACACGGTCAAACAGCGCGAATTGCCCGAACCGGACGACGAATTCGCCCAGCTGGCAAGCGAATTCGACACGATCGATGAATTAAAGGCAAACCTCTCCGAACAGGTCAGCCGGGTCAAGCGGGTGCGCCAAGCCGAGGAGATTCGCACCGCTGCGATCGAAGCGCTGCTCGACGGCGTCGAGATGCCGTTGCCGGAAGCGATCGTGCAGGCCCAGGTGGACAACACCATTCACAACGCGCTGCACGGCCTCAACCACGACGAGGCCAAGCTCGCCGAGGCGCTCGAAAAGCAGGGCACGACGCGTGAGAAGTTCGACGCCGACGCCCGCACCGAGGCCGAAAAGGCCATCAAGACGCAGTTGTTACTCGACGCACTTGGCGACGACCTCGACATTCAGGTCGGCCAGGACGACCTGACCGAGCGGCTGGTGACGACCTCGCGCCAGTACGGCATCCAGCCGCAGGAGCTGCTGAGCTACCTGCAGCAGCAGAACCAGCTGCCGGCGATGTTCGCCGACGTGCGCCGCGGGAAGACCATTGCCGCCGCGGTCGAGGCCGCGACCGTCAGCGACACCGATGGAAACGTGATCGACACCTCCGAGTTCTTCAGCACGCAGCGTCCGGAGGGCGTAGAAGATGAAGCGACCGAAGAGGCCGAGGAGCCGTCCGACGACGCCGAGTGACGCTCTGAGCGAACGCGGGCGCTTCGGGGAGTTGTCGGTGTCCCGAGTTGGTTAGTGTCGGTGAATATGGAACCGAAAGAAAGCAGGTAACCCACTGTGAGCCGTGGGAACGAAATGCGCACCAACGCGCTGGGTCTGAACCTCACCGACTCGGTCTATGAGCGTTTGCTCTCCGAGCGCATCATCTTCCTGGGATCACAGGTCGACGACGACATCGCCAATCGGCTGTGCGCACAGATCCTGCTGCTCGCCGCCGAGGACCCGGCCAAGGACATTCACCTCTACATCAACTCGCCCGGCGGATCGATCAGCGCCGGCATGGCGGTCTACGACACGATGGTGCTGGCGCCGTGCGACATCGCCACCTACGCGATGGGCATGGCGGCCTCGATGGGCGAGTTCCTGTTGGCCGCCGGCACCAAGGGCAAGCGTTACGCGCTGCCGCACGCACGCATCCTGATGCACCAGCCGCTGGGTGGCGTGACCGGTAGCGCGGCCGACATCGCGATCCAGGCCGAGCAGTTCCACGTCATCAAGAAAGAGATGTTCCGGCTCAACGCCGAATTCACCGGCCAGACCCAGGAACGCATCGAGGCCGACTCCGACCGCGACCGCTGGTTCACCGCGCAGGAAGCGCTGGAGTACGGATTCGTCGACCACATCATCACCCGCGCCGCTCACATCACTGGAGAAGCCGAATGAACCCCGAGATCCAGCCGCAGGCGCGCTACATCCTGCCGTCTTTCGTCGAGCACTCCAGCTGGGGCGTCAAAGAGTCGAACCCGTACAACAAGCTGTTCGAGGAACGCATCATCTTTCTCGGCGTTCAGGTCGACGATGCGTCGGCCAACGACATCATGGCGCAGCTGCTGGTGCTGGAGTCGCTGGATCCCGACCGCGACATCACCATGTACATCAACTCACCCGGCGGTAGCTTCACCTCGCTGATGGCGATCTACGACACGATGCAGTACGTGCGCGCGGACATCCAGACCGTGTGCCTGGGTCAGGCCGCCTCGGCCGCGGCGGTGCTGCTGGCCGCCGGTTCGCCCGGTAAGCGGATGGCGCTTCCCAACGCCCGGGTGCTGATTCACCAGCCGTCGTTGTCCGGCGTGATCCAGGGCCAGTTCTCCGACTTGGAGATTCAGGCCGCCGAGATCGAGCGGATGCGCACTTTGATGGAGACGACGCTGGCGCACCACACCAACAAGGACGCCGGGGTGATTCGCAAGGACACCGACCGCGACAAGATCCTGACGGCGCCGGAGGCGAAGGAGTACGGGATCATCGACACGGTCCTGGAGTACCGCAAGCTTTCCGCGTCGACCGCCTAACCGGCTGCCGCGCAGCGTAGTTCAGAGCGGTCGTCAAACCACGGTTGGCGATCAACGCGGTAACGTCGAGTGCGGCGAATCCGACCGGCCCCCGAGTAGGGCACGTCGGACTCAGTCGTATAACGGCCGCGACACGGCGGCGCGCCCGCCGAGCATAGGACCGCCCGAGGCGATATGTTCTCAGCGCACAACACGAATATCACCGACGCGATTCACCTCTATCGGTCGCATCGCCGTGGAGCAAGCGGGTAGCGTCGGGAAATACACGCGAGATAGCACCATCAACACGGTGAACAGGAAGTAGGCCCCCAGCACCATGGCGCGCATCGGAGACGGCGGCGACCTGCTGAAGTGCTCGTTCTGCGGGAAGAGCCAGAAGCAGGTCAAAAAGCTCATTGCGGGGCCAGGCGTGTACATCTGCGATGAGTGCATCGATCTGTGCAACGAGATCATCGAAGAGGAACTCGCCGACGCCGACGACGTAAAACTCGACGAACTTCCCAAGCCCGCCGAGATCCGGGACTTCCTCGAGGGCTATGTCATCGGCCAGGACACCGCCAAACGCACCCTGGCCGTCGCGGTCTACAACCACTACAAGCGAATCCAGGCCGGCGAGAAGGGGCGCGACTCCCGATCCGGCGAGGCAGTCGAGCTGACCAAGTCCAACATCTTGATGTTGGGACCCACCGGTTGCGGAAAGACCTACCTGGCCCAGACGCTGGCCAAGATGCTCAACGTCCCGTTCGCGATCGCCGACGCCACCGCGCTGACCGAGGCCGGCTACGTCGGTGAAGACGTCGAGAACATTCTGCTCAAGCTGATCCAGGCCGCCGACTACGACGTCAAGCGCGCCGAGACCGGCATCATCTACATCGACGAGGTCGACAAGATCGCCCGCAAGAGCGAGAACCCCTCGATCACCCGTGACGTCTCCGGTGAGGGTGTCCAGCAGGCGCTGCTGAAGATCCTCGAAGGCACGCAGGCTTCGGTGCCCCCGCAGGGCGGTCGCAAGCACCCGCACCAAGAGTTCATCCAGATCGACACCACCAACGTGCTGTTCATCGTGGCCGGCGCCTTCGCCGGGCTGGAGAAGATCGTCTCCGACCGCATCGGCAAGCGTGGCCTCGGCTTCGGCGCCGAGGTGCGCAGCAAGGCGGAGATCGACACCCAGGACCATTTCGCCGAGGTCATGCCCGAAGACTTGATCAAGTACGGCCTGATCCCGGAGTTCATCGGGCGTCTGCCGGTGGTCGCGTCGGTGACCAACCTGGACATGGAGTCGTTGGTCACGATCCTGTCGGAGCCCAAGAACGCCCTGGTCAAGCAGTACACCCGGCTGTTCGAGATGGACAACGTCGAACTCGAGTTCAGCCAGGACGCCCTGGAGGCGATCGCCGAGCAGGCGATCCACCGCGGCACCGGGGCCCGCGGACTGCGCGCGATCATGGAAGAAGTGCTGCTGCCGGTGATGTACGACATCCCCAGCCGTGACGACGTGGCCAAGGTCGTGGTGACCAAGGAGACCGTGCAGGACAACGTGCTGCCGACGATCGTGCCGCGCAAGCCGTCGCGGGCCGAGCGCCGCGACAAGAGCGCGTAGTAGCCCGATAAACCCTGAGCGCCGATGCCGCTGACGCGGTCTGATCGGGTTCGCGTCCGTGACCGCGCGGCCTTCATGTCGCTGGGAATGATCGCCGCGGCGGGCCTCGCGCTGTACGCCACGGCCATGCCCGAAACCGGGCCCAAGGGGGCCCGAAAAGGCGGGTTAGCCCAGGCTGACGGCCTCCCCCAAATGGGGGAGGCGGATCGCTAGCAAACGTTACTCATGCGTAACTTCGCTTTCTTAGACTTTGCGGCCCAGCAAAGTGACCAACACCACACTTCGTCTTTGCTGATATTGATCCTGTGTGTCTGACCTCGCATTTTGGGCGATAAGCGGTAGCGTGGGGGTATGGACGGCCGTCCATGAATCCCTAAGAGAAGTGCAATAATCGGTACCGCCAGTGACATAAAAATCGGTCGGGGCTGTACTCGGACGATTCGCTCGGGTTTCGACCACATGCCGGGGCGGTGAACAGCTACGGGAGGCGGCGACGTGGGTCCGAACGGAAACGGAGCCAACACGGCGCGCCCCAGCCGGAGAAAACCGCAGAAACTGGAAAAGATCGTCATCCGTTTCGCGGGAGACTCCGGTGACGGTATGCAGCTCACCGGCGACCGATTCACTTCCGAGGCAGCGCTTTTCGGTAACGACCTGGCCACCCAGCCGAGCTACCCGGCCGAGATCCGCGCTCCACAGGGCACCCTGCCCGGCGTCTCGTCGTTCCAGATTCAGATTGCCGACTACGACATCCTGACCGCCGGTGACCGGCCCGACGTCCTGGTCGCGATGAACCCCGCGGCGCTGAAAGCCAACATCACCGACCTGCCGATCGGTGGCCTGGTGATCGCCAACTCCGACGAATTCACCAAGCGCAACCTCGCCAAGGTGGGCTACGACAACAACCCGCTGGAGACCGGCGAGCTCTCCGATTACAAGGTCGAGGCCGTCCCGATGACCACGCTGACCCTCGGCGCCGTCGAGGTCATCGGCGCCTCGAAGAAAGACGGTCAGCGCGCCAAGAACATGTTCGCGCTGGGCCTGCTGTCGTGGATGTACGGCCGGCCGATCGAGCCCAGCGAGCTGTTCATCAAAGAGAAGTTCGGCCGCAAGCCCGACGTCGCGGAGGCGAACGTCCTGGCGCTGAAGGCGGGCTGGAACTACGGCGAGACCACCGAGGCGTTCGCGGTCACCTACGAGGTGTCGCCGGCGAAGCTGCCGCCCGGTGAATACCGGCAGATCTCGGGCAACACCGCGCTGGCCTACGGCATCGTCGCCGCCGGTCAGCTGGCCGACCTCCAGGTCATGCTGGGCAGCTACCCGATCACGCCGGCCTCGGACATCCTGCACGAGCTGTCCAAGCACAAGAACTTCAACGTGCTGACCTTCCAGGCCGAAGACGAAATCAGCGGTATCTGCGCGGCTTTGGGCGCCTCCTACGGTGGTGCGCTCGGCGTCACCAGCACCTCGGGGCCCGGGCTGTCGCTGAAGTCCGAAGCCCTGGGCCTCGCGGTGATGACCGAGTTGCCGCTGATCGTCATCGACGTGCAGCGCGGTGGGCCCTCGACCGGCCTGCCGACCAAGACCGAGCAGGCCGACCTGCTGCAGGCGCTCTACGGACGCAACGGCGAGTCGCCGGTGGCCGTGCTGGCCCCTCGTTCGCCGTCGGACTGCTTCGACGTCGCGCTGGAGGCAGTGCGCATCGCGGTGGGGTACCACACCCCGGTGCTGATCCTGTCGGACGGCGCGATCGCCAATGGCTCCGAGCCGTGGCGGATCCCGAATGTCGAAGAGCTGCAACCCATTCAGCACACCTTCGCCAACCCCGACGAACCGTTCCAGCCCTACGCGCGCGACCCGGAGACGCTGGCTCGGTTGTTCGCCGTTCCGGGTACCCCCGGGCTCGAACACCGGATTGGTGGTCTGGAATCCGCCAACGGTACCGGGGCCATCTCCTACGACCCGGCCAACCACGACCTGATGGTGCGGTTGCGCGAAGCCAAGATCGAAGGGATCTCGGTTCCCGACTTGGAGGTCGACGATCCGACCGGTGACGCCGAGCTGTTGCTGATTGGGTGGGGTAGCTCCTACGGCCCGATCGGGGAGGCCTGCCGGCGCGCGCGGCGCGGCGGCGTGAAGGTCGCTCACGCGCACCTGCGCAACCTGCGCCCGTTCCCGGCCAACCTGGGCGAGGTGCTGCGGCGCTACCCGCAGGTGGTGTGCCCGGAGATGAACCTGGGTCAGCTGGCGCTGCTGCTGCGCGGAAAGTATCTGGTCGACGTGCAGTCCGTGACGAAGGTTCAGGGCGTCTCGTTCCTGGCCGACGAGATCGGACGCGTCATCCGCGCGGCGTTGGGCGGGACGCTGGCCGAAATCGAGCAAGACAAGACGATGGTCGCGAGATTGGCGGCGGCCACGGTTGGAGCAGGGAGCAAGGTGGGCGATGACTGACCTGATCGGCACGGACCTGGGCCTGACGGACATGCTGTCCGGGCACGGCCGCGTGCCCACCACGGATCAACCGCAGAAAGCCAAGGACTTCACCAGCGACCAAGAGGTCCGCTGGTGCCCCGGCTGCGGCGACTACGTCATTCTCAACACGATGCGAAACTTCTTGCCCGAGTTGGGATTACGGCGCGAGAACATCGTCTTCGTCAGCGGCATCGGGTGCTCGAGCCGGTTCCCGTACTACCTGGAAACCTATGGTCTGCACTCCATCCACGGTCGTGCACCGGCGATTGCGACGGGCCTGGCGCTCTCGCGGGAAGACCTGTCCGTCTGGGTCGTCACCGGTGACGGCGACGCGCTGTCGATCGGTGGTAACCACCTGATCCACGCATTGCGCCGCAACATCAACCTGACGATCCTGCTCTTCAACAACCGGATCTACGGGTTGACCAAGGGTCAGTACTCGCCGACCTCCGAGGTCGGCAAGGTCACCAAGTCGACGCCGATGGGCTCACTAGACCAACCGTTCAACCCGGTCTCGCTGGCGCTGGGCGCCGAGGCGAGTTTCGTTGGCCGCGCGCTGGATTCGGATCGCAAGGGCCTCTCGGAGGTGCTGCGTGCCGCGGCCGCGCACCGAGGCTCGGCACTCGTCGAGATTTTGCAGGACTGCCCGATCTTCAACGACGGCTCGTTCGATGCGCTGCGTAAAGAAGGTGCCGAAGAGCGAGTGATCAGCGTGCATCACGGCGAGCCGATCGTCTTCGGCTCAGGCGACGAATACTGCGTCGTGCGATCCGGCTACGGCCTCGAAGTCGCCAAGACCGCCGACGTCAAGGTCGACGAGATCGTCGTGCACGATGCGCATGCCGACGACTCCGCGTACGCCTACGCGCTTTCGCGACTGTCGCAGCAGAACCTCGAGCACACGGTGATGGGGATCTTCCGTCAGGTCAACAGGCCCACTTATGACGACGCTGCGCGGTCACAGATCCAGGCCGCGCAGGAATCCAAGCCTTTCGACCGCGCCGCGTTGCAGTCGCTGCTGCACGGGCGTGACACCTGGACTGTGAACTGAGATGACCGCGACGGGCAAGCCGGCTTCGCCCGCCGGTGTGGTGTTGGCTGCGGGCGAATCACCCTGGGAGGGTCGCGCCAAGGCGCTCAAGCAGATTCGCGACGGACGCATGACGGCGGTCGAACACGTCGTGACCATCGTCGCGCAGCGGTGCCAGCCCATCTTCGTGGTGACCTCGCCAGGACAGTCGCTACCAGAACTCCCGGCACAGGTTGTGCGCGACGACGTGCGCGGCCACGGACAGCTGTCCGCGGTCGGCCGTGGACTGCGCGCCGCCGCTGCGGCCGGCGCGAAGTACGCGTTCGTGTGCTCCGTTGATGCGGAGCTCCTCGACCCAGACGTGATCGACGTCCTGGTGGCCCGCGCGGCCGCTGTGGACGCCGACATCGTGTTGCCGTGGGACGGCGCGAACCACTACCTGGCGGCGGTGTATCGCACCGAATTGGCCGCTGTGGTAGACGATCTCGTCGCTGCAGGCGAACGGAACATCGCCGCGTTGATCGCTCGGGTCGATTCGCAGCGAGTCATGATCTCCGACGCCGATTCGCGGAGCCTGTCGAACGCCTGAGGCTATTTCCTCACGGGCACAAGGTATTTGGGCGCTGCAAGCGATTGCGGCACGCCAAGCTCACGTGTGACGTTGATAACTTCTGGTACGCAACGCGGGTAGGGGAGAGTGGCGCGGCGGACTCGCTCTCAACGCCGAAAGCCGGTGGCGCAGCTCACAAAAACTGCGTGATTTGACTCACCATACGAGCCCGCGAACAAAGTACTGACGCCCGCGACAAACGCAGCGGTGACCAGCGGAACGGCGAGCTGGGCGACCCGTGATCAAGCTGTTACCGGCGACGCGCGCCGGCGTGTCACGAGATGACGCGGGCGGCGCGCATCTCGTACGGTCCGATGCGACCTGAAAAGGGAATAAAAGATCGAAACCACGTACCCGCGTGTGAGCGGGGGCAGCGGACGGCGATGACGCCCCCGTGCGGCCACCGGGCTACCGCCCGGTGTTGGCTGACGCCCCGGCTGTCGTGCCTGAACGAGACGGTGCGATTCGAAGTATCCAACCGCCGATAAACCGGCAACCAGCCCACACCGTTGGGCTTGCTTCGGCGCGCGCATCCGCGAAAGGAACGATGTTGAAGAACGTCCGCCAGACGCTTCGGATGGCTGCGCTCACTGCGGTGCTCGCTTCCGCCCCGCTGAGCCTGTCCAACGCGATCGCCTCCGCTGATTTCGAGCGGGTGGCCGTGAACGCCCAGTCGCCTATCGAGCTGGCCGGCTTCGTGCCGGCTCCGGCCCCTGACGGCGAGGCTCCGGCGACGCCGGACGCTCCGCCCGCCCCGGACGCCCCTAACGCCGCGCCGGTCGCCGACGCGGTGCCCGCGCCGGAAGCCGCTCCTGCGCCGGCCCCGGAAGCCCCGGCTCCGGCGCCTGAGGCTCCGCCTGCCCCGGAGGCTCCGGCCCCCGAGGCTCCGCCCGCACCCGAGGCGCCGGCTCCGGCGCCTGACGCTCCGGCCCCCGAACCGGCCCCGGCGCCCGTGAAGCGGGCCTACAGCGTCAACTGGGACGCGATCGCCGCGTGCGAGTCCGGTGGCAACTGGGGGATCAGCACCGGCAACGGTTACTCCGGCGGTCTGCAGTTCACGCCGAGCACCTGGCACGCCAACGGCGGCTCGGGATCGGCGAACGGCGCAAGCCGTGAGGAGCAGATCCGGGTGGCCGAGAATGTGCTGCACTCGCAGGGCATCGGCGCCTGGCCGGTCTGCGGCCGTCGCGGCTGACCAAACGAATTACCACTAACGGCGGTGGCCGGGCTCAGGCCCGCCACCGCCGTTGGCGTCGCTCGAGGGACTTTTGCCCCGTCGGCTAATCCCGACCTAAACACCGCCGCGAAATTTATGCTGCCCGCGTGACCGAGTTCCGCGTGTCGTCACCACCGGACCTTCCCGAAATCCCGTCGGCCGAGGGGCCGTTGCCCGGCCCTGGTCAACTACTCGGCCGGCCCCGCGCATTACCCGTGGACGTATTGGGTGAATTGCACGGTCCGATCTTCTACTCAGATTTCAACGGCGGATTCAGGAAGCTCTATGTGTGCTCACTGGAGCTGGTATCGGAGCTGTGCGACGAAAGCCGATTCGCCAAGAACCTCACGGCGACTCTTGCCCGAGTACGACCGCTAGCAGGCGACGGCTTGTTCACGTGTTACCACGGCGAACTGAACTGGCAGCGCGCCCACGACGTCCTGCTGCCGGGCTTCAGTTACGCGGGCCTTCGCGCGTATCACCGCGCGATGCTGGACATCAACTGCACACTGATAGAACGCTGGGATGCCAGCGTCGGAGTCGGACCGGTGGATGTGTCGACCGACTTGCAAAAGCTGGCGATGGACACCGTTGCCCTCGCCGGATTCGGTTCGCGCTTCGACTCTTTCGACTGCCCCGGCCTGGCTCCGATCCCACAAAGCTTCACAACGGCGCTGGGGGAGTTGGGTGCTGGCTCGACAACACCGGTGTTCGAACGCGAAGTGAATACGTTGCACGGCTTCATCGACGGGCTGATCGCCGAGCACCGATCGCGCGACGGTGATTTCGAAGATCTGTTGACGCTGATGCTGCAACAGAATCCAGACGGCACCCCGGTGCTGGAGACGGCCAACATCCGCAATCAGATCCTGACTTTCCTGATCGCTGGTCAGCTGACGACGTCGGAGCTCATGCCCAACGCGCTCTACAACATCGTCAGCGATCCGGCGGTGCTGCATCAGGTCCAGGCCGAGGTGGACACCGTCTTCGGCGCCGACGACGACTACCTGCCCGGCTACGACGACATCGGCAAGCTGACCTATCTGCGGCAGGTCATCGAGGAAACCCTGCGGCTGTCTCCGCCGGTGCTGCATTTCGATCGAATGGCCCTGGAAGACACCATCATCGGCGGCAAGTACCCGATTAGGCGCGGAGAGGCGGTCACCGTGCTCACCGGCGCGTTGCACCGCCAGCAGGGCTGGGGCGACAACGTCGAATTCTTCGACCCCGGCCGTTTCGCTCCCGAAGCTTCAGCGTCGCGGCCGGCCGCGTTGTTCAAACCGTTCGGATCAGGTGCGCGATCATGCATCGGCCGCCAATTCGCGCTCCATGAGGCCGCCATGGCGCTGGCCCGGCTGGTCCATCGCTACCGGCTAATCGACACCTATCACTATGTGCCGCAATGGGAAACCCCGACCAGTCGTCGGCCGGTCGGGTTCCGGCTCGATCTGATTCGGCGCACCCCGCAGGATCGCCGTGCCGTTGCGGCGCGCCTCGAGGCCACCGCTGGACAGAACGAACCACAACATCCAACAGCGATCACGAAAGGCACCAGGCTGGCCATCTTCCACGGCTCCAACCTCGGCACGTGCCGTGCGTTGGCCCGTCAATTCGCCGACGACGCAACGGCGCTCGGCTGCGTGGCCACGGTGGCACCACTCGACGACGCTGTCGGCGGCTTCCCCGAAGCCGAGGCCGTTGCGATCATCGCGTCCTCTTACAATGGACAGCCGACCGACGATGCGCGTGCCTTCCTGGCCTGGCTGCTTGACACGAATACCGCGCTGAAACCGGTGCCCAGCGTCGCGGTTCTGGGTGTGGGAGACCATAACTGGGCGGACACCTACCAGGCGATCCCGCGGCGGATCGACGAGCGCCTCGCCGAGCTGAACGCCAACCGATTGATCCCGCATGCCGAAGCCGACACCTCGGGTGATCTGGTCGGCACGGTCGAGGAGTTCTCCGGCGCATTGTGGGCGTCGCTGGCCCAACTGTTCGGCGACCCCGACGCCGCGCCACTGACCGATGCCGCCGAACCGCTCTACGAGCTGCGCCGGATCGTCGGTCCGGTGACCACGGCAATAGATGCGCGGTCTTCGGTGATTCCAATGACCATCGTCGAGAACGATCAACTGGTCAGCCCCGGCCTGGGTCAAGCCAAAGCCAGTGTGCGCGTGGACCTTCCAGACGGCATCGACTACCAGACAGGTGATCACCTCACGGTGATGGCCGACAACCCGCCGGAGCTGGTCGAGGCGGTGTTGGCTCAAATCGGCATCGATCCCGAACTGAGGCTGTCGATTAATCCTCGGCGCAGCTCGCGGCGGCTCATCGCGCTGGACCGCGAGGTCAGCGCACGCGAACTGCTCACGCACTTCGTCGAATTGCGGAAACCTGTGACGCGCAGTCAATTACGTCGTCTCGCGGCGGCCAACAGCAATCCTGCGCAGGCCCGGCGTCTGACCGAACTAAGCGACGCTCCAGACGGCTGCCCGCTCAGCGTGTTCGAGTGCCTCGACGACTACCCGGCGTGCGTTCTCACCGGTGCAGAACTTCTCGAACTACTCGACCCGATGGCGCCGAGGCACTATTCGATCGCGTCGTCGTCAATGCTGTCACCACGCACGGTTGGACTGGTCGTCAGCGTGCTCGATGCGCCGGCCCGGTCCGGTCACGGTTTGTTCAAAGGTGTTGCATCCAATTATCTTGCGACAGTCCAGCCCGGACAATCGGTCCGGGCGCGGGTGGACCCGGCCCGCCAGGCATTCCGGGCCGGAGCCGATCCGGCCAAGAACGTCATCCTGGTCAGCGCCGGAACGGGCGTCGCGCCGTTCCTCGGTTTCCTCGGTGATCGACTCGCCGCACAACGCGCCGGGGCGCCGGTGCAACCCGCGTTGTGCTTCTTCGGGGTGCGCGACCCGGAAGTCGACTACATCTTCCGAGACCGGTTCGAGCAGGCCGAGGCTATCGGTGTCGTGCGGATGCGGCCCGCCTTCTCCCGCGCACCGCAGGACGGGGTCCGCTACGTACAGGACCGGATCGCCGCGGATGCCGACGAGGTGTGGAGCCTGCTAGGCGACCCGGCCAGGGATGCGCACGTCTATGTGTGCGGCGACGGTGCCCACATGGCACCGTCGGTGCGCAGGTCGTTTATCGACATCTATCGGGCGCGGACGGGCGCTGACGATGGGCAGGCCCGCGACTGGCTGAACGGGCTCGTCGAGTCCGACCACTATGTCGAGGACGTGTGGGCCGGCTGAACCCGTGACAGGTTGTGTTACCAACGACTCATGACCTCATCGGCATTCGACAACCTCGACGATTACCTGGCGCTGCCCCGCATTTCCGGTCTCGCCGTGTCGGTCGACGGCTCCCGGGTGGTGACCACGGTGGCCGAACTCAACGACCGGCGCAACGGCTACGTCAGCGCCGTCTGGGAGCTCGACCCGGCCGGGCAGCGCCCCGCCCACCGGCTGACCCGCAGCGCCAACGGCGAGTCGTCGCCCGCCTTCACCGCCGACGGCGACCTCCTGTTCCTCTCGTCGCGGCCGACGGCCGACAAGGCCGACAAGGCCGACAACGCCGACGCCGCCGACAAGGCCGACAACGCCGACGCCACGCCGCCCGCCTCGCTGTGGCGGTTGCCGGCCGGGGGTGGCGAGGCGGTCGAGGTTGCGAGCATGCCGAGCGCGATCGGCGCGGTGCGAAGCGCCCGCGCCGCCGAGACAACCGTCATCGGCGCCGCGATGCTCCCGGCGGCCCGCGACGTCGATGACGATCGCCGGCTGCGGGATCTGCGCGAGGACGGCAAGGTGACGGCGATCCTGCACACGGACTATCCGGTGCGCTTTTGGAACAAGGACATCGGCCCGGATGAACCGCATCTGCTCGACGCCAACGGACCGCGCGACCTGACACCGGATCCCGGGGCTGCCCTGCTCGCAGCCGGCTTCGGTGACGCCGAATTCGACATCAGCGCCGACGGCAGCTTCCTTGTCACCACATGGCAGCTCACGGGGCCCGGTCCGACCCAACGCTCGGTGCTGATGCGGATCGACCTGGCGTCCGGAGAGCGCCGCGTCATCGCCGACGATCCCGGCGCCAGCCTGGACCATCCTGCGATCGCTCCTGATGGCACGGCCGTGGCGTTTACCCGGGATACCATCTCCACATCGGAGTGTGCCCCGCGAATGACGTTGCAGCACATGCGGTTCGGTGAGCCGCCGCGACCGTTGGCGCCGGGATGGGATCGTCGGCCGAGCTCGATCACCTGGTCCAGCGACGGTGCGACGCTGATCGTCACCGCCGACCAGAACGGTCGCGCACCGATATTCGCGGTCGACGTCGCGACATCGACGGTCAGCCAGCTCACCGAGGACGATTTCGCCTACACCGATGTCGTCGCCGCGCCCGGCGGCGTGCTCTACGCGTTGCGGAGTTCGTATGCGACACCGCCACATCCCGCCCGGATCGATCCCGACGGCGCGATCATGATGCTGCCGTGCCTCGACTTGCCCACGCTACCAGGGACATTGACCGAGATTGCCGCGACGACCACCGACGGTACGACGGTGCGATCGTGGTTGGTGCTGCCCGACTGCGAGTCACCGGCCCCGCTGCTGCTCTGGGTGCACGGTGGCCCGTTGGACAGCTGGAACGACTGGGCCTGGCGCTGGAATCCGTGGCTGATGGCCGCGAAAGGCTACGCGGTGCTGCTGCCCGATCCGGCGCTGTCGACGGGCTACGGGCAGGACTTCATCCAGCGCGGCTGGGGCGGACCACCATTCGACGACTTGATGGCGGCTACCGAGGCGGCGTGCGCGCATCCGCGCGTCGACGCGAGCCGGACGGCCGCGATGGGTGGCTCGTTCGGCGGATACATGGCCAATTGGATTGCGGGCCACACCAACCGTTTTGCCGCGATCGTGACTCATGCCAGCCTGTGGGCGCTCGACCAGTTCGGGCCGACCACCGACACCGCCTACTACTGGCGCCGCGAGATGACACCGGAGATGACGGCAGCCAACTCGCCGCATCACTTCGTCGCCAACATCAGCACACCGATGCTGGTCATCCACGGCGGCTTGGACTATCGCGTGCCGATCGGCGAAAGTCTCCGCCTCTGGTACGAGCTGCTGGCCTCCTCGGCGCTGCCGGCCGCCGAAGACGGCAGCAGCCCGCATCGATTCCTGTACTTCCCAAACGAGGACCACTGGGTGCTCGCGCCGCAGCACGCCAAGCTCTGGTACCAGGCGGTGTTCGCCTTCCTGGCCGAGCACGTGCTGGGGCAAAGCGGCGAATGGCCGGAGGCGCTGGGAGTAGCGTCGCGCCCGTGACTGCAACGCGCGAATACGACATCGTCCTGTATGGGGCAACGGGCTTCGTCGGCAAGTTGACAGCCGAATACCTGGCCAGGGCGGGCGGCAAGGCGCGAATCGCGCTGGCCGGCCGCTCGACCGACCGTCTGCGGGCGATCCGCGACACACTGGGGGAGTCGGCACAGTCGTGGCAGCTGCTGAGCGCCGACGCGTCGTCGCCGAAGACCCTTGATGCCATGGCGAAGCAGACGCAGGTGGTGGTCACCACCGTCGGGCCCTACAGCCGCTACGGCCTGCCGTTGGTGGCGGCGTGCGCGGCCGCCGGAACCGATTACGCCGACCTCACCGGCGAGCCGCCGTTCATGCGCGAGAGTATCGACCTCTACCACAAACAGGCTCAAGACACCGGCGCACGGATTGTGCACGCGTGCGGATTCGACTCCATCCCTTCGGATCTCACCGTCTACGCGCTCTACCGCCGAGCCCGCGCAGACGGCAGCGGTGAACTCGTCGACACCGACTTCGTCGTTCGGTCGATGTCTGGCGGGCTTTCCGGCGGCACGATCGCCTCGGGCGTGGAGGTGCTGGACGCAGTGTCGAGAGATCCCGATGTACGCCGTCAAGTCGCCGACCCATACACGCTGAGTCCAGACCGAGATGCCGAACCCGAACTCGGTGCGCAGCCCGATCTGCCGCTGCGGCGCGGCCGTCAGATCGCGCCGGAGCTGACCGGCCTGTGGACCGCGGGATTCATGATGGCACCGTCTAACACGCGAGTTGTACGCCGCAGCAACGCATTACAGGACTATGCCTACGGACGGCGGTTTCGCTACAGCGAGCACATGAACGTCGGCTCGTCGGCGCTGGCGCCGGTCGTCTCAGCGGTCGTCAGCGGAATCGGCAACGTCGTCTCGGCACTCGGCAGCCGCTACTTCCGGCTGTTGCCTCGCAAACTGGTGGATCGCGCGCTACCCAAACCCGGCACCGGACCGAGCGAAGCCGTTCGCGAGCGCGGCTTTTACCGGGTGGAGACGTACACCGCCACGACCTCCGGTGCCCGCTATGTCGCCACCATGGCCCAACAAGGCGACCCCGGATACAACGCCACCGCGGTGTTGCTGGGTGAAAGCGGCCTGGCGCTGGCGACGGACCGCGACGCGCTCTCCGACCTGCACGGGGTGCTGACCCCGGCGGCCGCGATGGGGGACGCACTAATGGCGCGATTCCCGGCCGCGGAGGTCTCCCTGGAGACGGCGCGCTTGATGCACCGCTGACGTATCGATCTGCTCTGGAAAGAATTCCTGTCGGACAAGATCAGCTGGGCTAGGGTCAGTTCTGCGAACCAAACCATCCCAGCAACGTTAGGTGGACGGGTCCATGTCTGGCCTTGAAGATCTTCTGTCTCAGATTCCCACGAGTGATATCGCCAGCAAGATCGGCGTCGACGAAGGCGAAGTCAATAAGGCGGTACAACTGCTGGTGCCGGTGCTCGTCGGCGGACTGCAAGAGAACGCGCAAGACCCCGAGCACGCCAGCAGCATCGAATCCGCGGCCGACAATCACGCGGCCAGCGGTCTGCTCGACGGCGGCGTGAGCCTCGACCATGTCAACGAGGCCGACGGCCTGCAGGCCATCGCAAAGATCTTCGGCGGCAACGACGCCGGGCAGGTTGCCAGCGCGCTCGCCGGCGGCGGCGGAGGCAACAGCGACCTGCTCAAGCAGCTACTGCCGATCCTGGCTCCGATCGTCCTCGCCTATGTCGGCAAGCAGCTCGGCCAAAAGAGCGCACCGGCCAAGGAGGAGGCGGCTTCCGGTGGCGCGCTGAACGACGTGCTCGGCAGCATCCTCGGCGGAATGGCCGGCGGCAACAAGTCGCTGGGCACCGTGCTCGGCAACGCGCTGGGCTCCAAGGCGGGCGACATCCTCGGCGGATTGTTCGGCAAGAAGTAAAGCCGCCTGTGCGCCGCCCCGATGGGCGGTGTTCGTCGCACGTGTCGGTGCTTTCTAGAATTGACGCGTGACCCCAAGCCCAGAACGCGCCGCTGACTCGCGGGCAGAAGACCTGCCCAAGGCGTGGGACCCGGGCGCGGTAGAAAGCGCGATCTATCAGCGCTGGGTGGATGCCGGCTATTTCACCGCGGATCCGACGAACGGCAAGCCGGCGTATTCGATCGTGCTACCGCCGCCGAACGTGACCGGCAGCCTGCACATGGGCCACGCGCTGGAGCACACGATGATGGATGCCCTGACCCGCCGCAAGCGGATGCAGGGCTACGAGGTGCTGTGGCAGCCGGGCATGGACCACGCCGGCATCGCGACTCAGAGCGTGGTGGAAAAGCAGCTTGCAGTCGACGGCAAGACGAAAGAGGACTTCGGCCGGGAACTGTTCGTTGACAAGGTCTGGGACTGGAAGCGGGAGTCCGGTGGGACCATCAGCGGCCAGATGCGACGCCTCGGTGACGGCGTCGACTGGAGCCGGGATCGTTTCACCATGGACGACGGGCTGTCGCGCGCGGTCCGCACCATCTTCAAGCAGCTCTACGACGCCGGTTTGATCTACCAAGCCGAGCGGCTGGTCAACTGGTCACCGGTGCTCGAGACCGCCATTTCCGACATCGAGGTCAACTACGAAGACGTCGAGGGCGAATTGGTCTCGTTCCGGTACGGCTCGATGAACGAGGACGAGCCGCACATCGTGGTCGCCACCACCCGGCTCGAGACGATGCTGGGCGACACCGCGATCGCCGTGCATCCCGACGACGACCGGTACAAGCACCTGGTCGGCCAGACATTGCCGCACCCGTTCATCGACCGCCGCATTCTGATCGTCGCCGACGGGCACGTCGATCCCGAATTCGGCACGGGCGCGGTCAAGGTGACGCCCGCCCATGACCCCAACGACTTCGAGATCGGTCTGCGGCACAAGTTGCCCATGCCGACGATGCTTGACACCAAGGGCCGGATCGCCAACACCGGAACGAAATTCGACGGTCAGGACCGCTTCGAGGCGCGGGTGAAGATCCGCGAAGCGCTCGCCGCCGAGGGACGCATCGTCGCCGAGAAGCGTCCGTACCTGCACAGCGTCGGGCACTCCGAGCGCAGCGGCGAGCCGATCGAGCCGCGGCTGTCGCTGCAGTGGTGGGTCAAAGTCGGGCCGCTGGCCAAGGCGGCCGGCGACGCAGTCCGCAACGGCGACATAGTGATTCACCCGAAGAGTCTCGAGCCGCGCTGGTTCGCCTGGGTCGATGACATGCATGACTGGTGCATCTCGCGCCAGCTGTGGTGGGGCCACCGGATCCCGGTCTGGCACGGGCCGGACGGTCAAAAGGTCTGCGTCGGTCCCGACGACACCCCGCCCGAAGGCTGGGAGCAGGACCCTGACGTGCTCGACACCTGGTTCTCGTCGGCGCTGTGGCCGTTCTCCACCCTGGGGTGGCCCAACCAGACCCCCGAGATCGAAAAGTTCTATCCGACAAGCGTTTTGGTGACCGGTTACGATATCCTGTTCTTCTGGGTGGCGCGAATGGTCATGTTCGGCACGTTCGTCGGTGGCGATGACGTCATCACGCTCGACGGAGCGCGGGGCCCGCAGGTGCCGTTCACTGACGTCTTTCTGCACGGACTGATCCGCGACGAGTTCGGCCGCAAGATGAGCAAATCCAAGGGCAACGT